>DATLMC010000052.1:0-35152 GCA_035537435.1 Pyrinomonadaceae bacterium | reverse complement strand
AAGAGTTCTTCAGCGGCGCGAACGCGACCGACGCCGCCGTGCAGCAACTCGCGGAGGGCTTCGCGCTGCCGCTCGGCCTCGCCAGCCCGCGCGCCGGCTCCTACGCGCACGCGAGCTGCGAGGAGGCGGCGCGCGCGCCGTGGGTCGCCTCGCTGCTCGCGCTCGTCGAGTCGGCGGGCAACCAGAGTGTGCCGGTCGCGGAGGCGCAGCGCGCGCTCGCGCGTCCGCCTTACGGGCTGGGGCGCGAGGCGTCACACCTCGTCGTCGCCGCGCTCGTCGCCTGCGGCCGCGTCGAGCTGACGACGACTGCGGGCGGGCTTATCACGCGCCGCACGCTCGGCCGCGCCGTCAACTGGGAGGAGATCGCGGGCGTGTGCCGCGCGACGGACGTTCACCTCGGGGCGTCGGAGTTGACCGACTGGGCGCAACGCCTGACGGGGCGCGCCGACCTGTCTCAGATCATCGACCCGGCCGCGCGCGACGCCGCGCGCTCGGCGCTCTCCGCCTGGCTCGACGCCTGGAGGGCCGACAACCCGCTCGCGCGCTTCGAGGAGCTGCCCGACTCAGGCCTGACGACGCGCGCCGCGCGCCTCGCCGCCTCGGTGCGCGCGACCTACGGCGCGGCGGCCGACGCCGTCGAGTCCGCGCTCGCCGGCGGCGCGACGCCGGAAGACGCGTTGCAGCAGGTGGCGGAGTGCTTCGCCTCCTCGACGGAAGAGTTCGCGCGCGCCTCGTCGCGCCTGGCCGAACTCGACGCTTACGTCGAAGGCGTCGCGCGCCGCGAGTCGGCGCGCGACTACCTCGTGATGGCTGAGCCGACGAGGGTCGAAGAGATCGAGAGCGCGCGGCGTGAGCTGCTCAAGCTGACGCAGGACCCCCACACGCTCTTCGACGCCGACTCGCGCTCGCGCTTTGAACTGCTCTGGCGGGCCTTCCGCGACCGCTACGGCGCGCACTACGCCGCGGCGCACGAGCGAGCCTGCGGCGCGGGGCGCGACCGCTCGGCGCTCGACGCGCTCGTGCGCTCCGCCTCCTGGTGCGAGGTCGAGTCGCTGGCGCGCCTGCCTTTCGTCGATCCGCGGCCGTGGCTCGAAGCCTGCCGCCTCGCCGCGCGCGCGCGCGGGGCGAGCTGCCCCGCGCCCGTCGCGGAACTGTTAGCGGGGCAGCCGCGCTGCGCCTGCCGCTTCCGCCTCTCCGACGCCGAAGAGCAAGACGATCTGCTCGCCGAACTCGCGGACTTAACCGACCGCGCGCGCGCCGCCTACCGGCGCGACCTCTCGCGCCACCACGCGCACCTCGCGGTCGCGCTCGACGCGGTCGCCGCCGCAGAGTCGCGCGCCGAGGTTGTCGCGCGCACGCGCGCTCTGGCAAACTCCTTCGCGCGCGGCGAGAACCCGCCGCACGTCTCGGCCGCCGACGTGAGTCTGATCCTGCGCGCCCTGGAGGGCGCGCCCGCGCCGCCGCCCCTCGTGCGACTCGCGCCCCCGCGGATCGAAGGGCTGCTCGCGCGCGAAGAGCTGGTCGCGCGCCTGGCGCAGTGGCTCGAAGAGCTGCCCGCCGCGCAAACCCTCGTCGAGATCGTCAGCGAGAACAACCTGCATGCCGCGGCAGACTCGGGCAGCTAAGAAGATCGACGACGAAGGCGAGCGCGCCGCGCGCGCCGCGACTACACACCCGCCCGCGGAAAAGGTTCGACGAAAAGAGAAGCGAGTCGCCTCGAAAAAGAAGCGAGTCGCCCCGAAGTCGACCGTCGCGGTCGTCGGCGCGGGCCGCGTCGGAACCGCGCTCGCCGTCGCGCTCGAACGCTGCGGCTACCGCGTCACCGCGCTCGTCGCGCGCCGGCGCTCGCACGCGCGGCGGGCGTCGCGACTCCTGCGCAACCCCCCGCCCGCGCTCGGCTCCGCCGAACTGGGGGACATCCCCGACAGCGACATCCTCATCATCGCCACGCCCGACGACCGCGTCGCCGAGACCGCCCGGCGGATCGGCGCAGAGAGAAAGAGCCCCCGGCCTGTCGGCCCCCGCGCGCCGGCGCGCGGGCGGGTCGCGCTGCACGTGAGCGGCTCGCTCTCTTCGGACGCGCTCGCGCCGCTGCGCGCTCTCGGCTTCGCCGCCGGCTCGCTCCACCCGCTCGTCTCCGTCTCCGACGCGGCGGCGGGCGCGGACGATTTGCGCGGCGCGTACTACTGCGTCGAGGGCGACGCCGAGGCGGCGCGGGTCGCGCGCCGCCTCGTGCGCGATCTCGGCGGCCACGCCTTCTCCGTCCGCCCCGGCGACAAAGCCCTCTACCACGCCGCCGCCGTCATGGCCGCCGGCCACCTCACCGCGCTCTTCGACGTGGCGACCTCGCTGCTCGCGCGCTGCGGCGTCGGGGCGAAGACCGCGCGCCTGGCCCTGCTGACGCTCTCCGCGAGCGCGCTCCAGAACCTCGCGCGCGCGCCCGACAACGCGCGCGCCCTCACTGGCCCTTTCGCGCGGCGCGATCTCGACACCATCCGCAAACACCTCGACGCGCTCGGCGCGGCGCGCGACGGCGCGGCGCTCAGACTCTACGCGACGCTCGGCGCGCGCTCTCTCGGGATGACGGCGCGCGGCGCGACGGACGAAGACTTGAGCATCCTGCGCGAGTTGGAGCGCGCTCTGGAGGAATTTAAGACAGGGGCCGACGCGACGGGCGACGATTCTTGAGGGCCGTGAGGGCGCGCGGCGGGCGCGGGCGAAGCCCGGCCGCGCGGGCGACGTTCGATCTCTGTCATCGCCGCGCGTGCGCCTTGCGCCGCGAGACCTTTGGCGTTAGATTTTTCCCCCGGCGTCAATACCATTAATTCCTTAACTGAAGCACGACGGAGGTGAGATGTCGAAGAACACACCGAGCGTCAGCTACAGCTCGACCCTGCGCGTGAAGCTCACGACGCGGGTGGGCGCGCTCGGCGAGCTGATGACGGCGATGGGTCGCGCCGGGGCGGACGTGGGAGCCATCGACATCGTCAGCGCCTCGCGCGACGCCATCACGCGCGACGTGACGTTCACCGCCGCCTCGGACGAGCACGTCCGCGCGGTCGTCGCAGCCGTCGAGGACGTGGACGGCGTCGAGGTCGTCAACGTCTCCGACCGCACGTTCCTCATGCACCTCGGCGGCAAGATCGAGGTCGTCTCGAAAGTCCCCCTGAAGACCCGCGCCGATCTCTCGATGGCCTACACGCCGGGCGTGGCGCGCGTCTGCGAGGCGATCCAGCGCGATCCCGAAAAGGTCTTCACGCTCACCATCAAGCGCAACACGGTCGCCGTCGTCACCGACGGGACCGCCGTGCTGGGCTTAGGCGACATCGGCCCCGCCGCCGCGATGCCCGTGATGGAGGGCAAGGCGATGCTCTTCAAAGAGTTCGCTGGCGTCGACGCCTTCCCCATCTGTCTTTCGACCAAAGAATCGGACGAGATCGTGCGCACGATCAAGACGATCTCGACGGCGTTCGGCGGCATCAACCTCGAAGACATCTCCGCCCCGCGCTGCTTCGAGATCGAGGAGCGGCTGAAAGAGGAGCTCGACATCCCCGTCTTCCACGACGATCAGCACGGCACGGCGGTCGTCGTCCTGGCCGCGCTCCTGAACGCGGTGAAGCTCGTGGGGAAGCGGATGGAGGATTTGAAGGTGGTCGTGAACGGGACGGGCGCGGCGGGCGTCGCCTGCACGAAGATCATCATGGCGGCGGGCGTGAAGAACGTGGTCGGCTGCGACCAGACGGGCGTGCTCTACCGCGGGCGGCGGGAGAGCATGAACTGGATCAAGGACTGGTACGCGCAGAACACGAACCCGGATAACGTCGAGGGCAGCGTCCACGACGCGATGCGCGGCGCGGACGTCTTCTTAGGGCTCTCGGCCCCCGGCGTGCTGTCGGTCGATGATCTGAAGAACATGAGCGCGAAGCCCGTCGTCTTCGCGATGGCGAACCCGACGCCGGAGATCATGCCGGAGGACGCCGACCCTTACGTCGCGGTGATGGCGACGGGCCGGAGCGACTACCCGAACCAGATCAACAACGTGCTGTGCTTCCCCGGCATCTTCAAGGGCGCGCTCCAGTGTCGCGCCTCGCGCATCAACGAGGAGATGAAGCTCGCCGCCGCCGCCGCCATCGCCTCGCTCATCTCCGACTCGGAGCTCCACCCCGAGTACGTCATCCCCTCCGTCTTCGACAAGCGCGTCGCCGAAGCCGTCGCACGCCAGGTCGAGGAGGCCGCCTACCGCACGGGCGTCGCGCGCCGCGAGCGGGCCAGCGCCGACGCCGCGGCATGACACTCAGGCGAAGCGCACGTTAAGCGGCCGCCCGACAGTTTCGACAGCGCCCACGTCTCTTTTGAAGATGGCGTGGGTGCGCGTCGAGCCCGCCACGCGCCTCCGCACCGCTTACGGCCGAGTCTCCCGCACCCCGACACCATTCAGAAGAAGCGCCTCATGATCAGTCGCCCGACGAAGTGCCCGCCGACATCGCCGGGCGCGCGGTTGATGCCGGCGATGTAGCCGAACTCGAAGCGCGCGAGAACGACATTCACCTGGAGCCCGCCGCCGACACCGTAGCGCGTGCGGCCGCCCCGTCCGCCGGTGAGCGCCGTGCGCGCCGCGTCGAACATGAGGAGTGGTTTGACCGAGATGAGGTTCGCGTGATCGGCGATGAAGTCGGTGATGGGCAAAATCTCCCGCGCGAAGAGGTCGTCGATCTCTGGCTTCACTCGCTCCTTGCCGCGCGCGAATTCCTGCTGCGCGGCGGCCAGCCGGGCGTCCTCGTCGGGCGTGCGATTCGGTTTGTTGGTCAGGCGCAAGTCCCTCTTCTGATCGTCCGTCAGCAGATCGCGCGCCTGCTGGCTGACCAGCAGGTTCACCCCGCTCACCCTGACGAGCGTCTTGAGCGTCGCTTTCAGATCGCGGCAGACCATGCCGCCCGCGGGGATTCTTGCGGATAGCTCCGCCTCCTCGGGTCTCGGCGCGGAGAGCGTGACCCACTCGTGCGGGATCAGCGGGCTCGACCAGGCGCGGACGGGGATGCTGACGTTGAGGTTCGCATGCCAGTAAGAGTTGGCCCCGCGCGTGACGCCGCCCGACGCGACGCCCGCCTGCCCCCGGCCGAGGCTGCGGATGACGGGGCCTGCGGGGAAGTCCGTCAGAGTCTGCGCGCTTAACTCGTCGTAAAGGAATTGCCCCGGCGGACTCCCGCCGTAGAAGCGCGCGTACTCGGGTTCGTCGCCCCACGCGCGCCCCGCGCCCGCGAGGAGTTCGACCCCGACGGTCGGCTGATTCTTCTCCGAGTCTTCCGGCAGAGAAGTCCAGCACTCTCGCCCGCCGAGCGACGGCGGGCTGATCTTGCGAAGCTCCTTCTTGCGCGGGAGGGCGAACTCTTTGCCGTAGCCCACGAGGGCTGCGAAGCGACGGTAGGAGCCGCCGTGATCGAGCGAGCCGCCGTCAAACCAGAGCGCCGCGCGCGTGAGCCCTTGAGCGATGTTCCCGTCCGCCACGACGCGCGCCTCGAAGCCGCTCTCCGAGCCGACTTCGCCCGGCGCGGCGACGGCCGCGCCGAAGAAGCGGTTGCGCGACCAGCGGTACTTGCCGCCGACGTTTAAGAGCTTAAAGGGTCCGTCCTTCAGCCGGAGGTCTGTCGCGAAGCCGAGCGCCGCGCCGTTCGTCAACAAGTCGCCTTCGCCGCGCGGCAGATGGCGCGCGACGAACTTCGCCTCCAGCGCGAGATTCTGAAACACGTCGAGCGGCTTCGTGCGTTCCAGCGTGAGGCCGGTGCTGGTTTCGTAAAAGTCCTTGCTGAGAGATTTCTGTCCAGTCATCCGCAGCAGCAGCTTCGTGTCGTTCGCATTCGCCGAGGCGGGGGGCTCCTCGTCGGGGCAGCAGCCAGTACCGCCGCCGGGTGTTACGGTGACGACCAGATCGTCGTCGGCCGCGGCGGCCGGCGTCGGCGACGCGGGCGGCGCGACCGCCCCCTGGCCGGGCGACGGGGGCGCGGCCGGCGCGGGCTCGGCGAACAGGCTGTGCAGATCGAGCAGGTCGGTGACCGTGTCGACCCCGGCGGAGAGCCCGAAGCGACTGTCCTGCGCCGCGCCGATCCAGGGGTTGAGAGCCAGCAGCGGGCGCGGGATGGCGGCGTAGAGTGCGGTGAGGGTGGAGCGCGGAAGGGGCAGGAGCTGCGGGCTCGAATCGAGCACGTCGAGCTCCACGAAGTAGCGGCGGATCGTCACGTCAACACACTGCGTGCTGCCGGGGAAAGCCTTCGCACACTCCGCCGGATCGACTACCCTGACGCACTCCAACTCAGTCTTGCCGCCCTTGACCGACAGCTTGAGCTTGTTCGCGATCAGGCTCTCGTACTTCTGCTGGACTGGATCGCCGGTGCGATAGTTGACGATCTCATTTATGTACGCCGAAGCCCGATCCGACGAGTAAGGCTCGCCGCGGTGGGCTTCGAGAGTCTGGCGCAGCCTCTTCGGGGTGCTCCCGAAGAGGCTGCGGAACTTCACCGACCGGACTTTGAAGTCGATCACCTGGCTGCTGTCGACGCACTGTGCCCGGATCGCAAGCGCGCAGGCGGGCGCGGTCAGAAGCACTAAGAGCCAGACCCCCCGCGCGAGCGGCGCTACCGTGCGTCTTGACATGGGTGTGGCCTTCCGGTTCGGTTCGTGGCTCGCCCGCGCGGGTCAGCCTGAGACGGCTCGGCGGCTAGAGGGCGAATTCGGCGACCTTGCCCGCCGCCGCCTTAACATCTTGCTTCGTCGCCTCAAGTTGTTGCCGCGTCATGGTGCCCGCGTCCTTGAGATCGAGGACGGCAGGCCCGGCCTCGTTGACGATAACGTCGGCCTGCCTGTCGTTGAGGCCGTTCGCGGCGGTCGCCTCGATCCCCTGCTGCTGGACGGGGGTGCCTCCGGTGAAGGAGACGTGCACGAGCTGGTCGAAGCCGTCGCCGGCCGCCTTCTTCTTGTAGAGGTCGAAGACAATCTTCCAGACGGCGTCGGCCTGCGGGGTGCAGCTCTTCTCGATCTGGACCTCGATTTTGAAGCCGGAGGCGGGGGCGAAGACCATCACCTCCAGCACGAACGGCTTGCATACCTTCGGCCCCGCGGTGGTGGTGACCTTCAAAGGATCAGCACACCCCAGGACGGGAGCCGGTGGGGTGGCGGGCTTGTTCGAGGACATCTCGGAAGGTTTCTTCGTAGACATAATGTCTCCGGTCTGTTTCAGTCGGGCGCGGACGCGTCGAAAGGGTCAGGGCTCGGACTGAAGCCGGGGCTGCCTCCCCGCGCCTCACGACGTTCCGCGCCGCGGGACGACACTGCGGCAGTAAGTGAACCCCCGCGCTCGCTTAGCGTCCGGCAGGCGGAGGGCGGAAGAACGCGAGGTTCGTCCGCCCTTGAGAAGCGTCTGCCTTTACCGTCCGGCCCCCTTTGCCACGCGGGTACTATAACTGCCGGCTTGACCGGCCACCTACCCGATCATCCGCGTCCGGCGTGGGCGCTGCAACGTCTCATCGTCACATCGTCTCATTCGCGTGACGGCTAGACCAGGGTGCGCAAGGATTGCGCGATGAGGGGGACGATGCGGCGGGGGACTTCGATGGCGGCCTTGATGTGGCGGGCGTGTGTGAAGTGCCCGGCGACGTAGACGCCGGAGACGCCCGTCTCGAAGGTGTCGGGATCGTAGACGGGGACTTCGCACGCGCCGGAGCGGGCGGTCTCGACGCCGAGCCGTTTGAGCAGCGTGAGGTCGGCGTCTGCGCCGATGAGGACGAAGACCACGTCGTTCGGGAGCGTGACCGTCGCGCCGTCCTCCCGTTTGATCCTCACTTCCGTTTCGGTGATCTCCTCGACCCCCGCGAAGAGGAGGACGTTCAGCCGCCCCAACTCGATCTGACGTTCGAGGGGCGTGCGTACCCAGTGCTTGATCGCGCCCTGCTTGGGGTCGCGGTTCTCCCAGTCGGCGCGGAAGATGGCGAGCGTGGTGCGCGCGCCCCCTTCGGCGAGGAAGAGCGCGGCTTCGGCCGCCGAGTTGCCGCCGCCGACGACGAGCGCGTCGCGGCGCACGTAAGGGAAAGCCTCGACGAAGCGGCGGTGAACCTTCGGCAGCTCCTCGCCCGGAACATCCAGCCCGCGCGGGCGCGCCATCGCGCCCGTCGCGAAGAGCACGCGGCGCGCGCGGTACTCGGCGTGCGGGGTGCGCGCGCGGAAGCCGTCCGCGCCTTCGCGCTCGACGGCGAGCACCTCCTCGCCGGTCTTGACGTTCAAGTCCTGTTCGAGGACGTGGCCGACGTAGTGTGAGAGCAGCTCTTCGCGCGTCGGCTTCTCGCGGCAGGGCCGGAGCGCGCCGGGGCGCAGCTCCAACTCGTTCGTGGTGGAGAAGACCGTCAGGCCGACGGGGTAGTGGTAGACGGTGTCGGCGATGAGGCCCTTCTCGACGACGAGGTAGGCGAGCCCTTCGCGCGCGGCGCAATCGGCGGCGGAGAGCCCCGCCGGTCCCGCGCCGACGATGAGTAAGTCCAGTTGCTGCCCCGGCGGTGTCATCGTGTGTGGGACATCGTCGCACGCCGCCCGACGCGAGGGCAACCGCGCCGCTCAGACACTGCCCGTCTGAGTGGGCGACTGATACGCCGCGCCGTTCGGCCCCGCCGCGCCCTGCTCCAGCGAGGCGGCGGCCGCCACGATCAGCTTGTTCATCTGTTCGACCGCCAGCCGCGCCTCGGCGGAGCGCGCCTTCGTCTTGTAGCGGGCGTCGTGGTTGATGGCTATCTCCCGGAACTCCTCCATCGTGAGCGTGGGCGCGTTGATCGAGTCGGGGTCGTCCTTGTCGCCCACGACGCGGCCGACGATGTACATGCCGAGCGAGCGGTAGCTCTCGAACTGCTCCTCGCTGAACCACTGGTCGGCGGTGGACTCGTGTGGGAATGTCTCGTTGGCCTGCGCGTAGTGGTACACGTCGCGCGGCTCGTTGCCGTAGAAAACCGGCTTGATGTAGATCAGCTTGCCGTCGGGCGCCGGCGTCTCGGCCCTCCCGCCGCCGCCGCCCCGCACCTTGTCCATGCGCGAGTACTCGATGGTGCCGATGGCGCAGAAGGCCCCGCCGTGCCCCTTCGAGCGCGGGTAGATGTACATCGTCTCGAACTCGATGGGGATGCCGAAGTCGATCCTGATCTTGCGGATGGCGTTGCCGAGGTTGTCGAGCTTGAAGTCGAAGTCGTCGCTCGCGTCGCTGACGACGATGGTGTTGCAGCGGCGCAAGACCATCTCGTAGAGCCCGAGGTTCTCGAAGTGGCCCCCGTCGGAGAGGTA
This sequence comes from Pyrinomonadaceae bacterium, assembly GCA_035537435.1. GTDB lineage: Bacteria > Acidobacteriota > Blastocatellia > Pyrinomonadales > Pyrinomonadaceae > JAIVGV01. The sequence continues at coordinate 25,840 of DATLMC010000052.1, read as the reverse complement.
GACGTAAGGGTTCTCGTCGTCGGTCAGTCCGAGCGCCTCCTCGATGATGGGCAGCGCCGACGACTTCGGGTTCGACAGCTGGTAAACGCCCGCGCCGGCCTTGCCGGGGTTGCCGAGCCACCACCCGAGCCGCACGTTGAAGAGGGTCATCAGGAAGGTGACGAGCGGCGAGGAGTAGTAGCCCATGTTCGGGCTGACGGCCGCGCCGGAGACGGCCACGGCCGTGCCGAGCGAGATGCCGCCGGAGTCCTTGCCGCCGTAGAAGCGCGAGCGGCGGTAGGAGCCGAAGACTTTCGGCTTCTTCCCGCTCTCGTCCTCTTCGTCCTCGTAGTCGGGTATCTGGCAGCTGCCGCAGTGCAGCGGGCTGACGGTGAACGACTCGGCCTTGCGATCCTGCCACGCCAGGTTCGTCCCGCGCACGAGGTTGAGCGCCATGTTGATGACGTGGAAGGGGCGGCGCATTTCCGGGTAGTAGTCTCGGAAGTCGCCGGGGAAGGCCGCCTGGATGAACCAGCGGTTGAAGCGCACGAGGTCGTCGGGCCGCATCACGTTCATCGGCCGCTTCAGTTTGTGGCCGTCGCGCGGCTGATCCGGGTGGTACTTGAAGTAGATGTCGCGCGCCGCCTCCGGCAGCAGGTCGAGGCCGAGGTCGCCGAAGTCGTCGATCAGCGGCTCGGCCTTGTAGACGAACCTCTCGTTGAGGTCTGCGACGAGGGTGCGCAGCAGCACCTTTCTCGGCTTCTCCGACGGGTCGTAGGCGGCGATCTGCTTCTCCGTCTCGCCCGACATCCTCGCGCGGAACTCCTTGTAGAAGAAGTCCTGGCTCGTTTGCAGCTTGTAGACGAACTTACCCAGGTCTCGGAAGCTGCCGGGGTGGAACATTTCGGGGCGCAGCTCGTGCATCGAGATGTTGTCGTGCGGGTCGAAGCCCGTGAAAGGGTTCTCGTCGCGCTCGCGGTTGGACGCGCCGAGGTAGGCGCGGATCAGGCGGTTGCGGTACATCGCGTGGTAAGAGAACTTGTTGGTGTTGATCCGGCGTGAGAGGTAGAGACCGAGCAGCAGGATGACGACGAAGAAGGCGGCGAGCAGGAAGAGCGGCGCACCGATGACGGCCTGCTTGTGCATATTCGGGTCGAGGCCGAGCTCGCCCACGTCCTCGACGAACCGGTCGCCCGCCCGCAGCAGCCACCACCTGCCGGAAGGCCGCGTCCCCCCGCCGGGCGCGGCGAAGAGCGAGGCGAGCACTGCCGTGAAGACGGCGAGCAGGTAGGTGGTCAGGATCGAGAACAGGATGATGAGCATGGCGGTGAAGACGAGCGCGCCGAGCGATAGCGCGTACCGCATCAGCGCGGCTTTGAGCCCGCCCTTCTTCTCGTCCTTGGCGGCGGGCGGGGCCTGGGCGCTGCGCGCGGCGTAGGCCGTCAGCAGCCCGACGACGCCGCCGGCCGGCACGACGTACTCCTCGCGCAGGGCGAGCAGCAGCTCCGGCCCGATGAGGACGAGCAGACTGGCGGCGCTCCAGCCGAGCATGGCGATCAGCACCCACCCGCCGAAGCGCGCCCACCACTCCCGATCCTCGTCGAGCGTGTACTCGCTCGACAGCCCGGCGAACATAATGACGCCGAGCAGGAAGAGGGCGAGGAAGGTGGGGGCCGAGAAGGTGACGAAGGAGCGGTAGTGCATGTCGGGGTCGTGGAACCCCTTCGCGGCGACCAGGCACAGGAGGACGCCGCCCACTAAGCCACTCAGCACGATGGCGCCGAACTCCAGGAACCTGTACTTATTTACGCGGTCGCGCCAGCCCCGCTGCCAGACGCTGAAGTAGCCGTGGTATGCCGAGTAGATGACCCACCCGGTGAGGTGGAGCGCGAGGGCGAAGATGAGGAACGGGACGGAGTAGTGGACGGGGATGAACGAGAGCCACCGGGGGAGCAGCGCGGCCAGATCGTGCTCCAACTGGGTTTTAACGTCCACGCCGTGCTGCCTGTACCAGACCCAGAAGGTCGTCGCCGCGATGGCCGACGCCAGCAGCGGAGTGAGGCACCAGAAGAGGAAGCCCTGCCAGGTGTTGTAGACGCGCGCCAGGCTCGGCCGCTTGATGCCGATGTAGGAGACGCAGGTGACGCCGCCGACGAAGGCCACCCCGAGGGCGAGCCTGAGCATCCACGTCGAGGCAGCGAAGTCGAGCTGAGCGGCCGCCAGCGCGAGGCGCGGGACGGACAGCGCGACGAGCATCAGCGGGACGATGACGAGCCAGTTGAGCACGAGGTTGCGGACGACGATGGCGACCATCGTCCAAGTGTCTGCCGAGAGCGCGCCGAGGCGCGGCGTCAGGTAGTTGCTGTAGCTGCGCAGGTGGCGGACCGGCTCCGGCTCCGGCAGCAGCTTGTTGGCGGGCGGCTCCCGCAAGTCCTCCATGACGCCGGTCACGCCCCGCGGGTGGCGGTGTATCCACGCCGAGAGCCAGCCGCCCACGTAGCCGCCGCCAGAGACCGTCGAGAGGTAGGAGAACTGATCGAGCAGCCCGCGCCGCGCGAGCCCCTGCAAGACGCCGAGGCCGAAGGTCGCGCTGCGGATGCCGCCGCCCGACAGGCACAGGGCCGAGTGCTGACGCGGGTTCGTGTGGATGTCGTTGAAGATGTCGGCCAGCCGGTCTTTCGACTTGACGCTCGCGTCGGGCCGGAGCCGGCTCGGCGGCGGCGCGTCGTTCAGCCTCTCATACTCCTCTTCCAGCACCTGGTAGAGCGGCAGCGGGTTGTCAGCTTCGGGGGTAGACATGGCTAAGTCTGTTCCTGTCCGGGGCGTCTCACCGGCGGCGGGTTCGCGGGGGCATGACGGCGTGCGCGTCCGTAGCGCGTGCGGGCGTCAAGACCTCGCGGGCCGTAGAGCCGGGGCATTTAAAGGGGGACGGCCGCCGAGGTGCGGCCGTGGGCGCGGGCGACTCTTCAAAGAGATGAAACTGTCAGATGAGAATGACTGAAGTCAGGCCGTCGCCTGCGGTTTTTAAGTCGTGATGAGAGATCGAACGCGGAAGCGCGGGGCGGCGTCCGAAGCGTCCCCGCCGCTCACGGCGGCACAGTAATGTGCGGCCGTGGGAAAGTCAATAGCCTTTTCTGAGTCACAACCCCGGCGCGCCGCGGGGCGGCGGAGTACGTTGCGCGCTTTTCGGGGTGGTCGTTATAATGCGCAGACTTTGAGCCGACAGGGAGAGACACGGGAAGGCGACGCCGGGCTCGCGCGGCTCGCGGCGCGGGACTTCTTGCGCGGCGTGTTGCTGCCGTTCCCGACGCCGTTCGACGCGCGCGGCTCTCTCGATCTCGACGCCCTGCGCGCGAACCTGTCGCGCTGGAACGCGACGGGCGTCGCGGGCTACGTGGCCCTCGGCTCGACCGGCGAGCGCGTCCACCTCGACGACGCGGAGAGCCTGCGGCTCGTCGAAGCGGCGCGCGCGGTTGTGCCCCGCGATTTGGTCTTCGTCGTCGGCGTCGGGCAGCAGAGCACGCGCGAGACGATCAGGGAGGCGCGGCGCGCGGCCGACGCCGGGGCCGACGCACTGCTCGTCATCACGCCCCACTTCTACCGCGCCGCGATGACGCAGGCCGCGCTCGCCGAGCACTACGAGCGGGTCGCGGACGAATCAATCGCGCCCGTCGTCGTCTACAGCATCCCGCAGAACACCGGCGTCACGCTCGCCGCCGAGACGGTCGCGCGCCTCTCACGGCACGGGAACATCGTCGGGCTCAAGGAGAGCTCCGGCGACGTGGTCGCCTTCGTCGAGATGCTGCGCGTCGTCGACGAAGATTTCGCCATGCTCACGGGTCACGGCTCGGCGCTCCACGCGGCGTTGTCATCCGGCGCGCGCGGGGCGATACTTGCCGTCGCCTGCTGCGCGCCGCGCGCCGCCCTCGCGATCACGCGCGCCGTCGGGGCGGGCGACCACGAGAGGGCGCGCACGCTCCAGCGCCGGCTGATCCCGCTCGCGCGCGCCGTCACGACGCGCTTCGGCGTCGGCGGCCTTAAAGTGGCGCTCGACGCGGCGGGGTATCGCGGCGGCACGGTGCGCGCGCCGCTCTCGATGCCGGACGAGGCGGCGCGCGCGGAGATCGCGCGGCTCGTCGGGGAACTGGCGGACGTGGAAGGCGCTCAGACGGCAGACACTATCGCGGGGGAGTCCAAAGGAGCGGCGACTTGAGCACAGCAGAAGCAGCCTGTTACAGCACGCCCGAAGAGGCGGGCCTGCGCGTCGAGTCGCTGCCCTTCGAGCGCATCCCGCAGCAGTCCAGACTCTTCCTCGACTACCTGCGCGACGCGGCCGCGCTCAGAAAGTTCTACCCCTCGGCCGTCCGCTTTCACCACGAGCTGTCCGCGCGCGCGCCGGAAGTTCTCAAGGCGCACCGGACTGATCGCGACGCCCTCTGCGACGCGCTCGAAGAGTCGAACCGCGGCTGGGGCGCTGGTAGCGAGACGCTCGCCAACGTCGCGCGGCTCCGCTCGCCAGACTGCATCGCGGTCGTCTCCGGCCAGCAGGTCGGACTCTTCACGGGGCCGCTCTACACGATCTACAAGGCGCTCTCCGCCGTGAAACTCGCCGGGTGTCTTTCGCAGCGCGGCACGCCCGCCGTCCCGGTCTTCTGGATGGCGACCGAGGATCACGACTGGGAGGAGGTGCGCGCGGCCGAGCTGACGGCCTGCGACGGGCGGCTCGCCGTCGCCGAAGTGCCCGAAGCGATGCACGCCGAGGGCGCGCCCGTCGGCACGGTCTTGATCGACGACTCCATCGAAGAGACGATCAAGCGGCTCGTCGCCGTGCTGCCGACCACGGAGTTCTCCGACGATCTCGAACGCGCGGTGCGCGCGGCCTACGCGCCGGGGCGCACTTACGGCGAGGCGTTCGCGCGGATGATGACCGCGCTCGTCCGCCGGCACGGGCTCGTCCTGCTCGACCCGCTCGACGCGCGTCTGAAAAAACTCGCCGCGCCACTCTACGCCGAGGCCGCGCGCCGCGCCCCGGAGATCGCCGCGGCGGTCGACGCGCGCAGCCGCGAGCTGATCGAGGCCGGCTACCACGCGCAGGTGCACGCCTCCGCAGACGCCTTCCCGCTCTTCCTCCACGCGGACGGCGCGCGCCGCGTCGCGCTCGCGCGCGGCCCGGACGGCCGCTACCACGCGAAGGGCGAGCGCGGCGGCGGGGGCTACGCGGCCGACGAGTTGGCGGAGTGGGCGCTCAGCGAGCCGCAGAATTTCAGCCCGAACGTGACGCTGCGCGCCGTCGTTCAAGACTACCTGCTCCCGACGGTCGCCTACTACGGCGGCGCGGCCGAGATCGCCTATTTCGCACAGACCGCAGAGGTCTACCGCGTGCTCTCCCGGCCCGCGACGCCCATCCTCCACCGCGCCAGCCTCACGCTCGTCGAGCGCCGCACCGGGCGCACCTTAGATCGCTACGATCTCAAGCTCGAAGATTTCTTCGCCGGGCTCGACGCGGTCGCGGCGCGCGTCGTCGAAGAGCATCTGGGGGCGGAGCAGGCGCGCTCGTTCGACCGCGCCGAGGGGCAGATCAAATCCGCGCTCTCCGATCTCGGCGACACTCTGCGCCGCTTCGACCCGACGCTCTCCGACGCGCTCGCGCACGGCGGCGAGAAGATCGAGTACCAGCTCGCGGGCCTGCGCGCGCGCTTCCACCGCGCCCAGATGGCGCGCGACCGCGCCGCGCACCGCCAGCTCGAACGCGCCGCCGCCCTGCTCTACCCGGAGAAGGCGCTCCAGGAGCGACACCTCAACATCACCTCACTCGTCGCGCGCCACGGCGTCTACTGCCTCGACTGGATTTTCAGCGCCATCGACATCGGCTCGTCCGATCACCAGATCGTTTATCTCTGAAAGATCGTCCGTTGTCCGTGGTCAGTTGTCCGTCGCACGGGCTGACGGGCGGCGTGCCGATGATGAGAGCCTGACGACTAACTGCTGACAACGGACAACTGACCACGGACAACGGACAGCTCTTCATGTCAAAAATCCGCGTCCTCTCAGATCATCTAGCCAACCAGATCGCGGCCGGCGAGGTCGTCGAGCGCCCCGCGTCGGTGGCGAAGGAGTTGGTGGAGAACTCAATCGACGCGGGCGCGCACGGCCTTGAGATCGACGTGGAGGCGGGCGGCCGCCGCCTGCTGCGCGTGGCGGACGACGGGTGCGGGATGACGCGCGACGACGCGCTGCTCGCCTTCGAGCGGCACGCCACGTCGAAGATCGCCACGTCGGAAGACCTCGCGGCCATAGCGACGCTCGGCTTTCGCGGCGAGGCGCTGGCCTCAATCGCGTCGGTCGCGCGCGTCGAGCTGGTCACGCTCGCGGAGGACGAAGAGACGCCGACGCGGGTCGTCATCGAGGGCGGGCGGATGCGCGACGTGCAGCCCGCCGCGCGCCCGCGCGGCACGACCATCACGGTGCGCGATCTCTTCTTCAACGTCCCGGCGCGGCGGAAATTTTTGCGCTCCGAGGCGACGGAGAGTTTCCACCTGACGAACCTCGTCACCCACTACGCGCTCGCCCACCCCGAAATCTCGTTCACGCTCACGAACAACGGCCGCGAGGTCTTGCGCTGCTCGCCCGCCGCCGACCTCCGGGAGCGCGCCTACCAGATTTTCGGCGCGGAGTTTTTAGAGAGCCTGCTCGCGGTCGAAGGCGGTCACGCGGCGGTCGCGCGCGTGCGCGGCTACGTCTCCGCGCCGCGCGAGCGGCGCACCTCGCGCGACGCGCAGTACCTGTTCGTCAACGGCCGCTACGTGCGCGACCGGCTGGTGAGCCGCGCGCTCGGCGAGGGCTACCGCACGGTGCTGCCGCACGGCGTCTACCCGGCGGCGCTCCTCTTTCTCGACGTGCCGCTCGAAGAGGTGGACGTGAACGTCCACCCGGCGAAGACCGAGGTGCGCTTCCGCCGCGCCGCGGCGGTCGCCGACGCCGTGCGCGAGGCGGTGCGCGCCGCCCTCGCCGCGGGCGGCTACGTGCGCCGCGACGCGGAAGCTTTGCCAGGAACTTTGGAAGAGCCGCCGGAGTTCTCGCGCGACGCACGCGGCGAGGCGTTCACGCGCGGGGAGGCGACGGCGGCGCGGCAGGAGTCAATCGAGTTCGGCTTCGACGCGCCGCGTGACGAACTGGTGACGAGGCCGGGCGACGACGAAGGCGCGCCCGCGCCGGCGAGCGCCGGCGGGGGGGCAAACTTCGACGGGCAGACTGACGGGGGCGGCGCGTCTCGGCCGGTCGGGGACGCGGGCGGGGGCGCGGCGTCGCGGCCCGCGGGGCTTCCGGGGTTTGCGCGCGACGCCGCGGCGCGGGGTTCGGCGTTCGAGGCGGTGGCGAGGGACGCGGCGGAATCGGCGCGGGCCGATGAGCTTGAGAGTGCCGCTGTCGGAAGGTTGATGCCGCGTGAAGAGTCGCAAGGTGCGGCGCGCGGGGGGTCGAACACTCTGGCGCGGACGCCGAACGCGTGCGAGTCGCAGGCGGCGCGGCGCGGAGAGTCGGGCGACGCGAGTCGCGCGGAGAGTCGTCTGCCGCCGCTCAATTCAATCGCGGGCGGGGTCGTCGAAGTCGGGGCGGGCGAGGCGTCGTCGAACGTGCGGCCCCTGTTCCAGTTGGAGGAGAGCTACATCGTCGCGGTGGACGAGGTGGGGCTGCTGATGATCGATCAGCACGCGGCGCACGAGCGCGTGCTGTTTGACAAGTACCGCGCGCTGGAGAATTCGCGCGCGTCCGAGTCGCAGCAACTGCTCGTGCCGGAAACCTTCGATCTCACGCCCGCGCAGGTCGCGGCGTTCGACGCGGTCGCCGACGACCTCGAAGCTTACGGCTTCGGGCTGATGCGCCTGTCGGGGCGCACGGTCGCGGTCAAGGCAGTGCCCGCCGACCTCGCGCCCGCCGAGGCGCGCAACATGCTCGCCGAGGCGCTCGACGCGGTCGACGCGGAGCGGCGCGGGGCGGCGCGCGCGACCTTGAGAGAGCGCGTCGCCGCCTCGCTCGCGTGCCGCGCCGCGATCAAGGTCAACACGCCGCTCGCGCCGGAGAAGATGCGCTGGCTCATCGACCGGCTGCTCGTCACCTCCTCGCCCACGACCTGCCCGCACGGCCGCCCCGCGATCCTGCGTCTCACGACGCGCGACATCGAGCGCGGCTTCCACAGACCTTGAAACGGGGGCGGCCCGCCCGCGAGCGCGGAAAATAACTGTTGGCAACTTTCCGCCGCTTCGGTGTATTTTATGCTGCGTTTCAAGGGGGAAACCATCGAACATGAGGAGGCTCGCCTTGAGTAACAGGACCAAGTTCGCTTCGGCTTTCGCTGTTCTTCCGCTAACCGTGCTCGGGCTGTTCTTCGCGACCGCGGGCTGGGCCGCGGCGCAGAACCAGCCGACCGTCGCCAAGGACTCCGTGCAGATGAGGGCTTTTACCTACAGCTCCTACAAGGGGAACTTCGACACCTTTAGCTGGGCGCCGCTCATCACCTACCGCGTCAACGGCCCCATCCCGAGCGGCGGCCAGCTTTACGTCGAGTACACGGTGCCGGGCTCGCCCGCCGTCAAGTTCGATTGCAGCACCGAGGAGACGCCGGCCGGCCGCTGGTGGAAGACCGAGTGCGGCGGCCGCGAGGGCGTCCCCGAGGAGAAGGCGAGCGTCTACACCGGCCCCTTTAATTTCGCCATCAAGTTGCGGAACGAGTTGGCCGGCAACGACGCCACGCTCTTCACCGGCAAGGCCAAGGTCGGCAAGGTGCATTCCAACGAGATCAAGACCGGCAAGTTCGCCAACCACTTCGTCTACTACGTTGACCACGACTGGAACCTGCCCATCGGCTACGTCTACTACACGGCTGACGACCTGAAGGGCTGGGACAGGCCCATCCTCAACGTCGCCTTCTGGGTGCGCGGTGAGGCGTACAAGCTCGACCCGCACCTCTTCTACAAGGGCGCGGAGGTGGGCCGCATCATGTACGAGGGCGAGCAGGTCGGCAAGGCCAGCTGCGAGTCGGACGTGGAGAACAACACCACGAACTTCGTGGACGAGAAGGACGCGCCGCAGAAGGCGAAGTGGGCGCGCGTCGTCTGCTCCTTCAACAACGTGCGCGGCTGGGACAGGTCGGGCGAGGCGCCGGGCATGTTCGGGCCCCTGTACCAGATGGACAAGAACCCCGGCGAGTACGAGTTGAAGGTGCTCTGGAACAACAAGCTGGCGCGCTCCGTCAAGTTCACCGTCCCGGCTGGCGGCAAGCTCGACGCCAGCCTCGCCGCCTCGAACAAGCTCGGCACCGACCGCCTCATCGTGCCCGTCACGATCATCGGCGATCAGGACGGCGTGTGGGACAAGGCGGCGTGGAAGACCGACGCGTTCTACGGCAACCCGCTGACGGGCTTCGCCTGGTCTCCGCAGTAGATTAAGATGGGTTTAGTGTTTCAGTCTGATGTCGCGCGCGGCGGGGGAAGACTCGCCGCCGCGGGCGCGGATGGCACGGAGGGGGCGCGGAGAGGAGACGTTTTCCCCGCGCGCCCTCCGCGTTTCTCTGCGCCCGCGTCGGCGAGTCTTACTTACTACACGCTCAGCCCCGTCTGAACCGGCACAGGGAAGTGCGATTCACTGACCGTCGAACAGGTACAGGTCTACGAGCCGGCGCGCGAGCCGGTGCGCGTCCGCCTCGTTCCGGTTGACGAGGACGATGACGGTGAACCTCTCAGCGGGGAAGCGCTCGATGGCCGTCCTGAACCCCGTCGTGCTCCCGTAGTGCCAGACCGTCCCCGCCCCGCGGTAAGTGGCGACGAACCAGCCGAAGCCGTAGCCCTCGCCCTCGTCGTTAATTTTAACTCCCGGCCTGAACGCCTCCGCGAGCGACGCGCGACGCAGGAGCCTGTCCGTGTAGAGCGCCTGATCCCACCGGTAGAGGTCTTCGACCGACGAGTAGACGCCGCCGTCGCCGAGCACGGAGCTGGTCAGACTCTGATCCTTCCTCACGAACCCGTCCGCCCCGTCCGCGCGCTTCCAGTAGCCGTAGGCGCGGCGCTTGACCGAGGAGACCCCATTCTCGAAGGCGACGGTGTCGCGCATCCCCAGCGGCTTGAAGATGTTCTGTCCGAGGAACGACGCGAACGAAGTGCCTGAAGCCGCCTCGACGATGAGCGCGAGCAGCGCGTAGCCGGAGTTGCTGTACTGAAACTTCGAGCCGGGCGGGAAGTATGTGCCCTTCTCCCGCTTCAGCAGCTCTAACACCTGCGCGTCTTTGAGGGGCGTGACTGCCTCTTTCGGAATGAGGTCTTCGTAGTCGATGAGCCCGGAGGTGTGGTTCAGCAGGCGCCGCACGGTGATCTGTTTGCCGTACGCGGGGAAGCCGGGGAAGAAGTCGGTCAGAGTCGAATCGTAGGAGAGTTTTCCTCGCTCTGCGAGCAGCATGACGGCCGCGGCGGTGAACTGCTTGGTGACGGAGGCGAGGCGGTAATTCGTGTCGGCCGCGCAAGGCGTCTTGTCTTCAAGGTTCGCCAGCCCGTACGCCTTCTTGAACAGAACCTTCCCGTCCCTGATCACCATCACGCTCGCCCCCGGCGCGCCCGGTTGGGCGTACTCTCGAAAGATGGCATCGACTTGCGGCGACTTCGCGCTCACGGATTTGTCATCACTGATTGGGTGGAGAAGAGGCAGTAGCAGCAAGAGGCACACTCGACAGAAGTCCATGAGGTTATTTTCTCCATGCTAGATAACGAGAAAGACTATCGAGGGGTCAGGTTGGACGAGTTTTAGGCAGAGCGTTAGCATGGAATGCCACGTTTCGACTCAGCTTATCTCAATAATCTATAAACACATCCTTCTTGAAATCCTTGAAAGAAATCCTAAAGCCATCGTGAATCCCATCGAATAAATTATAAACTTCATAGTACAACTTTTTGACTTGACCGATTTGAGGCCCTACATCTGAAAGAGAGCTACGCTTCGTTAGCCGATGAACAATATCAATTCTATGATTGTTTAGCTCTATACATTTGCTAATAAACTCATCTTTACCATTGAAAGAGATGGTAGCTTTTAACTCATCTATCAATTGCCCGAACATTAACCTCTTTTTTCGGGGAAATTTATCTCTGCGGGAAGGACTGAAAGCTGAACGAAAAATTGTGCATCTTTCAAAAGAAGCCTGACCATTTCTTCAGTCAACTGATGATATATCAGCAAGGATGCCAGATAACCTTCAATAGAACCTTTATCAACCGCATTATCAGCTACATCAGCTAGCTCGTCGAGAAACAAAGGCTTTTCAAAGGACGGCCACTTACTTGAGTCTCTAACAGTGGCAATTAACTCATTCTCATAACTCATAAGTTGGGATTCAACTGCCATGATACGGGCGGGCCAACTACTTTATAACCCGCGTAGCATAGTTTACCTTGACTTCCACATTCATAGCTCGTCGAACTCACGCAGTACGGCTTCGGCGTCGGCGAGCGAGTCGAGGAGCGCGTCGGGCTGGCAGGCGCGGAGGTCTGCCGGGGAGTAGCTGCGGCCCGTGGCGACGGCGACCGAGCGCGCGCCGAAGTGTTTGGCGCAGGCGATGTCGTTCGGCGTGTCGCCGATGACGACGAACTGCGAAGGCGCAAGGTCGAGCTTGAGGTGCGAGTTGATGCGCGCGGCGGCGAGGGCGGGCAGGTCGCGCCGGTCGTGCGAGTCCTCGCCGAACGCGCCGGGTAGCCGGAAGAAGTCCGCGAGGCCGACCAGCCGCAGCTTCCAGTAGGCCGCGCCCCGGACGTTGCCCGTGAGCAGCGACGAGACGTAGCGCGGGTGCGCCTCTGCCGCCTCCAGAACTTCGCGCGCGCCGGGCAGCGCGAAGTAGAGCGAGTCGCCCGCCGACGCCATGCGCTCGAACCCCGCGACGAAGTGTTCGCACAGCTCCGCGCCGCGCGCCGCGATCTCTTCGGTGGTGAAGCCCTCGCCGCGCAGCGCCTCGCAGGCGATCTGGAGATCGGTCATGCCGGAGACGTTCAAGTCGTGCAGTCGACCCGCCGTGCCGAAGATCGACACGAGCGCAGGCGTCGTGTAGTCCTTGAAGACCCCGCGCCGCGCCGCGCGCACGAGCGTCCCGTCGATGTCCCACAAAAGCACGCGCACGTTTGCGGCCGCGATGTCGGATTTCATTTCGCGAGTCGTCATTCTCGTCTCTCGGTCGTTCGACCTGCCATCATCTAGTGATAATGCTGTTCGTCGAAAGCATCCGCCCGCCGAAGGAGACGGGGACGGGCGTGATCTGTGAAGCATCGCCGGCGGCGTCGCGCACCGCGTCGATGTGCAGGTGCGGCTCGATGGCGCGCCCCGAGCTGCCGACGCGCGCGAGCGGCTGCCCGTCCGCGACGCGCTCGCCCTCGCGCACGAGGAAGCTGCCGGGCGTCTCGTGCGCGAGCGTGACGCGGACGCCTTTGCAGCGGACGACGAGGTGGTTACTCGGATTGCGCCCGCCGTCACCGATTGCGTTGTCGGGCACGCCGTCGAACAGCTCGACGATCTCGCCGTCGCAGGGGCTCCTGATCGTCTCGCCGTAGACGGCGTAGGCGTCGAGCCTCCGCGGGACTACGCCGGCCGCGCGCCTGCCCGCGTGGTCGAGCTTGACGATGTCGAGCGCGTAGTCTTCTCGCGCGTCCGCGCCGCCGCGGTGGAAAGGGTTCGTGATCCTGCTGTTCCCGCCCTGCATCACGTAATAGACCCCGCCCGACAGCGGGAATGACAACTCGACGGGCGCGACGGCGTAGAAGTACGACTTGAGGGCGAGGGCGTCCAGCGACAGCAGCACGACGAGCAGCGCGACCCTGATCACGCCCGCCGCCCTGTCGGGCGTCGCCCGCCCGCGCGCGTGCGCTTCCAGACCTTTGCGTAGTGAAGAGTAGGTGGCGAGGGCGAAGGCGGCGGCGAGCGCGTAGCGCAGGTAGTAGCTCGTCATCGCCCAGGGCGCCGCGATGAAGGTGACGAGTGAGAGCGCGGCGACCGTCGCGGCGGCGAGCAGCCGGTCGAGCACGCCGGCCGCGCGCCGACGCCACAGCCACACCGCGGCGGCGAACGGCACGAGCGGCGTGAGCAGCGCCGCCAGCCAGAGTTTCAGTGTCACCATGCCCCCGCGCCACGGCGGCGTGCGCCGTCGCCCGCCGCTTATTCGACGATGACGAGTACGTCGCCCGCGTTGACGGTCGCGCCGGCGCGCGCCCGCAGCTCCGCGACCGTGCCCGCCTTCGGCGACTTCAGCTCGTTCTGCATCTTCATCGCCTCGACGACGACGAGCCCGTCGCCCGCCTCCACCGCCGCGCCCTCTTCGACCAGCACGCGCACGATCTTGCCCGGTATCGAAGCCGCGACCACCGCGCGCCCCTGATTCTGCGCGCCGCCCGCGCCCGCCGCGCGAAGTCTCCGCGGATCGAACAGCGCGACCTCGTAAGCGCGCCCGCCGACCTCGACCTTCACCGCGCCGCCCGCCGCCTTATCTTCTTCGACGCGGCACTCGTAGACGCGACCCTCCAGCACGAGCAGGTACTCGCCGCGTTCCGTCTCGCGCGCTTCGAGTTCGTAAGCGCGCCCGTCAACCTCCGCGAAGACGCGCGCGCCCTCGCGCCGCATTTCGAGCGCGTGCCGCCCGCCGTCGATCTCGGCCGTGAGTTTCATCATTTCAAGCGATTGTCAGAAGGCGTCGCGCGAGCCGTGTTGCGCGGCGCGCCCCGCGAGCTTCCACCTGCTCTGCGGTTGCGGCGGCGGTTGGTGATTCGACGAAGACGCGCCCGCGCCCGCCTCGCGCGCGAGCGCGGCGGCGACGGCGGCCATGTCGCGCGAGGCGATCTCGACAGCGCCTTCGCCCGCGCCGTCGCGTCTGGCGGCGTGCGCGTCGTCTCGCCGGGCGAAGAAGCGCGGGATGAAGCCGGTGTCGAGTTTGCCCTCGATGAACTCGGCGTCGCGCACGACCTCGCGGAAGAAGGGGAGCGTGGTCTTGATGCCGCCGACCGCGTACTCGTCGAGCGCGCGCCGCATCCGGTCAACCGCCTCGGCGCGCGTTCTGCCCCACGCGGCGAGCTTCGAGATCATCGGGTCGTAGTAGATCGAGACCTCCGCGCCCGCGTAGACGCCGCCGTCGTCGCGCACGCCGGGTCCCTGCGGCAGCCGCAAGAAGGTGATGCGACCCGGCGAGGGGAGAAAATTGTTCTCCGGGTCTTCCGCGTAGACGCGGCACTCGACGGCGTGGCCGCGCCACTCGACATCATCTTGCGTGAAAGAGAGTCGCCCGCCCGCGGCGACCGCGATCTGTTCGCGCACGAGATCGATGCCGGTGACTAGTTCCGTCACGGGGTGCTCGACCTGAAGGCGCGTGTTCATCTCAAGGAAATAGAAGTCGCGCGTCACGTCGGAGACCAGAAATTCGACCGTGCCCGCGCCGACGTAGTCGGCCGCGCGCGCGACGCGGATCGCCGCCTCGCCCATCGCCGCGCGCAGGGTCGGATCGCCCATCGGCGAAGGGCACTCCTCGATGACTTTCTGGTGCCGCCTTTGGATCGAGCACTCGCGCTCGCCGAGGTGCGCGAAGTTGCCGTGGGAGTCGGCGAAGATTTGAATCTCGACGTGGCGCGGTCGCTCGACCGCCTTTTCGAGGTAGACGGATGAGTCGCCGAAGGCCGACTGCGCCTCCGACTGCGCGGTCTCGAACGCCGACTGTATCTCGTCTTCTGCCGCGACGAGCCGCATCCCCTTGCCGCCGCCGCCCGCCGCCGCCTTGAGCATCACGGGGTAGCCGAAGCGCGAGGCCGTCGCGCGCGCTTCGTCGGCGGACTGGAGCGGCTCGGTCGTCCCCGGCACGACGGGCGCGCCCGCCTCAATCGCCGCGCGCCGCGCGTTCGTCTTCGAGCCCATCATCTCCATCGCCGCGGGCGGCGGCCCGATGAAAGTTATCCCGGCCGCGGCGCAGGCGCGCGCGAACACAGCGTTCTCCGCGAGGAAGCCGTAGCCCGGATGCACCGCCTCCGCGCCGCACTCTTTCGCGACCTCGACGATGCGCTCGATTCTTAAATAGCTCTCCGACGAAGGCGCGGCCCCGATCAGGTACGCCTCGTCTGCGAGACGGACGTGCAGCGCCGCCGCGTCGGCCTCCGAGTAGACGGCGACGGGAGAGATGTTCATCTCGCGGCACGCGCGAATGACGCGGACGGCGATCTCGCCGCGGTTGGCGATCAGGATTTTACGAAACATGAAAGCTGTCAGTGGTCAGTTGTCAGTGGTCAGTGGTCAGTTGTTAGTGATGACACACAACCTGTGTATCACAAACAACGGACAACTGACCACTGACGGCGGACGGGTTAGACGACGATCGAGTTGGCGGGCTGGTGCGGGTCGTAGCGGACGGTGATGCCCGCGCCGGGCGAGTAGGCGACGGGACGACGGCGCTGTTCGGGGTCGAGCGTCTGCGAGGACTCGTACTCGACGCCGCTGATGTTGTAGCTGTAGAAGACGTGCGTGATGTCGCCCGACTCGTCCGTGCCCACGTCGAAGACCGTGCCGTCGGCGATGCGCCCGGTGCTGAGCAGGCGCGCGCGACGCGCCGCCTCCGGGTCAGCCTTGTCGCGCCGGAAGAGGTTCAACAGTCCCATGCTCGTCGGGTGGGGGCGCGCCGCGTGCGCCGGCGAACTTACGGAACGTTCTTCACGCCGGGCGTGCGGGTCGACTGTCCCGCGGGCGGCGCGGGCAGGATCATGCCGTCGCGTATGAGCAGATCGTCGGCGGTGCCGAGCTTCTTGTCTTCGCCCGCGAGGCGCAGCGTGTAGTTGGTGAAGGAGAGCGGCTCGCCCTGCGGCTCTTCGGAGCCGGGGCGCAGCGAGACGGGCCGGACGGTGACGTTCGTGCTGCGCCGCCCGCGCGACTTGGCCGCCGCGGGCAGCGACGCGATGGTCGATTCGGGCTCGTAACGCCCCGAGGCGATCATCCGCGCGGCGCGCGCCATCGTGCCGTCCGGATCGGGGAGCTTCTTCAGCTCCTCGGCGCTCGTCGGGAGCGTGCCGTACTGCTGCTGGTATTCGAGCAGGGCCTTGACGGCGTCGTAAGCCTCGGCGTGGCGCCCCGCTTCGGCGGCGAGGGCGCGCTGCCTGAGCCGCGCGGGGACGGTCACGCCGATGAGCGTCAGCATCGCGGCGGCGACCATCGCCGAGGTCGCGAACCCGCCGAGCGCGCAGCGCACGCCCGCGAAGCGTGAGGGCTCGCGGCTCACGTGCATGAGCGCGCGCGCGCCGCCGACGAACGCGGCGAGCGAGAGCGGCAGCAGCGCCCACTTCAGCCGCCACGCCGATGTCTCCGCCGCGGCCGCCACGTTCCAGAGGCCGAGCGAGAAGGGCTTGCGCTCGAAGAGCGCGAACGCAGTGCTCGCGGCGAAAGCGAGTGCGACGAGCGCGCCCCCGCCCGCGACCGCCGCCGTCAGGCCGTAAGCCGGCAGCTCGAACTCGGGGCGCGCCAGCGGCGGCCCGACCGAGAGCGCGCCGCAACCGGCGCAGGGCTCTGTGACGGGTAAGGCTTTCGCCTTCGCGCCGCAGCAGGGGCAGATCGTCAACTGGGGAGAGTCCATTTTCGGCAACTCGCAGGCTCCTTCCGGTCTCTGACCGGGCTACTCTTTCAGGCCACTTGATAGAACGATGAAAGCGGCTAGGGTGTTTGGTAATTATCGACCGCCCGAACCTTCTGCGGCGCGCCGCCGCGCCTCTCCTCGTCAACCTTAGATGCGTCGGCGGCCGCTTTCGCACCCGCCGCCTCCGTGTCGGCGCGCAAGACTTCGTGCCACGTGTGGTACATCCTGTGCGCGAACGTCCAGTAAGAGCCGACGGCGAGCACCCACAGCACGGCGGGCATCCGGTTCGCGAAGTAGTTCGCAGAGCCCGCGTGCGTCGAGAGCGCGCCGATGATGAGCAGCACCACGCGCTCCGGCCGGCGCAGGAAACCCACGTCGCACTTCGGGATCAGACTCTCCGCGCGCGCGCTCGTGTAGCTCACCAGGACCGACCCCATCAGCGCCGCCCCCGCGAGGAAGACGTTGAGGGTCGAGTGTTGCCCGAAGGCGGGGCTCGCGGGGTCGTCCGTCGCGCGCGCGTAGAAGACCATCAGCCCGACGAAGACGACCATGTCGGAGAGGCGGTCGAGCGACGAGTCGAGGAAGCCGCCGAAGCGCGTGACGCGTCCCGACAGGCGCGCGACCTTGCCGTCGAGCATGTCAAAGAGGTTGGCGACGACGAGGACGACGCCCGCCGAGAAGAAGTGACCGAAGCCGAAGAGCAGGCCCGACAGGACGTTGATCGAGACCCCGATCACGGTCAGCCAGTTCGGGCTGACGCGGCGGCTCGCCAGCCCGCGCACCATCGCGTCAATGACCCGCAGCGCGCCGCGCCCGATGCTCGCCCCAAACAAATACTTCTTTCCTTCTCTTCCGCTTCGCCGTCGCGTACGAAACCGCGCTAAGCCCGCGAGTCTCGCCAATTAAGCGATGAATGATAGGGATGCGGGTAATACTCTGTCAAGAAAACCGCTATCCAGAGTCTCAGTAGACGCGCATTAACGCCTTGAACCCCGCTTGACTAAAATCTCCGTTGCTGGTCAGCGCGTCGGCGACCTCGCGCTCGCGCATGACGACGAACGAGAGGCAGTCCGTCATGCCCCAATCTTTATCCTTGTGCGTGCGATACATCTCAAACGCCCGCTCAAACAACCGTTCGTCCAGATGCACGACTACTACCTCGTCCGAGGTGAGGAAGTCTTCGATGATCTCCGACGATTGTTCTCTGAAGTTCCTCGCCAGCGCGTTGCCGATCTCAAGGAGGACGGCGTCGGTCGTGATTAGCGGGTATTCGTCGAACAAGTCAGCTAGTTCCGAAGCGCGAGCATGGTGCTGGTCTTTTTCGTTAACGAGCGCGACGACGAATGAGGTGTCGACGAAAACCCTATTCAATGGTCTTCTCCCCGGTGAGGTAAAGATCAATGTTCTCAGAGAAGTCGGGCGGCGCGCTGATGCGGACGCGCCTCAGCTTAGACATCAAACTCGGCTCGGAGGATTTGGGCTTTGATCGGGTGAACCCTTTGACGACTTGATACAACTCCGCCAGACGCTCCTCCGGCACTTTCTCAATCTCCGATTTAATCTCCTCTTTCGTCGCCATGCTGCTATTTTACCTCACACGCCACTCAACCGTGAAAGCATATCTCCGACTCGTCAGATCATTGGCGCTCCTCACCGCTTGCGTTTGCCCCGAGACGCGGACTTGCCCCAACTCCGCCCGCGCGCCGCATCCTTCAACAGCTTCGCAGGGAGTTCCATCTCGTCGTCAATAAGTACATCGGTTGAGATGCCGACACTACGTGCGTATTTCAAGAGGATCGGAAGATGTGGCTCGCGGTTGCCAAGCTCATAAGCCGAGATTCTGCTGCGGAAATATTCTTCAGCCATGCCTAAACGCACTAACATCTCATTCTGAGAAAGACCGAGAGCTAAGCGAATCTGAAGCAGCTTCTCCGCCAGACGCTCCGGCTTTGGGCTACGCGGGCTTCCCATCAGGATAGACCTCCTGATAGGACAGCTAGCTTTAGCCAAAACTTGCGCCTGGATACAAAAGTGTCTACAATGCCATTGTGCTTGTTTGTCGCCGGGAGTCCATAGCCTTTTAACTCCCTAGCGATCCCTCTCATCTCTCAATGGCGGGAGCGCATTCATTAGCTTCCGGCGTCGCGGATTACTTGTGGGGGCAGGGCTTGTCACTGCCCGCTCAACTAACGAAAGACACGGGCGGGGACAAGCCCTGCCCCTACAAATTCATAGCTGACTCTCAAGATCGAAGCGTACACCGGGGCATAAGATAGCAAACCGCACATTCACTGTCAGCCCGAACGCAAGCACGCCTCACGGAGCAAGCGATGAAGACGGCAAGCCTCACCAAGCCGATCAGTATCAACCCCGGTGTCCTGCCCGACGAGGAGCTTCGCCAACTCGTCTTACAAATCGTCCTACGTGACAGCGTCGAGCCGTTTACCCGTCAGATGGTCGTCCTATTGGATAGTCTGAAGGAGGGCAAGATCGACGAGGTGGCACACGTCGCACGCCAGAGCGCCGGCCCGGCTTTCGCCAAGCTGATGTCAGCCCTCTCCCACGCCGTACACGAAGGAGAGTTCGTGGCGGCGCGCATCACCGTCTTCCTCGCGGCTGGCTACGCCTATCAGGAGACGCTCGATTACTTCTGGGACGTGATGAGCTATCTGGACAGATTCAGAGAAGACGCCGACAAGAGGCGTGGGGCTGAATGAGTCATTATGCCGCGACGTTCAGGCGTGCCCCGCATGATCAAGTTTTCAACTCTCGTTCTTATTTTCGGCGGCGGCGGCGTGGAGCGTCGTCAGGCGGCGGATCTCGAAGTTGCGCGCGCCGCCCGGCGTGGTGACTTTGACCTCGTCGCCCTCTTCGCGCCCCATGAGGCTGCGGCCGACGGGCGAGGAGGTCGAGATGAGTCCGGCGGGCGGGTCGCTCTCCTCGGCGGTGACGAGGCGGTAGGTGATCTCTTCGTCGCGTTCGGGGTCGTAGAGGATGACGGTCGAGCCGTAGGCGACTTTGTCGTGCGGGAGTTTCGAGATGTCGATGGAGGCGACCTCGCTGAGGCGCTGGCGCAGGTCGCGTATGCGCGCCTGGACGAACTGCTGGCGCGCGAGCGCGGCGTGGTACTCGGCGTTCTCGCGCAGATCGCCCCACTCCTTCGCCGTCTTGATCTGCTTCGGCAGGTGCACGCGCAGCTCCGTGTCCAACTCGTCCAGCTCGGCCTGAAGTCTGTCTTTAACGTTCTGTGTCACGGCTCTCTCCTCGCCCTCTTCGCCCGTCGTCCACGCCCGCCGCCAAATTTGACGGTTTCGTGAAAAATTTAATGGTTGCAAAGCTGTTGGGTTCGATTATACTCTCGCCCGCGTCTTTTGAAAGACCAACCCCCTAAAAATAGTCGGCTCGAAGTTCTCTCCCACCGACAGAAGTAAGGCGTACACTCCCCGAACGTCCGCCGCCCCGCGGGCGCGTGTGCGAGTCTCAATTTCACCTCACCGGCGACAAGACCATCTCGCTGAAGGGAGGGGTGTCTGTAGCCTCGCGACGCCGTTAAAGCGAGCGCCGACTCACCGCACGCCATGTCTCAACTCAACTCAAGTCAGCCGAAGCTCGTCCTGATGATCGACGACGATCCTTTGCAGATCGAGTTCGGTCGCACGCTCGCGGCCCGCGCCGGCTACCGCTTCGCCGCGGCGGACGGCGGGCGCGCGGGCCTCAGCGCCGCGCACGAGTCGCGACCCGACGTGATCCTGCTCGACTACCTGATGCCCGATCTCACGGGCAAGCAGGTCTTCGAGGAGATCCTGCGCTCGCCCGACGAGGCCGTGCGGCACACGCCCGTCATCATGCTCACGGCGCAGTCGGCCAATCGCGAGGAGCAGCGCCGCCTGCTCGACGCGGGGCTCGCCGCCTACCTCTACAAGCCCTTCGGCTACCACGAGCTGCTGAACGTCATCGACAACGTGCTCGTACACGCGCAGACGCGCGAGCGCAACCGGCTGCTTGAGACGCAGGTGCGGCAGTCGTTCGTCGCGACGGCGCGCACGCTCGTCACGCTGCTCTTCGCCAAAGACCCCTGCACCGCCGAGCACTCGAACATGACGGCCGATCTGGCCGAGGCGGTCGCGCTCACCTGCGGCCTCGCCGAGCAGGACGCGATGACCGTCAAGCTCGGCGCGCTCCTGCACGACGTGGGCAAGATCGGCGTGCCCGAACACATCCTCTGCAAGCCCGGCAAGCTCACCTGCGACGAGATGGCGATCATGCGCCTGCACGTCGAGTACGGCGACGAGGCTCTCTCGGGCGTGCCCTGCATGGAGACCGTGCGCGAGATGGTCAGGTATCACCACGAGTGGTGGGACGGCGGCGGCTACCCGTTCCGCCTGCGCGGCGCGGAGATCCCTTTCGGCGCGCGCCTCGTCTCGGTCGTCGACGCCTACGACTCGATGACGAGCGACCGCCCCTACCGCAGCAGCCTCTCCGCGGCGGAGGCGCACCACCGCCTGCGCGCGGGCGCAGGGAGTCAGTTCGACCCCGCGCTCGTCGAGGCGCTCATCGAGACCCTCAGCTCCTACGAGCCGCGGCGCGTGCGCACGATTGACTTGCAGTTTCTGGAAGAGCTGTCGCCCGTCGTCTGAAGTGAGGAGGGGAAGCGCGGCGCGGAGGAAGAGAGTCGCGCGCCCGGCGGCGGTCGAACACGCTTACAGATTCTCGGCCGTCTCGCGCCGGGGCGTGTCGAGGTGTCGCGTCGTCGTCTCGGTGATGCTCGGCGGGATGGCCTGCGCGGCTGCGGCGTCGTGAATCTCGCTCGTCGGCTGCGCCGCCTCGATCTCGCGCGGCTTGGGCGCGGGAGGCTTGGCGGCCTTGAAGATGGAGAGATCGTCCGGCAGCCGATCTTCGTCGCGCGGGAAGCCGCGGACGGCGCGACGGTAGATCAGCACGTCGTAGAAGCCGACGCCGATGCCGAGCACGGAGCAGAGTAGGACGATCACCCAGAAGTAGAGCGCGCCCTGACCCGTGAAGACATACCAGAGGCCGAGCAGCACCGAGACGAGCCCGATGAAGATATTGATGCCGCCGTCGCGCGCGTCCTTGCGGTACCTGCCGGCTAACCGGTCGTCGAGTTTGGTGGAGAGGAAGTCGCCCCAGCCGATGCGTTTGCGCATCGCCTGCGACGACAGACGCAAGTCCTCGCCGCACTTGCGGCAGAAGTTGATGTCTTCGGCGTTGTCGGCTCCGCAGTGAGGGCAGTACATACTCTCCAAAATCACCCCCACGACAACTTACGCGCGCCGGGCGCGGGGCGTTCCCGCAAAGATCGCGCCCGCGCTAGCAGACCTCCTTGCCGTGGTGGCGCGCCTCGTCCGCCGCGCCGAAGCTGATGCCGAGGTCGCGCGCCGTGCGGACGAGCTGGCTCTCGGCGGGGACGGTCTTCAGATTCGCGCACGCCTTCGAGAGCGGCACGGTGATGATGTCGGCGGCGTGCAGCGCGACCATCTTGCCGTGCTCGCCGCGCACGAGCGCGCGCACGGCGCACGAGCCGTAGTTGGAGGCGAGCATCCGGTCGAAGGCGTTGGGGCTCCCGCCGCGCTGGAGGTGTCCGAGCACGACGCAGCGCGACTCCTTGCCCGTGATGCGCTCGATCTGCTGCGCGACGAAGTTGCCGACGCCGCCGAGGCGAGGCGCGTGCTGGCGGTCGCCCTCGTCCTGATAAATCTCCCGTCCGCCGACGGGAGCCGACCCTTCCGCGACGACGACGATGCTGAACTGCCGGTCGCACCGCTCGCGCTCGTAAACTTTCTCCGCCACGGCCTCGCACGTGAAGGGGATTTCCGGGATCAGGATCACGTCCGCGCCGCCCGCGATGCCGGAGTGGAGCGCGATCCAGCCCGTGTGTCGCCCCATCACCTCCAAGACCATCACGCGGTCGTGCGAGGCGGCGGTCGTGTGCAGGCGGTCGAGCGCCTCGGTCGCGATGTCGAGCGCGGTCAGGAAGCCGAAGGTCAGCTCGGTGCAGGCGAGATCGTTGTCGATCGTCTTCGGCACGCCGACGACCGGCACGCCGCGGCGGTCGAACTCCAAAGCGATGCCGAGCGAGCCCTCGCCGCCGACGACGATGAGGCCGTCGATGCCGAGCCGCTCGATGTTGGCGATGGCCTCGCGGTAACTCTCTTCCGGTTTCACCGCGCCGCCCGTGTCGTGCACGACGAAGCGGCCGCGGTTGCGCGTGCCGAGGATCGTCCCGCCGCGCGGGAGCAAGCCCCGCACGTCCTCCGGCTTCAGCTCGCGCGCCTTCGTCTCCGTGAGCAGCCCCTCGAACCCGTCCTCGACGCCGACGACCTTCAGGTTGTAGACGCCGATGGCGGTCTTCACCACCGCGCGGATGACCGCGTTCAGCCCCGGCGCGTCGCCGCCCCCCGTGATCAAGCCAATGGTTTTCATAAGACAGGTGACGAGCGACGGGTGACGGGTGACAAGCAAAGCTAAGCCGTCTTGCTTGTCACCCGTCACCCGTCACCCGCCACTAATTCCTCACTTTCGGCGGCTCGTACTGCTCGCCGTACTCCGCGTACTCGCGCGTCACGTACGCGCCGGGCCGCGTGCCCTCTGTGAGCAGCGTGAGCGCGTCGCGCAAGACCCGGCGTTGCAACTCGCGCATCCCGGGGCGGCCGAGGCTGTTGCCGATCTTGAAACCTTTCGGGTAGAGGGCGCGCGGCGGGCGCATCTGCGCCGAGACTTCCGGGCTCACGGTGACGAGCACCGTCGGGATGCCGCGCATCTCTATCTCACGTTGTACCGCGACGACCGTGCGGTGGCAGACGCTCGGTCAACCGCCCGTCAGGACGACGGCGTCGGCGCGGCCCCCGCGGTCGATCTCGTTGGCGATCTGCGGGGCCGTCCCCTCGTACATCGCCTTGAGCTGCATCGTGTAGCCCATGTAGCCGACGTGCTTGGCCCCGAGCCCGCCGACGAACCCCTCCGCTTCCAGATCGCGCAGCGCGTCGAGCGGGAAGACGACGTTGATGTCTTGGTCTGCGTCCGAGTGATCGTAGTGGTGGTGCGTCACCATCAGCCCCGAAGACTCGGCGTCCGGCGCGATCAGGCGGTAGGTGAGATCGCCCATCTCGTCGGCGATGTTGAACGGCTCCGCGCCGCGCGGGTGGACGCCCGCCGCCGTGACGATACTGATGCGGCTCTTCGACAGCTCGCGCTCGAACGGCGTGAAGGGCACGCACTTTCTTGAGAGAGTCATATCTTTAAGAGGTCAGAGGTCAGAGACTAGAGGTCAGTTAAGTCCGACTCCTACTAGCCTCTGACCTCTGACCTCTTCGTTTCACAGGTTTCTCAGCACGTCGAAGAGGTCTTCGTTGTCGGGCTGATCGCCGATGTCGTGGATGTCTTTGTAGGCGATCTTGCCGTCCTTATCGACGACGAAGAGCGCGCGCTCCGAGATGCCGTCGGCCTCTCGCCACGCGCCGTAAGCCTTCGCCACTTCGCCCTTCGGGTGGAAGTCGCTCAAGAGATCGTAACTGAGTCCGCCGAGGCTCTTCGCCCAGGCGGCGTTGCAGGGAACCGAGTCGACCGAAATGCCCAGGACCTGGGCATCGTAGCTCGCGAAGCGTTCCATGTCCGCCTCGTAAGCCGGCATCTGCACGGTTCAGACCGGCGTCCACGCCAGCGGGTAGAACGCTACCACCACGCTCTTCTTGCCGCGGAAATCCGAGAGCCGCACCTTCTTGTCTTTCTCAAGGTTGCTCTTCAACTCGAAATCCGGGGCCTTGTCTCCGACTTCAGGCATCGTCCGATGTCCTCCGTTCGCATCTAGATTGTTCGTCGGCTTGGGGTTGAAACCGTGCTTTAGACTACGCGCAAAAGCCGACCGATTCAAGCGCGAGAGTCTTGCATTTCTGTCACCTCCGGCTCGCGCCCCGGTCGCTTTACAAACGCGCCCGCGCGCGGCAAAGTCTGACGCGGGAACCGGACTTCAAACTTTCGAGCGTGGCGGGCGGATGACACAGCCGACGATCACCGTGACGTGGCGGGGCGCGGAGCGCGCCCGCGCCGGGCACCTCTGGATTTACCGCAGCGACGTGGCGGGCGCTTCCGGCGCGGCGGCGGGCGCGGTCGTCGGCGTGCGCGACGAGCGCGGGCGCTTCGTCGGGCAGGCGCTCTACAGCGACCGTTCGGAGATCAGCCTGCGGCTGCTGAGCTGGCGGGAGGAGGAGATCGACCGCGCGTGGTGGCGCGCGCGCCTGCGCGCGGCGTTCGCGCGGCGCGACGGGATCGCGCGCGACGCGGACGCGCACCGGCTCGTCTACGCCGAGGGCGACGCGCTGCCCTCGCTCATCGTCGACCGTTACGCCGACGTGCTCGTCCTGCAAACGCTCTCGCAGGGGACGGACGCCGTCAAGCCGATGCTCGTCGAGCTGCTGGTCGAGGAGCTGCGGCCCCGCGCCGTCGTCGAGCGCAACGACGTGCGCGTGCGGAAACTCGAAGGGCTGGAGATGCGCGCGGGCGTCGTCTACGGCGACGCCCCCGAAGAGATGGAGGTCGTGCAGCACGGCCTGAGGTTCGCCGTCGCGCCGCTCGGCGGCCAGAAGACCGGCGCGTTCCTCGATCAGAGGGAGAACCACCTCGCCGCGCGCGAGTACGCGCGCGGGCGCGCGCTCGACTGCTTCACCTTCAACGGCGGCTTCGCCCTGAGCGTCGCGCGCTCGTGCGAGTCGGTCCTCGGCCTCGACATCTCGGCCGACGCGGTCGCCGCGTCGCGCCGCAACGCGGGATTGAACGGCCTGACGAACGTCGAGTTCCGCGAGGCGAACGTCTTCGACGCGCTGCGCGAGATGCAGGACGCTGGCGAACGTTTCGACACGATCATCCTCGACCCGCCCGCCTTCGCCAAGAACCGCGCGAGCGTCCAGGCGGCGGCGCGCGGCTACAAAGAGATCAACCTGCGCGCGCTGAAGATGCTCGCGCCCGGAGGCGTGCTCGTCACCTGCACCTGCTCCTACCACATGAGCGAGTCGATGTTCCTCGGCGTCGTCGCCGAGGCGGCGGCGGACGCGCGCCGCCAGTTGCAGTTCGTCGAGAAGCGCATTCAGGCGCGCGATCACCCCGTGCTCGCCGGAGTCCCCGAAACGCTCTACCTCAAGTGCTTAATCGCACGCGCGATTGACTGAGGGCCACTAACGAGACTGTGATTTGTAGGGGCAGGGCTCGCCCCTGCCCGTCTTTCGTTAGCCA
>DATLMC010000051.1:0-2431 GCA_035537435.1 Pyrinomonadaceae bacterium | reverse complement strand
CGCGCTCGACAGCGCCCTCGCGCAGACCTACCCGAACGTCGAGATCGTCGTCGTCGACGACGGCTCGACCGACGCCAGCTTAGAGATCGCCGAGGCCTACGCCGCCCGCCACCCGTCGCGCGTCAAGGTCTACACGCACCCGGATCGACGAAACCTCGGCATCTCCGCGACGGTCAATCTGTGTTTCGAAAAGTGCGCCGGGGATTACTACACGGGCTTGCCTTCGGACGACGTGCTCTACCCCGACAAGATCGCGCGGCAGGTCGCCTATCTGGAGCGCCACCCGGAGGTCGGCTTCGTCTACGGCTACGCCGACGTGATCGACGAGCAAGGCCGGACGGTCGCGGGGCGGCGCGGCCTCGACATCACGGCGTCGCCCGATCCGCTGGAGCGCCTGCTCCGATCGAACGACATCTCTGGCCCGACGCTGCTCTTCCGGCGCGAGTGTTTCGCCGGGGCGGGGCGGTTCGACGACGCGCTCATCTACAGCGACTGGGAGTTCTGGTTCCGCCTCCTCGCCCGCTGGCGGATCGGCTTCATCCCCGAACCGTTGATGCAGTACCGCACACACAGCTACAACACGAGCGTCGGCGTGTCGCCGGAATTTCATTTGCGCCACACGCTCGCGGCGATGGCGGCGTTGCGCGCGAGGATTCCGGAGATCGGCGGAGCGGTCGCCGCGCCGCGCTTCCGCGCGCTGCTCGATCTCAAGCTCTCGCACCTGCTCTTCTGCTCCGGCGACCGGGAAGCGGCGGCCGTGAGTCTCGCCTCCGCTTTCGCCGCCCACCCCGCGCTGCGCGACGACGTGGGCCATTTCGCCCGCCGGCTCGAATCGCTGCGGGGCGAGATTTACAACCCGCCCGCCTCCGGGGCGGCCGAAGCTGACTTCGGCGACTGGGTCGTCGCGCGCCTGCCGGGGTTGGCCGGTGAGACTTTCGCGCGGCGCGTCGGCGGGAAGGTCGCGGGGCAAAAGCTCGCCGCGGCGGCGCTCGCGAGTTACCCGGCGGACATGCGCGCCGCGCGCCGTTTGATCGTCGACGGCCTGCGCCGCGACCCGGGCCTCGCGCGCGACCGGATGCTCATGACCGTCCTCGCCGAGTCGCTGCTCGGCGCGACGCTCGCGGCCCCGCTGCGCGGGTTCAAGCGGCGGGTGTTGGGATCGAAATAGGCGCGGCTGACGGTGCGGGCGGCCTTGAGGCGTCCGGGCATTCTTGCGTCTCCCGCCGGGTTGCGTCATCCTTGCCCCAAGGGATTAACCGGAACACAGTCGCGGGCGGATCGCGCCGGGAGAAGGACGAAACTCCCGCGCCCCGGCTGACATCGCGCGACCCCCGCGCGCCCTCGAAAGTTTGAACATACGAAGAGGCGGACACGCAGCAGATGGATTGGACGGGTAAAAAAGTTCTCATCACCGGCGCGGGCGGGTTCATCGGGAGCCACCTCGTCGAAGAGATGGCGCGGCGCGGCGCGGGCGTGCGCGCCATGGTGCGTTACAACTCGCGCAACCACTGGGGCAACCTCGAACTGCTACCCGGCGAGATCAAGCGCGGCATCGAGGTGATCGCGGGCGACGTTCGCGATCCGTTCTTCGTGGACGCGGCGGCCGAAGGCGTCGACACGGTCTTCCACCTCGCGGCGCTGATCGCGATACCGTACTCCTACGCCGCGCCGCAGTCATACGTGGACACGAACGTCACCGGCACGCTCAACGTCTTGCAGGCGGCGAGGCGGCACGGCGCGCGGAAGATCGTCCACACCTCGACGAGCGAGACCTACGGCACCGCGCTCTACACGCCGATTGACGAGAAGCACCCGCTCCAGGGGCAGTCGCCTTACTCCGCCAGCAAGATCGGCGCGGACAAGCTCGCCGAGAGTTTCTTCCGCTCGTTCGATCTGCCCGTCGCCACGATCCGCCCGTTCAACACCTTCGGCCCGCGCCAGTCGGCGCGGGCCGTCATCCCGACCATAGTCTCGCAGGCGCTCACGCGCGACCGCGTCGAGCTGGGCTCGCTCTCTCCCGTCCGCGATCTGACTTTCGTGGGCGACACCGTCAGCGGCTTCGTCCGCGTCGCCGAAGTGCCGGAGACGGCGGGCGAGGTGATCAACGTCGGCACGGGGCAGGGCGTGACGGTCGGCGAACTGGCCGAGAGGATACTCGCGCTGCTCGGCGTGAGCGTGCCCATCACGACCTCCGAAGAGCGCGTCCGCCCCGAGAAGAGCGAGGTCTTCACGCTCATCTGCGGCAACGCGAAGGCGCGCGAGCTGCTGAACTGGCGGCCCGAAACTTCTCTGGACGCCGGGCTCGGCGCGGTCATCGACTGGGTGCGCTCCAACCTCGACGCCTTCAAGCCCGACATCTACAACGTCTAACCGCTCAACCATGAAAGCTATCATCTTAGCGGGCGGCAGGGGGACGCGCCTCGCGCCCTAC
>DATLMC010000050.1:0-5895 GCA_035537435.1 Pyrinomonadaceae bacterium | reverse complement strand
CCACCTGCGCCGGCTGCGCGACGAGCGGGGCTTGACCGCCCTCGTCGTGACACACGATCTGCAACTCCTCGACCCAGCCTTCGACGAAGTCTTCGCCATGCGCGACGGCGCGGTCACGGCTTCGGGCGTGCCCTCGGAAGTGCTGCGCGACGAAGTGCTCGCCGCGGTCTTCGACGACGCGCGCGTGCGCGCCCGCCAGGCGTTCGGTCGCACGTTCGTCTGGTCTGAGTGATTGCGGATTTAATTTGAGAACTCGATGGGGGAGTTGATTCGGTCTTTGCGTCTTTGCGCCTCCAGCGTGAGAATTGATCATCACGCTGGAGGCGCAAAGACGCGAAGCAGGACGCAAGAGGCAGAAGGTTTTGAAACGCACTCTTAACGACCGCCGAAAACCTATGCGAAACGGGCGTGGAAATCAAGCGGGCTCGAATCGCGCGGCGCGCTTACGGCTGCTGGCGGTGGTACTCGACGACGCGTTCGATGATGCCGTCGAGCGACATCTCGGGGCGGAAGCCGACGAGCGCGCCGACCTTCGTGATGTCGGGCACGCGGCGCGGCATGTCCTCGAACCCCTCCTCGTAAGCCTCGTCGTAGGGGACGAGGACGATCTCGGAGTCCGAGCGCGTAATCTGCTTGATGCGCCGCGCGAGTTCGAGGATGGAGACCTCCTCGTTCGAGCCGATGTTGAAGACCTGGCCGACCGCCTCTTCGCTGTCCATCAGTCCGACGAGCGCGCCCACCACGTCGCCCACGTAGCCGAAGCAGCGCGTCTGTTGGCCGTCGCCGTAGACGGTGATGGGGCGGCCGGCGAGCGCCTGGCGGACGAAGGTCGGGATGACCATCCCGTACTGACCCGTCTGGCGCGGCCCCACGGTGTTGAAGAGGCGGACGACAACCGTCGGCAGTTTTTTCTCCCTCCAGTAGGCGAGCGCGAGGAATTCGTCGATGGCTTTCGAGCAGGCGTAAGACCAGCGCCCCTTCGTCGTCGCGCCCATCACGAGGTTGCCGTCCTCGCGGAACGGCACGTCGTTGGACAGGCCGTAGACCTCCGAGGTCGAGGCGACCAGCACCTTCTTCCTCTTCTTGCTCGCCTGCGCCAGCACGACCTCCGTGCAGTGGACGTTCGTCTCGATGGTGCGCACGGGCGACTCGACGATGAGCTTGACGCCGACCGCCGCGGCGAGGTGGAAGACCACGTCGCACTCGTCGATCAGCTCGGCCATGAGCGACTGGTTGTTGACGGTGTCGATCCGGTAGCGGAAGCGCGGGTTGTCCTTCAGGTGCGCGATGTTGCGGATCGAGCCGGTCGAGAGATCGTCGACGACGTAGACCTCGTCGCCGCGCGCGACGTAGGCGTCCGAGAGGTGCGAGCCGATGAAGCCCGCCCCGCCTGTGATGAGTACACGCAAAAAGTTCAGTCCCCTTTCACGCGCGCAGCCGCGCGCCCGATGTCGTTGTTCGCCCTCGCGCCTGCGCGCCGTTCGCGCGCCGGAGCTTCGAGCAGATTTTCGTAGAGCCGCAGCACGTCTGCGACGAGGCGATCCTTCGAGTAGTTGCGTTCGACGAAGTCCCGCCCGCGCTCGCCCATCGAGGCGCGCAAGCCGGGGTGCTCGGCGAGGTGTTCGAGCGCGCGGCTGAAGGCCTCGGCGTCGCCGGGCTCGACCTGCACGCCGCGCCCGCAGACGCGCCACGCGGCGGGCCGGCGCAGCTCCGACGCCTCGACCCCGCCGATCAGATCGACGACGCCGCCGACCGCCGTCGCCACCACCGCGCGCGCGCTCGCCATCGCCTCGATGAGCGTGAGCGGCGTCCCCTCGTTGCGGGAGGTGAGCGCGACGATGTCGAGCGCGGCGTAAAAGTTCTCCGGGTCGTCGAGCGTGCCCGTGAAGATCACGTCGTCGGCGAGGCCGAGCGCGCAGGCGTGCGTTTCGAGATCGAGCCTGAGGTGGCCGTCGCCGACGACGGCGAAGCGCACGCGCGGCGCGGCGCCGCCGCCCGTCTCGCGCCGCGCGGCGAGTCTCCCCTTGAGCAGCGCCGCCGCTTCGAGGAACAGCCGGTGGTTCTTGATCTCCGTCAGCCGCCCGACGATGCCGACGAGCAGCGTCTCTTCGTCGCCCTGCGCGAGCCCGAACCTCTCGCGGGCGGCGCGGCGTCGGGCGCGGGAGTCGGCGAAGACCGCGGCGTCGAGGCCGAGCGGCACGATTCTAAACTGCGCGGCGCGCCCGACGCCAAACCGCCCGTTGATCTCTTCGAGCTGCTGCGGGCTGATGACGACGACGCGGTCGGTCGCGAGCCGCGCGAGCGCGCGCTCGACGGCGAGGAAGAGTTTAGTCTTCGCCGCGCCGTAGTAGCTGTGGAAGACGTGGCCGTGGTAGGTGTGCACGAAGCGGCACGCGCGCGGGCGGCCCCGGAGCACGGAGGGCGTGAGCCACTTATAGAACAGGCCGGCGACGCGGCCGACCGTGCCCGCCTTCGCCGTGTGCGTGTGGACGATGTCGGGGCGCAGTCGCACGAAAAGGCGGTAGAGCTTCCAGACCGTCACCGCGTCCTTCGGCGAGATCTCGCGGCTCATCTCCGGGATGATGATGGGCTCGACGCCCTGCGCCGCGGCGAAATAACTCATGTCGTCCTCGCCGGGCGGCACGGTTCCCGCGACGAGCACCGACTCGTGCCCCGCGCGCGCCAGGCCCGCCGTCAGCCACGCGACGTGGCGCGCCGGCCCCCCGACGTTCAGGCGCGCGATGATGCGAACGATCCTCATGGTGAGCTGTGAGCCATTAGCTGTGAGCCGTTAGCCATTAGCCTTAACCTTCCTCGCTCGGCGCAAGGCGACTCTGCGCGGGCGGCGTTCGAGCCTGTGCTTGAGACACAAGCTAACAGCTATTAGCTAACGGCTTTTTTTAGCTCCAACTTGTTGGCCCCGGTCTCGGCGACGAGGTTCGAGGCGTGGAGCAGGCTCTCGAACGTCCCGGCGTCCGTCCACCAGCCTTCGAGCTCGTCCCAGGTCATGTCGCCGCGCTCGATGTAGGCGTTGTTCACGTCCGTGATCTCCAGCTCGCCCCGCCCCGAAGGCTTGAGCGTCTTGATGATCTCGAAGACGGACGAGTCGTACATGTAGATGCCGATGACGGCGTAGTCCGACTTCGGCTGGTCGGGCTTCTCCTCGATTCTGATGACGCTATCGCCCTTGAGTTCGGGCACGCCGAAGCGCTGCGGATCGGTCACCTTCTTGAGGAGTATTTTCGCGCCGCCGCCCTGGTGGCGGTAGGCGCGCGCCGCGCGGCAGATGTTACCCTCGATGATGTTATCGCCCAGGACGATGCAGACGGGATCGTTATCGGCGAAGTCCTCGCACAGCGAGAGCGCGGCGGCGATGCCGCCCTCGCCCTCCTGGTAGGTGTAGTTCAGGTGCTTCAGGCCGAAGTCGCGCCCGTTCTTCAGCAGCTTCAGGAAGTCGCCCGCCGAGTTGCCGCCCGTGACGATCATGATGTCGCGGATGCCGGCGTTGACGAGCGTCTGGATCGGGTAATAGATCATCGGCTTGTCATAGACGGGCAGCAGGTGCTTATTCGTCACCGCCGTCAGCGGGCGCAAGCGCGACCCCAACCCGCCTGCGAGTACGACGCCTTTCATTCAGTGACCTCCGGAAGACGTGACGGGTAAACCGCGGCGGGTGACAGGTCAGAAGTCTTTCCTGTCGCCCGCCGCTTGTCACCTGTCACGAGTCTATAAATCTGTCGAACCACAACTCCAGCATGAGCAGCGTCCACAGCCGGTGCGAGTGATCGGCGCGCCCGGCGACGTGATCCGCGACGAGTCGGCGCACCGCCTCGGGGCGGAAGAGCCCGCGCCGCAGGTGTTTCTCCGAGAGCAGCGTCTCTTGCAGGAAGCCCTTCATCTCGCCGCGGAACCAGTGGCCGATGGGCACGCCGAAGCCCTGCTTGCGCCGCTCCAGATTCTCGACGGGTACGAGCTTGCGCAAAACTTTTTTGAGCAGGTACTTCGTCGTGCGCCCCCGCAGCTTCAGCCCGGCGGGGAGCGACGCGGCGAACTCGATGACGTGGTGATCTAAGAACGGCGAGCGCGCTTCGAGCGAGTTCGCCATGCTCGCGATGTCCACCTTGACGAGCAGATCGTTCGGCAGGTAGGTCATCGTGTCGGCGAGGAGCGCGGCGTCGACTACGCCCGCGCCGTTGGCGCGCGCGAACCACGGCGCGATGAAGTCGGCGGCGCGGTGCGGTCTCATCCTCGCGCGGAACTCGTCCGCGTAGAGCGAATCTTTCGCCTCCGAGTCGAAGACGCTCACCCAGCGCAAGTACCTCTCGACCGCCGGGAGCGAGGCGGCGCGCGCGAAACGCTTCACGTCGCGCACGCGGCTGCGGCGCAGCTCCGACGAGGGCATCAGCTCGACTAATTGGCGGATCAGCCCCTCGCGCAAGGGCGCGGGCACGCGGCGGTAGGTCTCGGCGAGCTGCATCGCGGCGTAGCGCTCGTAGCCGGCGAAACACTCGTCGCCGCCGTCGCCGTTTAAGGCGACGGTGACGTGACGCCGCGTCTCGCGCGAGACGTAGTAGGTCGGGATGGCGGAAGAATCCGCGTAGGGCTCGCCGTAGTGCTCGACGAGGGTGGGGAGCACCTCCATCGCGTCGGGCCGGACGATGAACTCGTGGTGATCCGCCCCGACGCGCTCGGCGACGCGCCGCGCGTGGTGCAGCTCCGAGAAGTCCTGCTCCTCGAACCCGATGGAGAAAGTTTTGACGGGCGCGGAAGACTCTTCGCTCATCAGCGCGACGACCGCGCTCGAATCGATCCCGCCGGAGAGGAACGCGCCGAGCGGCACTTCCGACATCAGGCGCACGCGCACCGCCTCGCGCAACACCCCGACGGCGCGCTCGCCCGCCTCTTCCTCCGTCCACTTCTCCTTGCGGTTGAAGTTCGGCTCCCAGTAGCGCTCGATCTTAATTTCGCCTTCGCGCGTGTAGCGCAGGGTGTGGCCCGGCTCCAGCTTCCTGATCGCGGCGAAGGCGGTCAGCGGCGCGGGCACGCACATGAAGGAGAGGTAGTGGTGGATCGCCTCGTAGTCGACGTCGCGGCCGACCTGCGGGTGGCGGAGCAGCGCGCGGAACTCGGAGCCGAAGACGAGATCGCCGGCGGGCGCGAGCGCGTAGAGCAGCGGCTTTTTGCCGACGCGGTCGCGCGCGAGGAAGAGCTCGCCCGCGCGCTCGTCCCAGATCGCGAAGGCGAACATCCCGCGCAAATGTTTCGGGCAGTCCGCGCCGTACTGCTCGTAGGCGTGGACGATGGCCTCCGTGTCGGAGTCGGTGCGGAATCGGTGTCCGAGCTTTTCGAGTTTGGCGCGGAGTTCGAGGTAGTTGTAGATCTCGCCGTTGAAGACGATCCAGGCGGTCTCGTCCTCGTTCGCGATGGGCTGCTTGCCGCCCGCGAGATCGATGATCGAGAGGCGGCGCATGGCGAGCCCGACGGAGTCTTTCAGGTAGAAGCCGTCGTCGTCGGGGCCACGGTGGCGGATCGCGTCGCACATCGAGGCGAGCACGCCCCCGTCCACGGTGCGACCGCCGCGGCGGACGATGCCTACGATGCCGCACATCTCAGAACCCGATCCTCTCCGAGAGGCTGTCGGCGATGACCTCCCACTCGTGCTCCTGCTTGCGGCGCGCCGCGCCCTGTAGGGCCTTCTGCCTGATCCTCACCTTGTCGAGCTCGATCTGCCGCTTGCGATCTTCCCTGCGCTCCTTCATGAGGACGTAGCCGACGGCGACGAAGATGAAGTAGAAGACCAGGAGCTGCGACCGCTGCCGGTAGGCCGTCCCGACGTTGCCCTGGAAGACCGAGTAGGCCAGCGTCAGCATCATCGTGAAGACCAGGATCGGCAGG
>DATLMC010000049.1:0-14445 GCA_035537435.1 Pyrinomonadaceae bacterium | reverse complement strand
AGGTACGCGGAGGGAATACATCGTCTCGCCCTTCCTCCGCGTACCTGCGTGCCCTCCGTGGTGAATCCCGGGTTTTGAAGTGGGCTCCGAATTTCACGAGAAGAATGTTCGACATGCTCGGTCAATCCCAGCCCCTATCCGCCTGCGTGCGTGGGCTCGCCTGGGTGTCTGTCGGTGCCTGCGTCGCCCTCGCCGCCGCGGCGTGCAAGAGCGACTACCCGTCTTCGGCGGCGGGGCAGGGCAAGGGCGGCGACGCCGCGGGCGGGGCGCGGCAGGTGAAGGTCGCGAAGGTCTCGGAGATGCCTGTGGGCGCGAGCGTGCAGGTGACGGGCACG
Organism: Pyrinomonadaceae bacterium; assembly: GCA_035537435.1. Lineage (GTDB taxonomy): Bacteria > Acidobacteriota > Blastocatellia > Pyrinomonadales > Pyrinomonadaceae > JAIVGV01. The sequence continues at coordinate 14,110 of DATLMC010000049.1, read as the reverse complement.
CTCGCCGCGCAGGATCAGGCGACGGTGAGCGTGAAAGTGCCGGGTCGCCTGCGCGCGCTCTCGGTCGACCTCGGCAGCGTCGTCCGCAAGGGTCAGCTCATCACGCAGGTCGAGCCGCAGGACTACCAGCTGCGCGTGCAGCAGGCGGAAGCCGCGCTCTCGCAGGCGCGCGCCCGGCTCGGCCTCTCGCCCGACGGCGGCGACGAGAAGGTTAACTTCGAACAGACGGGGACGGTCAGGCAGGCGCGGGCGCAGATGGACGAGGCGCGCAAGAACCGGGAGCGCGCCGTCACGCTCGTCGAGCAGGGTGTGGTCGCGCGCACCGAGTTCGAGACGGCGGACGCGGCCTACAAGGTCGCGGTCGGCAGGTATCAGGACGCGGTCGAGGAGGTGCGCAACCGCCAGGGCCTGCTCGCGCAGCGGCGCACGGAACTCGCGCTCGCGCGCCAGCAGCTCGCCGACACCAACATCCTCGCGCCCTTCGACGGCATCGTGCAGGAGCGCAAGGCGAGCGTGGGCGAGTACCTCGCGGCGGGCGCGCCCGTCGTCGAGATCGTGCGCGTCAACCCCTTGCGCTTCCGCGCCGAGGTGCCGGAGCGCGACGCGGCGAACGTGCGCGCCGGGCAGCAGGTGCGCGTCACGGTCGAGGGCTCGGCGAAGACTTACGCCGGCCGCATCGTGAGACTGAGCCCGACGATCACGGAGCAGAGCCGCGTGCTCGTCGTCGAGGCGGAGGTCGGCAACGACGGGAGCCTGCGGCCCGGCTCGTTCGCGCGCGCCGACATCACGACGAGCGACACGAGCATGGCGGTGACGATCCCGTCGAACGCGCTCGTCAACTTCGCCGGCATCGAGAAAGTGATCCTCGTCCAGAACGGCAAGGCGTTGGAGAAGTCGATCACGACGGGCCGGCGCATCAACGAGTGGACGGAAGTCCTGGCCGGCGTCAGCGTCGGCGACACGGTCGTCGTCAGCCCCGGCAACCTGCAATCGGGGATGGCGGTGCAGGTGGTCGAGTGATGGTGTGACTCAGTCCGTCGTCGGGGGCGGGGAAGCGCGGCGCAGAGTAAAATAATCGGGGGCGCAACATGAGCACGAAAACCGAAGCGACCGTCGAAGACCTCTACCGCGTGCCGGAGAACGGCAAGGCGGAACTCGTGAACGGAGACCTCATCCTCATGTCACCTACGGGCGGAGTGCCGGGGCGCGCGGGCGGCAGAATCTACCGCAGCCTCGACGATTACGAGCGCAGCATCGGAGGCGGCTACGCCTTCCCCGATAATGTCGGCTTCATCGTGAACCTCCCGCGCCGCCGCTCGTTCAGCCCCGACGCCGCCTTTTACACGGGCGAGTTGGAGGGCGGCAAGTTCCTCGAAGGCGCGCCGGTCTTCGCCGTCGGAGTCCGCAGCGAGGGCGACTACGGCGCGCGGGCCGAGCGCGGGATGGCGCAGAAGCGCGCCGACTACTTCGCCGCCGGGACGCTCGTCGTGTGGGACGTGGACGTGCTGAAAGAAAGGGTCGTGAGAGTCTACCGGTCGAACGATCCGGAGAGCCCCGCGATCTACCGCACAGGCGAGACCGCGGAAGCCGAGCCCGCCGTGCCGGGCTGGACGATGCCGGTGGATGACCTCTTCTCTTGACCTGCCGGGTGTAGTTATCGGATATGCAGAAGCTCGCGGAAATTTGCATCAGGCGTCCGGTGTTCGCGGCGATGATCGTGCTGTCGCTCGTCGTCGTCGGCGCGTCGAGCTACTTCAACCTCGGCGTCGACAGGCTGCCGTCGTTCGACATGCCGACGGTGACGGTGCGCACCAACCTGCCCGGCGCGTCGCCCGAGGAGGTCGAGTCGGTCGTCTCGCGCCGCATCGAGGACGCGGTCAACACGGTCGAGGGGATCGAGCAGTTGCGCTCGGTGTCGGGGCAGGGCACCTCGTTCGTCATCGCCACGTTCAGCCTGAGCCGCGACGTGGAGTCGGCAGCGCAGGACGTGCGCGACCGCGTCTCCGGCGTCGTGCGCGATCTGCCGCCGGACGTTTTGCCGCCCGTCGTCGCGAAGTTCGACAACGACTCGACGCCCGTCGTCACCGTCGCCCTCACCGGCAACCGTTCGGTGCGCGAACTCTCCGAGATCGCGGACAAGACCGTCAAGGTGCAACTCCAGCGCGCGGGCGGCGTCGGCGACGTGAACATCGTCGGCTCGCTGGATCGCGCCATCGACATCTGGATCGACGCCGAGCGTTTGGCGGCCTACCGCATCCCCATCACGCAGGTGCGCGCCGCGCTGGAGCGGCAGAACACGGACGTTCCCGGCGGGCTCGTCCAGACGGACAAGCGCGAGCTGGCGTTGCGCACGCTCGGCCGCTACACGGAGCCGCGGCAGTTTAACGACCTCGTCGTCGCGAACATCAACGGCGCTCCCGTCAAGCTGAGCGACGTGGGGCGGGTCGAGGACGGGACGAAGGAGCAGCGGTCGCTCTCGCGCCTGAACGGCGTGCCGACCGTCTCCATCGAGGTGCGCCGGCAGACGGGCGCGAACACGGTCGCCGTCATCGACGGCGTCAAACGGGAGCTGGCGCGCGTCGCGCCGCAGCTCCCCGCGGACGTGAAGCTCGAAGTCATCCGCGACCAGTCGCGCTACATCGACGAGGCGCTGCACGAGATCAAGCTGCACCTCATCCTCGGCAGCCTCCTCGCCTGCCTCGTCGTGCTCGCCTTCATGCGCTCGTGGCGCTCGACGATCATCGCCGGGATCGCCATCCCGTGCTCGGTCGTCGCCACCTTCGGCATGATGCGCGCCCTCGACTTCACGCTGAACAGCGTGACCATGCTCGCGCTCGTCCTGATGGTCGGCATCGTGATCGACGACGCCATCGTCGTCCTCGAGAACATCTTCCGCTTCGTCGAGGAGAAGCGCATGCGGCCGATGGAGGCGGCGCGCGAGGCGACGGCCGACATCGGGCTGGCGGTTCTGGCGACGACCTTCTCGCTCGTCGTCATCTTCCTGCCCGTCTCGTTCATGTCGTCGATTTCGGGGCGCTTCCTCTACCAGTTCGGCATCACGGCGGCGGTCGCCATCCTCGTCTCGCTCGTCGTCTCGTTCACCCTGACGCCGATGATGAGCGCGCGGCTGCTGCGCGCCGAAGACGCCGCGGGCGGCCACACTGCCGGCGAGCACGGCGGCTCGGCTTCGCGCGGCGGGCTCTACGGCTACGTCGAACGCTTCTACCTGCGGCTGCTCCGGCTCGCCATGCGACACCGCGTCGCGGTCTTGGTGCTCGCCCTCGCGGTCGTCGCGTCCGCCGTCCCGCTCTACCACGCGGTCAAGCAGGAGTACATCCCCTCGGACGTGGACGAGGCGGAGTTCGACGTGCAGATCAACGCGCCCGAGGGCACGAGCCTCTCGGTGATGGACGAGGCGATGCGCTCGATCGAGCGGGATTTGGCGACGACGCCGGGCGTGCGCCTGATCCTCTCCGGCGTCGGCGGCTCGTTCCTCGGCGGGGTGAATCAGGGCTCCGTCTACGTCCGCATCGCGCCGCACGAGGAGCGCACGCTCTCGTTCACGCGCGTCTGGAACGAGTTGCGTGCCGGCCGCCCGCTCGGGGCCTTCCGCCACAACTACACGCAGCGCGACGTGATGCAGGAGGTGCGCCGCCGCCTGAGAAAATACTCGCCCTTCCGCGCCAGCGTCCGCAACGCGCAGACGATCAACCTCGGCGGCGGCGGCAACGACATCGACTTCTCCATCCGCGGCCCCGACCTCCAGTCGCTCTACGCCTACGCCGAGCAGCTCCGCCAGAAGGCGATCACGCAGCAGATTCCCGGCATCGTCGACGCCGACACCACCCTGAAGCTCGACAAGCCGGGGCTGCGGGTCGAGATCGACCGCGCGCGCGCCGCCGACCTCGGCGTCGACGCCGCCGACATCGCCAACGGCCTGCGCCTGATGGTCGGCGGCGACCAGAAGGTGACGCGCTACCACGACAACACCATCAACGAGGACTACGACGTGCAGTTGCGACTCTCCGAGCGCGACCGCGCCGACAAGGCGACCATCGCGCGCCTGCTCGTCCCCTCCTCGCGCGGCGGGCTCATCAGCCTGAACAACCTCGTCACGATCAAGAACGACGTGAGCCCGTCGCGCATCGACCGCCTCGACCGCCAGCGGCAGGTCAGCTTGCGCGGCAACGTCGCGCCCGGCTTCGCGCTCGCCGACCGCATCGCGGCGCTGCGCGCCGAAGTCGCCGGGATGCGCCTGCCGGCGGCCTACACGACCGTCATCTCCGGCAAGGGCCGCGAGCTGGAGAAAACTTTCTACGAGTTCGTCTGGGCGTTCATGCTCTCGATCGCGTTCATGTACATCATCCTCGCGGCGCAGTTCGAGTCGGTCGTCCACCCCGTCACGATCCTGCTGAGCCTGCCGCTCGCCGTCCCCTTCGCGCTCCTCTCGCAGTGGATGCTGAACGACACGCTGAACCTCTACTCGGCGCTCGGCGTCCTCGTCCTGTTCGGCATCGTCAAGAAGAACTCGATCCTACAGATCGATCACATGAACAACCTGCGCGCCGAAGGCTACGAGCGCGGCGAGGCCGTCATGCTCGCCAACCGCGACCGCCTGAGGCCCATCCTGATGACGACGCTCGCCTTAGTCGCCGGGATGCTCCCGCTCGCGCTGGGGACGGGCCCCGGCGCGGAAGAGCGCCGCTCCATCGCCGTCGTCGTCATCGGCGGCCAGACGCTCTCGCTGCTGCTGACGCTCGTCGCCACGCCCGTCTTCTACACCGTCTTCGACGATCTCACGTCGCGCGAGTCGTGGCGCGGCGCGGGCGCGCGCGTCCGCGCGATCACGGCGCGCCGCCGGCGCCGTAGGCGCGCGGCTGCGGTTGACACGGGCGAGACGGCAGCCGAAGATGTCGCACTCGAACCCGATCTGGCCGAGACTGAAGGGATGGAAGTCGGCGCGAGCAGCGGCGACTGAGTTGAACCCCTACCGAATGGCGGAAGCGCGCAAGCAAGAACCTATCGTCGGCCGCCCCGTCCCGCGCAAGGAGGGGCGGCGCAAGGTGACGGGCGCGGCGCGCTACGTCGACGACCTCACGTTCCCCGGAATGATCTACGGCGCGACCGTGCGCTCGACAGTCCCGCGCGGTCGCATCAAAAACATCACGTACGGCGAGGGCGTCCCGTGGGACGAGTTCACCGTCGTCACGGCCCGCGACATCCCCGGCGCGAACGCCGTCGCGCTCATCCTCCTGGATCAGCCCTACCTCGCCGCCGAGTTCGTCAACCACCCGGAGGAGCCCGTCGTCCTGCTCGCGCACCCCGACAGGCACCTCGTCGAGCGCGCCCGCCGCGCCGTCTCCGTCGAGATCGAGCCGCTCCCGCCCGTCTTCACCATCGAAGAGTCCGTCGCGAAGAAGGAGATCGTCTGGGGCGAGGACAACACGTTCAAGTCGTACCTCGTCGAGAAGGGGGACGTGGACGCGGTCTGGGCGCGAGACGATGTCGTCGTCGTCGAGGGCGAGTACCGCACGGGCGCGCAGGAGCAGTTGTACATCGAGACGAACGGCGTCATCGCCGTCGCCGACGCCGAAGAAGGCGTGACGGTGTGGGGCTCGATGCAGTGCCCCTACTACGTCCACAAGGCGCTCATTAAATTATTCGACCTGCCGGAGGAGAAGATCCGCGTCATCCAGGCGGAGACGGGCGGCGGCTTCGGCGGCAAGGAGGAGTACCCCTCGATGATCGCGGGCCACGCGGCGCTGCTCGCGTGGAAGTCGGGCAGGCCCGTTAAGATCATCTACGACCGCGCCGAGGACATGGCGGCGACGACCAAGCGCCACCCCTCGCTCACGCGCCACCGCACCGCCGTCACGCGTGACGGCAAACTCGCCGCGCAGGAGATCGACTTCACCGTCGACGGCGGCGCATACGCCACGCTCTCCGCGGTCGTGCTCTCGCGCGGCACGATCCACGCCGCGGGTCCCTATTTTTGCCCGAACGTGCGGATCAACGCGCGGGCGGTCGCGACGAACGCGCCGCCGCACGGCGCGTTCCGCGGCTTCGGCGCGCCCCAGTCGATCTTCGCGCTCGAACGACACATGGACAGGGTCGCGCGCGCCGTCGATCTCTCGCCGGAAGAGTTCCGACGCCGCAACTTCATCCTTGAGGGCGAGACGACCGCGACCGAGCAGACCATCCGGGAAAAGGTCGACATGGCGGGCCTGCTCGCGCGCGCCTTCGAGCTGTCGGGCTACGAGGGGAAGCGCGCGAGGTTCGCGCGCGAGAACGCCGGGCCGGGGAAGGTCAAAAGGGGGATCGGCTTCGCCACCTTCATGCACGGCGCGGGCTTTACGGGATCGGGCGAGGTCTTCCTGCAATCCATCGTCGGGTGCGAGGCCACGGCGGACGGGCGCATCCACGTGCTCGCCGCCTCGACCGAGATCGGGCAGGGCACGAACACGATCTTCGCGCAGATCGCCGCCGAGGCCCTCAAGCTCGATTACGGGATGGTCGAGGTCTCGCAGCCCGACACGGCGGCCGTCCCGAACAGCGGGCCGACGGTCGCCTCGCGCACCTGCATGATCGTCGGCAAGTTGGTCGAATCAGCCGCGCTGGGCCTGCGCCAGACGTTGCAGGGCGCGGGGCTCTTGGCCGAAGTCTACACCGCGGACGAGTGGCGCGAGGCGTGCCGCCGCCACACGGAGCGGCACGGCGCGCTCAAGAGTTTCAGCCAGTACAAGCCGCCGCCGGGCGTCGTGTGGGACGAGGGTAGATACCGCGGCGACGCCTACGGCGCGTTCGCGTGGGCGGTCTACGTCGCGGAGGTCTCGGTCGATCTCGTCACCTACGACACGCGCGTAGAGGATTTCGTCGCCGTGCAGGAGGTCGGGCGCGTGATCCACCCGGTGCTCGCGGCGGGGCAGATCGAGGGCGGCGTGGCGCAGGGGCTGGGCTACGCGCTCTACGAGCGCGTAGCGTGGCGCGAGGGGCGCATGGCGAACTCGCAGATGACCAACTACATCATGCCGACCGCGATGGACGTTCCCTCCATCCGCGTCCACTTCGAGGAGACGCCCTACCCTTACGGGCCGGCCGGGGCGAAGGGCATCGGGGAGCTACCCATGGACGGGCCAGCCCCCGCGATCCTGAGCGCCGTCGAGCAGGCGACCGGCGTCGCCTTCACACACATCCCGCTCATGCCGGAAGACTTGATGCGGGCGTTGACATAATGATGAGCCGCAAGCGAAAGACCGATCTCACGCAAAGGCGCAAAGACGCAAAGCCCCCTCGCGTCCTTCTTTGCTTCTTTGCGTCTTTGCGTGAGGAATTTTTCAGCAGAGTAATGAGAGGCGGATGTGACTGAGCAGGCGAGCAAAGTGAAGATCGGTTGCACGGTCAACGGCGAGCGGCGCAGCGTCGAAGCCTACCCGATGGCGCGCCTGCTCGACGTGTTGCGCGAGGAGTTAAAACTCACCGGCACGAAAGAGGGGTGTGGCGAGGGCGAGTGCGGCGCGTGCTCCGTCCTGATCGACGGCTCTCTCGTCAACAGTTGCCTCGTGCCCGCGCTGCAAGTGGAGGGGGCGGAGATCAAAACTATCGAAGGCGTGGCCTCCGGCGAGCAGCTCCACCGCGTGCAGGAGGCTTTTCTGGAGTGCGGCGGCGCGCAGTGCGGCATCTGCACGCCGGGGATGGTCATCGCCGCCGTGAGCCTGCTCGAACAGAAGCCCCGGCCGAGCGACGCGGACATCCGCGCCGGGCTCGCCGGGAATCTCTGCCGCTGCACCGGCTACACGAAGATCTTCGAGTCGGTCGTGCGCGCGTGCCAGGGCGCGGAGCCGCAGAGTTGAGAGCCTACGTCCCCGACTACGAGCTGCGCGCGCCGCCGACGCTCGCCGGCGCGCTCGACCTGCTGGCGCGCGAGCCCGGGGTGTGGCGGCCGTTCGCGGGCGGCACCGATCTGATGGTGCTCTTCGAGGCGGGCGTGCTCGCGCACAAAAAGTTCCTGAGCGTCCGGCACCTCAGGGAGCTGAAGGGCGTCGAGGTGACGGACGGGCACGTCGCGCTCGGCGCGCTGACGACTTACACGGAGGTTCAGCGTCACGAAGTTTTGCGGCGCGAGTTCCCCGCGCTCTGCGAGGCGGCGAGGGAGACGGGCGGCTGGGCGATCCAGAACCGCGGCACCGTCGGCGGCAACATCGCCAACGCCTCGCCCGCCGCCGATTCGCCGCCCGCGCTCCTGGCCTACGACGCCGAACTCGAACTCGTCTCGTCGAGCGGCGCGCGCTGGGTTAAGTACGATCAGTTCCACACGGGCTACAAGCAGACCGCGATGCGCCCCGACGAGTTGATCTCGCGCGTCCGCCTGCCGCGCCCCGCGGGCTCTCTCCGTTCGTACTACCGCAAGGTCGGCACGCGGCGCGCGCAGGCGATCTCGAAGGTCTGCCTCGCGGCGACCGCCTCGGTGCGGGAGGCCCGCGTCGAGTCGATCCGAGTCGCCCTGGGGAGCGTCGCGCCCACGGTCGTGCGGTGCGCGCGGACGGAAGATGTGCTGCGCGGGCAGAAGATCGACGAAGCCTTGATCGCGTCGGCGCGCGCGGCACTCTCGCAGGAGATCGCGCCGATTGACGACATCCGCTCGACGAAAGATTACCGCCTGCGCGTCGCCGCCAACCTGCTGGAAGAGTTTTTGACGAGCCTCAGATGACACAGCCCGAACTCGTCGTCCGCGCCCGCCGCGTCGTCTCGCAAGAGGGGATTCGAGCGTCGTCGGTTCACGTCAGCGGCGGCCGCGTCGCCGCGCTGCGCGACTACGAAGACGTGCCGCGCGGCTGCGAGCTGTTCGAGGCGGGCGACGACGAGGTCGTGATGCCCGGACTCGTGGATACGCACGTCCACGTCAACGAGCCGGGGCGCGCGGGCTGGGAGGGCTTCGAGACGGCGACGCGCGCGGCGGCCGCGGGCGGCACGACGACCGTCGTCGAGATGCCGCTCAACAGCATCCCCGCGACGACCTCCCTCGAAAGTTTTCGCGCCAAGCTCGCGGCCGCCGAGGGCAAGTGCGCGGTCGACGTGGCCTTCTGGGGCGGCGTCGTGCCGGGCAACGTGGCGGAGCTGGCGCCGATGACGGGGGCCGGCGTCGTCGGCTTCAAGTGCTTCCTCGTCGATTCGGGCGTCGCGGAGTTTCGCTGCGTCGGGGAAGAGGACTTGCGCGCGGCGCTGCCGGAACTGGCCCGGCTCGACGCCGTGCTCATCGCGCACGCGGAGCTCGGCGCGCCGATTGAAGAGGCGGCGCGCACGGCGGGCGCGCACGGCGATCCGCGCGCATACGCGACGTTCCTCGCGACGCGGCCGCGCGCGGCGGAGGACGCGGCGGTGGAGTTGCTGATCCGCCTCAGTCGCGAGACCGGCGCGCGCGTCCACGTCGTGCATCATTCGTCGGCCGACGCACTGCCCGCCTTGCGCGCGGCGACGGCCGAGGGCGTGAGGATCACCGCCGAGACGTGCCCGCACTACCTCGCGTTCGCGTCGGAGGAGATCGCGGACGGCGCGACCGAGTTTAAGTGTTGCCCGCCGATCCGCGAGCGCGAGAATCGTGAGAGACTGTGGTCGGCGCTCGACGAGAACTTGATCGGGATGATCGTCTCGGATCACTCGCCGTGCCCGCCGGAGATGAAGCGGCGCGCGGAGGGCGACTTCCTCGCCGCGTGGGGCGGCATCAGCTCCCTGCAACTTCGCCTGCCCGCCGTCTGGACTGAGGCGCGACGGCGCGGCTTCGGCTTCGAGCGCCTGACCGGGTGGCTCGCCGGCTCCCCCGCGCGGCTCGCCGGCCTTGACCACGCCAAGGGCGCGATCCGCGTCGGCGTGGACGCCGACTTCGTCGTCTGGAAGCCCGACGCGACGTTCCGCGTCGAGCCGTCCGGGCTGGAGCACCGCCACAAGCTGACGCCCTACGCGGGGCGGGAGTTGAGCGGCGTGGTCGCGGCGACGTTCCTGCGCGGGGAGAAGATTTACGAGCGCGGCGCGTTCGCCGCGGGGCCGATGGGGAAATTTCTGCTGCGGGGGCGCTGAACAAGTTTGACCGACTTTACTGATCTCATCGATCTGGCTTCCGAACGACTCGGCGGCGCGGTGCTCGACGCGAACGACGACTTCTTCGCGCCGAAGGAGAATCTTTTAAAGGCCGCCGTCCCGGTCTGGCGCGAGGGGCTCTACACGGATCGCGGCAAGTGGATGGACGGCTGGGAGTCGCGCCGCCGGCGCACGCCCGGCTTCGACTGGTGCGTCGTCCGCCTGGGTCTGCCGGGTCGCGTCCGCGGCGTGGTCGTCGACACGTCGTTCTTCCGCGGCAACTACCCGGAACAGTGCTCGCTCGAAGCCTGCGCCGTCGAGGGCCAGCCGACGGTCGGGCAGTTGACGGGCGAGTCTAACCGCTGGACGAAGCTCTTGGCGCGCTCGCCGCTCAAGGGGGATTCGCAGAATCCCTTTGCCGTCAAAAACGAGAGCCGCTTCACGCACCTGCGCTTCAAGATTTACCCCGACGGCGGCGTCGCCCGCCTGAGAGTTTACGGCGAGGTCTCGCCCGACTGGCCGCGCATCATCGGGCGCGGCGGCGAGGTCGATCTGGCGGCGGTCGAGCACGGCGGGCTGGTGCTGGCGTGCAGCGACATGTTCTTCGGCCACCGGCACAACCTGATCATGCCCGGCCGCGCCGCCGACATGAGCGACGGCTGGGAGACGAAGCGGCGGCGCGGCGCGGGCCACGACTGGGCCGTCGTCAAGCTCGGCGCGCGCGCGCGCGCCGTCAGGCGGGTCGAAGTCGACACCTCGCACTTCAAGGGCAACTACCCCGACTCGTGCTCGCTCGAAGCGTGCGATCTCGGCGGGGGCGCGGCGGATAGCGCCGACTGGTCGTCGCTCGCGTGGCGCAAGGTGCTGCCGCGCACGAAGCTCCAGGCCCACACGCGCCACCTCTTCGAGGACGAGATCAAGGGCGGGCCGGCGGCGACGCACCTGCGCTTCAACATCTACCCGGACGGCGGCGTCAGCCGCCTGCGCGTCTACTGCGAGCCCGACGCGGCGACCACAGATCGGAGCTGAAGCTTGGAGCGGGGTGTAGAACGTCTGAACGTCCTGACGCACGACGAAGCCGAGGCGGAGTTCCTGCAGTGCTGCGGCTCGACGGCGTGGGCGTGCGGGATGTCGGCGCGCAGGCCCTTCGCCGACGCCGACGAGCTGCTGGGCGCGGCGGAAGAGGCGTGGCGCGGTCTCGAAGACGACGACTGGCTCGAAGCCTTCAGCCGCCACCCGAAGATCGGCGAGGGGAAGGCGGCGACCGAACAGACCGAGACTGAGAAAGATTGGTCTTCGCGCGAGCAGTGGGGCGTGGGCGCGGCCGACGCGGAGACGCGGCGCGAGCTGAATGATCTCAACCGCGCCTACGCCGAGAAGTTCGGCTACATCTTCATCGTCTGCGCGACGGGCAAGTCCTCCGGCGAGATGCTCGCGGCTTTAAGGTCGCGCCTGCAAAACGATCCCGCCTCGGAGATCGCAAACGCCGCCGAGGAGCAGCGGCGCATCACGAAACTACGCCTGGAGAAACTTCTCGCGCCGTGAGCCGGATCACCACGCACGTCCTCGACACCTCGCGCGGCCGACCCGCAGCGCGTGTCGCCGTCGCGCTTGAACGCGAGGGCGAGGCGGGCGGCTGGATGGCCGTCGGCCGCGGCGCGACCGACGCCGACGGTCGCTTGAAAGATTTAACCGACGCGGAGGTCGAAGCCGGGACGTACCGGCTGACGTTCGAGACGGGCGCTTACTTCGCCGCGCTCGGCGTCGAGAGTTTTTACCCGCGAGTCGCGGTCATCTTTACCGTCGGCGCGGGCGAGCACTACCACGTCCCCGTCCTCGTCAACCCGTTCGGCTATTCCACCTACCGCGGGAGTTGAGCGCATGAAACTGAGCCCTGCTTTGAGCGAATGGCTGAACCTCCTGGTGCGCTGGTTCCATGTCTTCGCCGGCATCCTCTGGATCGGCACGACCTACTACTTCACCTGGCTCGACGCGCGGCTCTCCGAAGCCGAGCGCGAATCGGGTGAGGCGGCGCAGGTCTGGATGGTGCACAGCGGCGGCTTCTACGTCGTCGACAAGCGAAAGCAGCCGGGCACCGAGCCGCTGCACTGGTTCCGCTGGGAGGCGGCGCTGACCTGGCTGAGCGGCTTCGCGCTGCTCGTCCTCGTCTACTACCTCGGCGGCGCGCTGACCGATCCGGACGTGGCGACGAACGCGACCGGCGTCTGGGTCTCTCTCGGCGCGCTCATCATCGGGTGGGTGGTCTACGACCTGCTCTCGCACACGCCGCTCGGGCGAAACGACCTCGCCTTCGCGGCGGTCGCCTACGCGCTCGTCGTCGCCGCGTCTTACGGGCTCTCGCGCGTCCTGAGCGGGCGCGCCGCCTACATCCAGATCGGCGCGATGTTCGGCACGATCATGGCGGCGAACGTCTGGATGCGGATACTCCCGGCGCAGCGCAAGATGATCGCGGCGACGAGCCGCGGCGAGAAGTTCGACGCGAAGTTGGGCGCGCGCGCCAAGCAGCGCTCGAAGCACAACACGTTCATGGTCGTCCCCGTCGTCTTCACGATGATCAGCAACCACTTCCCGTCTGCGACCTACGGCAGAAACGACAACTGGCTCATCCTCTCGCTCCTGATCCTGCTCGGCTGGATCGCCGCGAAGTTCGTGCGGCGGGCGTGAACTAAACGATGAGGTGGGAGCGATGAGCGATGAAGTAAGGACGGCTTGTCTTTCACTTCATCGCTCACCGCTCCCACTTCATCGTTCAACCCTCCGCGCCTCTGCGGTGAATCTTTCTCTTTAAACCCTTCACACCACCCGCTCCAATGCGGCGCGATCCCATTTGGCGAGGTCCGCGCCCGCGTCGTAGGTGCTCTGCAGGAACTCCGCGAGCGCGCCCGCGGGCGACGCGGCGCGGCGCACGTCCTCGTAGCGCAGCAAAAACTCCGACATCTCGGTGCTGTAGAAAGCCGCGGCGGGTAGAACGCGCGCCTCCTTGAGCCCGGCGGGTTCGGGCGCGGTGTAAGAATAGTAGGCCGCGTGGGGGAAGGCGTCGCCGCCCGGCCAGAAGCCGTGGCTGATGACCTCGTGCGAGTAGGCCTCGCGCGTGATGGCGTCCGCCCCCTCGCGCTCCGGCGCGCGCCGACCGGAAAAGCGCGTGACGGCCAGGTCGAAGCTGCCCCAGAAGAAGTGGACGGGGCTGCACTTGCCGACGAAGCCCGCGCGAAACTCCTCGAACGCGCGCGCCGACCACGCGAGGGCGTGCCAGAACCGGTTGGCGTATTCCGGATCGTAAGAGGCGTGCAGAGTGTCCCGCTCGAACGGGACGGGGTCGGGGACTTCGACGGGCGTCGTCCAGATTTTCACCCCGACGCCGAGCCGCGCGAGCCGCGCCATCACCTCGCGGTAAAACTCCGCGACCGTGCGCGGCACGAGCGGGAGGGCGTCCGTGCCGCCGTCGCTCGTCTCGAAGAGGAGCCGGTGATCGACGAAGTCGAAGTCGAGCTGGAAGGTGCGATCCCCGTAAGGCATCGCGGAGGTCGTCAGCCCACGCGCGGTGAGGTAGAGCGGGACGTTCCACCAGTGGTTGACGAGCGGCGTCTGCGCGAGCCGGATTTTGCCGACGACCTGCGTCCACATGTGCAGCGTCTGGCAGGTCTCGCGCCACTCCTCGAACGGCAGCGCGGGTAGCGTCTCTGAACTCATCTACATTCTCCCCGTGTGTTGATGACAGTTCGCGACTTTAGAGCGACTAAGAAAACTGATCAACGGGCGCCATAACCGTAGGGGCGGGGCTCGTCCCTGCCCGGCGGTCGCTCGCAATCCGCGTCGTGTTTAATGAGTCAACGCGGGCAGAGGACTTGTTCCCGCCCCTACAAATTATCGCGGTCTTGTCAGCTCTTAATCCCCCGCCGCGAGGACGCGCGCGACCTCCGCGTGAGCCATCACGACCGACGGATCGCCCTGGAGCGCGGCGCGGTACTTGGCGGCGAAGTCCGCGCCGTCGTCGGCGGGCGCGAGCAGCGCGCGCGCC
>DATLMC010000048.1:0-5791 GCA_035537435.1 Pyrinomonadaceae bacterium | reverse complement strand
CTCTCGTAGCTGATCACGTCGCGCACGCTGCGCCGCGCGGCGCGCAGCGTCTCCATGATCTGGAACGCACACACGCCCGCGCCGCACGCGAGCGCGCCGACGCCGACGGCGAGCGGCCGCCACCGCGCCCGGCCGCGGCGCGCGCCGGCCCCGTCGCGCGCCGCCTCGCCGGAGAGCGAGAGGAAGGCGGAGTAGGCGAGCACGAGCGCGCCGACGTAGACGAAGCCCTGCCCGTGGCCGCTCAGCACGGACATCGCGTAGGCGGCGGTCGCGCCGGCGAGACATTTCGCGAACGGGCGCGTGCGCGCTCTTTCGACGGCGACGAGGACGAGCGGCAGCCACATGAGGGCGTTCGTCATGATGCCGCTGTGCGCGAGCTTGTTCGCCACGCCGCCGCCCCAGCCGAAGGCGAGCCCCGCGGCGAGCGACGCCGCGCGGCTCCGGCCCGTCTGCCGCGCGTAGGCGTAGGTGAAGGCGGGCGCGAGCAGGAACGGCGCGAGGACGTAGATCGTCTCGGCGACGTGGCCGGGCAGCAGGAGGTATCCCCAGGTGAGCGGGTAGGCGATGGCGAGTTGCGACATCGAGAGCAGCGGGTAGCCGGACATCACGTGCGGCGTCCAGAGCGGCAGGTGGCCGGCGCGGATCATGCGCCACGCGTCGACGCGCAGGGGGTAACCGTAGAAGTAGGAGTCGCCGCTGACGGGGTAGTTCCCGTCGGGGAGCAGCAGTAAGCCGAAGAGGACGAGGAAGAAGGCCGCGACGACGCAGAGCGCGGCGCAGTCGGCGCGGCGAGACTTCAGCCGCATCACCCGGCCGGGGACGCTCACGCGGCACCCCCGGCCTGCTTCGTCATCGCGCCCGCGCGACGCTCGTCGTCCCACTCGCGCAGGGCTTCGTCGTAGACCGCGCGCGTCAGCACCGCCGTGCGCTCCCACGTGTACCGGGCCGCGCGCGAGAGGCCCGCTTCGGCGAGACTGGCGCGCGCGCCCGCGTCGCCGAGCAGTTCGGCGAGGGCGCGCGCGAGCTCTTCCGCGTCGGTCGGGGGGACGAGACGCGCCGCGCCGCTCAGCGTCTCTTCGAGGGCGGGGATGCGGCTCGCGACCACGGCGGCGCCGCAGCTCATCGCTTCGAGCGGCGGCAGGCCGAAGCCCTCGTACAGGGAGGGGTAGACCGACACGCTGCACGCCGAGTAGAGCGCGCGCAGGTCTTCGTCCGAGACGTAGCCGGTGAGGGTGAGGCGCGAGCCCAGGCCCTCGCGCTCGATCAACCCGAACAGCTCGTCGTTCAACCACCCCTTCTGGCCGGCGATGACGAGCCGCGGCCGCAAATCCGTCTCGCGCACCAGCTCGGCGTAGGCGCGCACGAGCGTCAACAGGTTCTTGCGCGGCTCGACCGTGCCGACGAAGAGGATGAAGTCTCCTTCGATCCCGAACCGCCGCAGGGTCTCGGCCGCCCCGCCCTCCCCGACGCGGCGGAAGGCGCGGCGCGGCGCGAGCGGGACGGCTCTCACCTTCCCCGGCGCGACGCCCAGATGCTCGCAGACCTCGCGGCGGACGCTCTCCGAGTCGGCGATGACGCGCGTGGCGACGCGCGCCATCGTGGGCAGTCGCGCGCGGGCGCGCTTCACCAACTCCTCGCGGTGCGTCGCCGGGTGGAGCAGCGGCGAGAGGTCGTGGAAGGTGACGACCGACGGGCACTGCGCCCAGACGGGGACGTTGTAGTTCGTGCCGTGGAAGAGCGAGAGGCCCGTCTCGCGCGCGTAGAGCGGCGCGCCCATCGACCACCAGCGCAGGCGCAGGCCCGCCGAGCGGGCGCGCACGACGCGGAGGTTCGCGCTCTCCTCCGCCCCGGCCAGATCGCCCCCGCCGATCTCGACGCGGTCGGGCGCGACCAGCTCGAAGTCGTCCGCGGGATAAAGGCGCGCCAGCTCGCGCGCCAGCTCGAAGGTGTAGTGGCCGATGCCGGCTTTCGGCTCGGTGAGCGGGATGGCGTCGAGTGCGATTCGCATGGGTCGGGCGCGCGCGCCGGGGGCGGGCAGTCCGGAAGGTAAAATAAAGACCGGGCGCGCGCGCGAGGCGGCGCCCGGTCTTGTCCTGTTCGCCTGCCGCCCCGCGCCTCAGTTGTTAATGCGGATGCGCGGCGCGGTGTCGGCGGGGCGGCTCGTGGAGGTCACGCCGCCCGAGGCGAAGGTGATGATGATCGGCACGTCTCCCGCGCCCGCGAGCGAGTCGGGCAGCACGAAGTCGAGCGTGAAGACGCCCGGCGTATCGGTCGGCTGCGCATCGCGCGGGATGGCTTCGCCCGTGAGATCGGTGGTTCCGATCCTCACGGTGAAGCTGGAGCGCGCGAGCCCGGCCGCAGGACTCTTCAACGGATCACGCACGCCCGTCAGGACGACGCGCAAGACCGTCTGCGCGGTCACAGTCTGACCGCTGCTGTTGGTGAAGGTCGTCTTCACGGAGAACGGCTCCGGCGTGCCGGTCGCGAGCAGCGGGTTCGTCACGTTCGTGACGGCGGCGCGGCCGCCCGCGCCGTTCGTCGTCGTGAAAATGTCCGGCTGCGCGGCGACGACCTGGAGCACGGTCCGCACGGTGCGCACCGTCGCGCCGCCGCGCACCGTGATGACCACCGGGTAGGTCGCCGCGGCGGTCTGCGCGGCGAGCGCGGGCGGGACGACGAACTGAACCTCCGTCGGCGAGACGAAGTAGAGCCCCGCCGCCGCGCCGTTGACCGAGAGCGAGACGCCGTTGAGTTCCACGGGGAGGTTCGGGCGGTGCTGCGACTCGGAGGCGGCGTCGCAGCCGGGGTTGTCGGCCGGGCAGACGCGCTTCTCCGAGGGCGCGAGCGTGGCGGGTGCCGTGGAAGTGGTGCGGACGAAGCCGATCATGCCGGGCGCGAGGCCCGTCACGACGCCGGCGGCGGGCGTCGGCACGGGCGAGGGCGAGGCGGCGGGCGTGGCGACCTCGCGGCGGCTCGCGCCCGTCAGGAACTGGAGCGCGCTCGACGCGGCGGGCGCGTCCGAAGCGAGGGGCGCGGGCGGCGTGATCAGGTAGTAGGCCTCGTTGGCGCGGTCGGGGTTGCCGGTGCCGAACTCGAAGTTGGCGAGGCTGAAAGCGATCCGCTCCTGCGTGTCGGAGACGTAGGCCTCCATGGTGTTGCCGGGATCGGCCCCCGTCAGGTTCGTCAGCCGCGTGACGAGCGTCGCGCCGGAAGACGACGCGGGGACGGTCGCGGAAAAGATCTGCTTGATGCGCAGCGGGTTCAGGCCCGCCGTGTCGCTGATGTTGACGCGCGAGCCGTCCGACTTCAGGTTGAGGTCGGAGGTGAAGTAGACGCGCGTGCTGTCGGCGCGCGCGAAGGTCGGGAAGCGGAGCACGTCCTCGAACTCGGCGTCGGTCCCCGTCGAGAGGGCGCGCGCCGCGACCTGCGTGAACGTGTCGGCGGCGACGTTGTAGACGAAGACGGCGCGGTTCGAGTCGTTGGTCGCGCTGTTGTCGCCCTTCGGATCGGCGGCGACCGACTCGAAGACGACGAGGCTGCCGTCGCGGCTGATGCGCCGGCCGGGGTTCAGGAAGTTGACGGTGTCGCCGACGATCTTGCGCTTCGTGCGCGTCGCCTGTTTCATCGCCGTGGCGGTCGTGCCGTTGTAGGTGGCGACGAAGATCTCGGCGTTGCCGTCGGCGTTGCCGGAGGCCGCGTTGGCGGCGTTCGAGCCGGTCTCGGTGCGCAGGTCTGTGGCGTTCGAGACGAAGGCGATGACGCTCGCGCCGGAGGTCGCGCCGGAGATGCTGGGGTTGTCGGTGAAGACGAACAGGTTCTGTTCGAGCGAGGTGACGGTGAGCTGCGTGAACGACGGGGTGCCGGAGTTGTTGTAGACGTAGATTTCGGGGCTGCCGTCGGAGTTCGCCGCGCCGAGGTTGCCCGCGAGGTTGCGCGTCGAGACGAAGGCGACGCGCGAGCCGTCGTCGTTGATCGAGGCGTCGCGGTTGTCGTCGGCGACGAAGGGGGCGGCGGTGGGCGGCGCGTTGCCGAGGCCGGGTCTGGGCAGCCGACTCGCCGTGGTGTTGGTCACGCGCGTGAAAGCGTTCTGGCGCAGGTTCGTGAACTCCGGCAGCTCGCCGCTCGTCAGGGAGGCGGCGGCCACGTCGGGGACGCGGTAGAGGAACAGCTCCTGGTTGCCGTCCAACTTGAGCGCGTCCTCGTTCGCCTGCACGTCGCCGTCGAAGCTGAAGGGGCCGCTGCCGGCGTCGTTCTGGTTGAAGCCGTTCGAGCTGAAGACGATCCACTTGCCGTCGCGGCTGATGGCGGGGCGGTTGTTGCTCACCTCGACGAGGATGTTGTCGTTCTTGAAGCGATCGGCCTCGGCGACGGTCGCGCTCTTGAGCGCGCTCTTCGTGTCGGTGATCTGGAAGATGCGCCGCTGCGCGAAGTCGAAGAGGAAGATTTCGCGGTTGCCGTCGGCGTTGCTCGGCACGGTCTGCCCGGCGGGGGCGGCGGTGGCGATGTTGCCGCTCGACTCGATGACGACGAAGCGGCCGTCGCCGCTGATGTCGCGCGCGAAGGTGTCGCCCGCGCTGCTGGTGATCTGCGTGACGAAGGGGTCGGGCGTGGGCGTCGCGGTCTGCGCCGAGACGCGCCCGGCGGCGGCCGCGCAGAGCAGGCAGAGGGCGAGCGCGAAAAATGGCAGGCGGAGAACTTGTTTCACCGGAAAAATCCTCAAATGAAGGCCCTAGCTGGATGAGTCGCGTTTCGAGACTTTAATGCCCTGTGTTAAGAAGCCCGCGCGAGTTTGGAGAGACTGCCGCGGCGCGCGCGACCGGGAACGGGCATTCTAAGCGGAACCCCCGCGGTTGGGCAAGTTGACCTGACGCCACTGTGATGAGCTTTCGCGCCCCGCAAGTTGGCTGGCGCGGCGGCGGCGCGAGAGCCCGCCACGCGCCGGGAACGCCGGCTCGGCAGCGGTGCGCGTCTCGCGGCCCGTCTGCCGCGAGACGCGCCCGAAAGGGACGCGCGTCGCGCCTACTGCCCGCCGAACCTGAGACGGTACTCGTCGGAGTTCATGAACCCGTTGACCATCGAGCGGATGTCGGCCGGGTTGGCGTCGATGGTGCGCAGCCAGTCGTTGTAGCCGCCCTCCTCCGGGTCGCGGCGCAGGTAGCCGAAGTACTGCATCGCGACGAACGAGGAGTTCGCCTCCGCCGCCCGCACCTCGTCCGAGTCGGCTAAGGCTCTCAAGACCTGCGCCCGCGTCAGCGTCCCCGCGTTCAGGCGGCTCGTGAGGTCGGCCCTCGTCAGCGTGATCTTATTCGCCGTGTCGTCCGGCGTCGCCGGGTTCGGCGTCGTGATCTGCTGCAAGTTGTACCTGCCCATCAGAGTGTTGACGAACTGCTGGTTCGTCAGCCCGTCGTACAGGCTCTTGAACTCCTGCCGCCCGACGAACTCGTTGGTGAACTGTGCCTTCCTGGCGAAGAAGCCGGCGTCGTCGACGGCCGTCAGCCCCGCCATGTCGGGGATGATCTCACTGTAGCGGGGGAGGCGACCGAGCGCCGCCTTGTAGAAGTTGAAGACGTAGCGGCCTTTCAACTCGAACTCCTGCGAGCGGAAGAATTTCGTCGAGACCGAGACGCGGTCGCAGTTGGCCGAGGCGGAAGTCGGGCTGGTGTTGAAGGGGTCGGGGCAGTTGTCGAGGGTCACCTTCCAGGCCTGGAAGCCGGCGGCGTCGGGCTCGCGGCCGAAGAAGTCGAGGTACTGCTGGCGCACGAAGAAGCCGTAGTCGGTCGAGACCACCGGG
>DATLMC010000047.1:0-12329 GCA_035537435.1 Pyrinomonadaceae bacterium | reverse complement strand
CTTCGGGTGGAGCGAGGGGAACCCGCTGGCCTACCTGTTCCGCTACATCGCGTTCGGGGAGGGCGACACGGCGCCGGTCACGCACGAGGTCTTGCGCCAGGCCGAGGACGACCCGGAGAAGCGCCCCGTCGTCCACGTCGGCGGGTGAGACGAAGGCGGAATGCGGATCGAAAGACGAGCCTTAGAGTCTGTTGCAAAACCTCTCAGCGTGCGCGATGACTGTAGGGGCAGGGCTCGTCCCTGCCCGCCAGTCCCGCCGGATGCGTCGTCGAAGCTACCGCCGCCGCGGGCAGGGCCGAGCCCCGCCCCTACAGTTTTTGCAACGCACTCTTAGTCTTCAAATCCGCGCGACAAGCGTCGCGTCCCGCCTCGAAAGGTGAAGTTCGGGCGATGAGAATTCTAGGGTGAGAAGTGCGGAGGGCGGCGAGACCGCCGGTGATGCGGCGGCTGGCCGCCTCGATTCGGGTGTGCGTCGGGGATTAGTCGGTGTTGCGGTTTGTCGTCTCGCCGGTCGGTGTCGTCAGCCCTCGGGGCTCTCCGCCGCGCCGCGGCTGGCGAGGAAGCAGGAGCGGCAGAAGACCGGGCGGCCTTGCGACGGGTAGAAGGGGACGGTCGTCTGCTGGGCGCACTGCGCGCAGTTGACCGAGACCTCGATGCGCTGGCGCACCCCGGCGGCCTGCGCGGCGGCGATGGCCGAGAGCCGCTCGTTCTTCGCCTGCTTGCACGGCTTGCAGCGCTTGGGCTCGTTCTTCAACCCCTTGTCGTGGAAGAAGACCTGCTCGCCCGCCGTCCAGACGAACTCCTCGCTACAGTCAACGCACAGAATATTCCGATCCTGGAACTCCATCTCGGCGTGACCCCACTCTCCGTTTTCCCGGCCTGTGGCTGGAACCTGTGACATGGCGTGAACCCCCACGGTTATGACCCCCCTGAGCAGAACTTTTAGTGAGACTGATCTGTTCGGTTGGGCGCGCTCGCTCCGGATCGGCGTCTGCGAGGATCAAGTCTGCGAGCCGAAGAGCCGTGACGGCGCGGAAAACCGGAAGGGCGCGACACGGCGCGAAAGCCGACCTTTGTGGGTAAGCAAAGTATAACTATGTCGAAACCGTGTCAAGGTTTAGTTTACGGGCCGCGCGGGCAAAATCCGACGCCCGTCGTCGCCACTTCTTGACACCCCGCGCGCGCGCGTGACAGCATCCGCGGCGCAATCCGCCGCTCAGGCTCCGAAGGTCGCAATCAGGAACAGCAGCACTCTCATGAAGATTCTCGTCGTCGGCTCCGGCGGCCGCGAGCACGCGCTCTGCTGGTCGCTCGCGAAAACCTCTGACACCCCGCACGCTCTCTTCTGCGCGCCCGGCAACGACGGCATCGCGCAGATCGCGCGCACCGTCGCCGTCGGCGCGACCGACGTGCGCGCGCTCGCGCGGTTCGCCGAAGACGAGCGCATCGATCTCACCATCGTCGGCGGCGAGGCGTCGCTCGCCGCCGGGCTCGCCGACGAGTTCTCGGCGCGCGGGCTCGCCGTCGCGGGGCCGAACGCGAAGGCGGCGCGGCTGGAGTCGAGCAAAGCCTTCGCCAAAGACTTCATGGCGCGGCACGGCATCCCGACGGCGCGCTACCGCGTCGCCGAAAGCGCGGACGCGGCGCGCGCCGCCCTACGCTCCGGCGAGTTCGGGGGCGCGGACGCGCCCGTCGTCGTTAAAGCCGACGGGCTCGCGGCGGGCAAGGGCGTCGTCGTCGCGCGCGACCGCGCGGAAGCCGAAGCCGCGATCTCGGAGTTGATGGAGCGGGGAAAGGTCGGGGGCGAAGCCGCGCGCCGCGTCGTCATCGAAGAGGCGCTCGCCGGGCGTGAGGCGTCGCTGCTGTTCTGGGCGGACGGCAGGGACTATTTGCTGATGCCGCCCGCGCGCGATCACAAGCGCGTCGGCGAGGGGGACACGGGCGCGAACACCGGCGGCATGGGCGCGATCACCTCGCCCGACGTGTTGGGCGGAGCGACTCACGCGCGCTGCGTCCGCGAGATCGTCGAGCCGACGCTCGCCGGGTTGGAGGCCGACCGGCTCGACTTCCGCGGCATCGTCTTCGTCGGCTTGATGCTCACCGCCGAAGGAGCGCGCGTCCTCGAATACAACGTCCGCTTCGGCGACCCCGAAGCGCAGGCGATCCTCGTGCGCCTGAGAAGCGACCTCGCCGCGATCTTCGACGCCGTCGCGCGGGGCCGTCTCGGCGGCGCGCGCGCCGACTGGGCCGACGAATCGTCAGCCTGCGTCGTCCTCGCCTCGCGCGGCTACCCCGAACGACCCGAAACGGGCGACGAGATAGAAGGACTCGACGCGGGGGCGTCTGACCCGCGCGTCCAAATCTTCCACGCCGGCACGAGGCGCGACGCCGGCGGCGCGTGGCGCACGGCGGGCGGGCGCGTCCTCGGCGTGACCTCGACCGGCGCGACGCTCGACGAAGCCCTCGCGCGGTGTTACGGCTCGGCGCGCCGGATCAGTTGGGACGGGATGCACTACCGCCGCGACATCGGACAATTTCTCTGATTGCGGAATGCGGAATGCGGATTGAAAACACCGAGACACAAAGCGCCGCTTTCCCCTCACATTCGACGGGCTTTCTCCCTAATCCGCAATCCGCATTCCGCATTCCGCAATGGTCGAGAGTCCTGTTCTACTCCGCACGCGGCGCGTCGGTTGAAGATGCAACCGCGCGCCGCGCGCGCTCGTATCATGTTTTACGCCGCGGGCGCGCGCGAAAATTCGCCACGCCCGCGCGCCCGGCGGGTCGGCGTCGGAGGAGCGGAAAGAGAGATGAGTAGCTGGAGCAGGTTCAAGCGTTCGCTGAAGGCGATGTTCGGCGGTCTGATCGAGAAGACCGAAGACCCGGAGCTGATCCTTCAGCAGACCATCCGCGAGATGCGCGACCGCGTGCCGGAGCTGAACAACTCGGTCGCGAACGTGATGGCGACCGAGCGTCTGCTCGCCAAGAACAAGGAGCGGCTGGGTCAGCAGGTCGTCGATCTCGACTCGAAGATCAAGGCCTCGATCAAGATGGGGCGCGACGATCTCGCCACCGCCTACATCGGCCAGCTCCAGCAGGCGCAGCTCGACCACCAGCGCACCATCCAGCAGCTCCAGTCCGCCGAGGTCGCCTCCAAGCAGGCTTTGAAGGCGCGCGACAACTACGTCATCCAGATGCAGCGGCGCACCGCCGAGGCGATGCAGCTCATCAACCAGGCGAAGCAGGCGAAGTTGCAGGAGCAGCTCGCGCAGACGATGGAGTCGTTCCAGCTCGGCGACGACGCCTCGACCTTCAACGAGATGCGCGACAAGATCGACCGCCGCGCCGCCGCCGCCGAGGCGAAGATGCAGCTGGGCGCGGCGAGCGTGGACGCGCAGATGCAGGACATCGAGCGCGAGGCCCTGGACATGCAGTTGCAGGACAAGCTGCTCGAATACAAGCGGGGCATGGGGCTGCTCGCGGGCGCGTCTTCGTCGCAGCAGAACGCGCT
Organism: Pyrinomonadaceae bacterium; assembly: GCA_035537435.1. Lineage (GTDB taxonomy): Bacteria > Acidobacteriota > Blastocatellia > Pyrinomonadales > Pyrinomonadaceae > JAIVGV01. The sequence goes on along the minus strand of DATLMC010000047.1, from coordinate 8,818 downwards.
CCCGCCCGCGAGCGATGCTCCGCGAGGCAACGGTCACTCGTGAAACGGAATCTCTGAATGAGCGTCGGGTGCGATCTCCGTGGTCGCTGGTGTTGTCGGAGCACAAGGGGGCGGCGCGCTCACTGTCGGACGAGAAGCAAAGCCCGCGCGCGGTGTCGGTCATGACGGACATTAAAAAGGTCGATCTACAATATCTGAGGGAGGCGGTCAAAGAGCCCGTCAACTTCTGGGGCATGGCGGGCTTCGCCGTCGCCGCCGCCTACACGGGCTCGGTCATCCCGCTCGGCGCGGCGCTCATCGCCGAGGGCGTCTACCTCGCGACCGTGCCCGCGAACAACCTCTACCGCAAGCTCGTCGACCGCCGCAACAAGAAACAGCTTTACGAGATGCGACGCAAGCAGCGCGAGCGCCTGATCGAGACCTTCGACCCGCGCGAGCGCGAGGCGGTGCTCTACCTCAAGTGGCTCAAGAAGCAGATTTTCGACAACTACCTCAAGTTCACCGGCGCGCGCGACGTGCCGCAGAACATCCAGACGCTCGAACAGCGCTGGGAGGACTTCGTCGATCTGCTCGACGTCTACCGCCGGCGCAAGCACCACCTGCGCTCCATCAACCGGCAGGCCGTGCAGAACCAACTGACGCAGGCCGAGCGCGCGGTCGAGAACGCGCCCGACGACAGGGCGCGTCGCATCCAGCAGGCGAACGTCGAGATTCTCAAGCGCCGCGTCGCCGCCTTCGGCGATCTGGAAAAATCCGTGAAGCTCGTCGAGGGGCAGTTGCAGTCCATCGAAAACTTCTTCGGGCTCGTCAACGATCAGGTCGTCACGCTCCCCACCCCCGAACGCGTCTCCGCGCTCGACTTCGAGCAGCTCTCGGACTCCATCGCCATGACCAAGGCGATGCTCGAAGAGACTTCGGACGTGATGGGCGCCCTCGACGATCATAACCGGCAGGCGGGCAACTTCGATCTCCTCCCGTCGAAGTGACGGAGCGCCGGTAGAGTTAGGCTGACCGCAAAGAACGCGCCGCGCCGGTTGAGAATCCGACGCGGCGCGTTCTTCGTTTGAGCCGACGCCCCGCGGGGCTTCAAAAGTTTAGATCGCGCCGCTCCCCACGAGAATGTTTTCGAGCGCGGCTTCGTCGAGCCGGTAGGTCTCGTTGCAGAAGTGGCAGGTCATCGCCGCGCCCTTGTCCTCGCGCAGGATCAGCTCAAGCTCACCCCGATCAATCGACGAGATCATCGAGACGGCGCGCTCGTAAGAGCACGAGCACGCGAAGCTCACGGGGCGCTCGCCCAACACCTCGAAGGGGATGCCGCCCAGGGCCGTGCGTAAGAGATCGACGGGCTGCGCGCCCGCGCGCACGAGAGTCGTGATATGAGGGGTCCGCATGATCGCGTCCTCAATCGCCGCGACGGTCTTCTCGTCCGCGCCGGGCATGACCTGGATCATCAGGCCGCCCGCCGCCTCGACGAACCAGTCGCCGCCTTCGCGCGCGCGCACGAGCACGCCGAGCTGCACCGCCGAGGGGATCTGCTCAGACTTCGCGAGGTAGTAGGCGAAGTCCTCCGCGATCTCCCCCGACACGATGGGCACCGAGCCGCGGTACGGCTCTTTGTAGAGACCTATGTCGTAGCCGGACTCGTGCGTGACGTAGAACATCCCGGCCCCGACCACGCCGCTCACGTCAAACTTGCCGTTCTCTTTCAGCGGCACGTCAGCCTCGGGCACGCGCGCGTAGCCGCGCACCCCGCCGCCCGCGTGCGCCTCGGCGGTGATGCCCGCGACGGGGCCGTCGCAGACGATCTGCACCGTCAGGCGATCCAACTCCTTGAGACCGGAGCCGAGGAGCAGCGCGCCGGTGAGCGTGCGACCGAGCGCCGCCGCCACCGTCGGCGAGGTCTCGTGCCGCCGCGCCGCCTCCGCCACGAGGTTCGTCGTCACGGCCGCCACGCAGCGGATCCCGCCGTCGGCCGCCGTCGCGCGCACCAGTCTGTCCGCGTCCCTATTCACCTGTTGTTTAGACAACTCGTCCGCCCCCTCGAACCACGCCCCGAAGATTCCGGGTTCGGTTAGAAAAATATTTTCAGAGCCGACCCCCACGCGCCCTCCGCGCCCGTTTCTCGTCGGCGGGGCGGGTGTGAAACCGCGTTTAAATGAGGCTGTTATGATGCCTTTAGCCGGTCGCCGGTTGTGTTAACGTAAATCCTCAGTGTGCCCACTCTATGGGACTGTGGGGAAAGCATGATACAATATATTGGGTTCAGGGTATTGACAGCCGGTGGCGTGCTATGTATACTCCGCTCCGCTTCGAGGGGGCGGGAGAAGTTGCGAACCGGGAGCGGTCGCCGGACGGCGGCACGCTGCGGCGCGGGGGCTCTTTCGCCAGAACCAGAGCCAGCCAAACATCCAAAGACACCACCGGCAAACGGGCGCGTCGCGTGCGACGCGCGCGCCGGAGTGTCCCCAAAAACTCAGCGCGTTCCAGACGCCGCACCGGGCGAGAAGAAAGGTAGACAGAAGATGAGCACAGTGGTGGAGCCGAATTCTTCGCAGGGCAGTCTGCTTGCCGCCAAGCCCGCGAAGGCACGTCCGGGAGTTGTCGAGTTGGGTCTGAACGCGCGCAAGGTCGTCAGCAAGCGTTACTCTCTGAAGGACGCGAAGGGCAACCCCATCGAGGAGTGGGCGGACGTGGTGCGCCGCGTCGTCGGTCACGTCAGCTTAGCCGAGACCGAGCCCGAAAAGCGCGACGAGTTCTACGACGCGATGTCGGGCATCATGCTGCGCCGCGAGTTCGTGCCGAACACGCCGTGCCTCGTCAACGCGGGCAAGCCCAACGGTCAGCTCGCCGCCTGCTTCGTCCTCGACGTGCCCGACTCCATCGCCGGGATCATGAAGACGGCGACCGACGCGGCGATCATCCACCAGTCGGGCGGCGGCACTGGCTTCACCTTCGAGAAGCTGCGACCGACGGGCGGGCTCGTGCGCTCGACGCACGGCGTCGCGTCGGGTCCCGTGTCGTTCATGAACATCTTCAACACGACGACCGACACGGTGAAGCAGGGCGGCGTGCGCCGCGGCGCGAACATGGGCATCATGCGCGTCGATCACCCCGACCTGCTGCGCTTCATCCACGCCAAAAACGATCAGCACTCGCTGACGAACTTCAACATCTCCGTCACCGTCACGGACAAGTTCTTCGACGCCGTGGACAGGGGCGAGTGGTATCAGTTGAGCTTCGACGCCCGGCCGTGGGACGAGCCGATCTTCGACCCCGTGCAGAACGGAGACTATGCCGTCTACCGCCGCCCGGACGGATCGACCGTCACGTTCCGCGACCTCGCCGCCTTCACGGAGGCGAAGGAGTCGGGCCTGCTCGACCGCTGCACGCGGGAGGAGCCGCCGCGCGCCGGGATGGTCTTCGCGCCGGACGTGTGGAACCGCATCGTCGCCTCGGCGCACCGCTACGCCGAGCCGGGCGTCATCTTCATCGACGAGGTCAACCGCCGCAACCACATGATCAAGTCGATGGGTCCGATCTACGCGACGAACCCGTGCGCCGAACAGGCCCTGCACTTCAACAACTCGTGCAACCTCGGCTCGGTCGACGTGGCGAAGTTCTACGACGCGGAGGCGCGCCTCGACTGGGAGCGGCTGAGCGAGACCGTGCGCTGGTCGACGCGCTTCCTCGACAACGTGATCGACGTGTGCGCGTGGCCCCTCCCCGAAATAGACGACGTGGTGAAGCGCACGCGGCCCGTCGGCTTAGGCATCATGGGCTTCGCCGACCTCTGCCTGATGCACGGGATCGCCTACGGCTCGCAGGAGTCCATCGACTTCATGGAAGAGCTGATGAGCTTCGTCCGCCGCGAAGCCTGGACGGAGTCGTGCCAGCTCGGCGCGGAGCGCGGCGTCTTCCCCGAATACGAGCCGAACAAGGAGGCTTACGACCAGTTCCTGCGCGACGAGATCGGCATCCCCGCCGACATGCTCACCCCGCGCAACTACGAGACGACGACCATCGCGCCGACCGGCACGATCTCGCTCGTCGCCGAGACCTCTTCGGGCGTCGAGCCGAACTTCTCCTGGGCCTACGTCCGCCAGGACACGCTGGGCAAGCGCACCTACGTCCACACGGCCGCCGCGCGGGTGCTCGGCATGGAAGTCGATCAGACGGATCAGGACTCCATCGACCGCGCCGCCGAGCACGTCGTCGCGCACGAGGCGGAGCTGCCCGACTACTTCATCTCGGCCATGTCGATCAGCGCGGAGCAGCACGTGAGGGTGCTGGCCGCCGCGCAGGCGCACGTCGATAACGGCGTCTCGAAGACCTGCAACGGGTCGAAGGACGACACGCTCGAATCGGTCGATCACCTCTACCGGCTCGCGCGCGAGCTGGGCTGCAAGGCCGTCAGCTACTACCGCGACGGCTCGCGCGAGTCGCAGGTGCTCTCGAACATGAAGGCGCAGGAGCCAAAGGGCGAGATCGCCTGCGATCCGATGATTACGACCGAGTCGGCCGTCGTCGCGGCCGGGGCGGCGACGATCGACGAGGCGCAACCGGCCGTCGACTCGACCGAGCTGACGTCGACCGGCGTCGACGTGGCGGTCGCCTCCGCCGCGTCCGCCGTCGAAGCGACCGAGGCGGCGCGCGTCGAGCGCCCGCGCGAGCTGCGCGGCTTCACGTGGCAGATTCCGTTCGACGGCCAGAACCTCTACGCCACCGTCAACCACGACGGGCGGCAGATTCTCGAAGTCTTCGCCACGGGTCCGGTCTCCGGCGGCGTGGGCTTGCTCGCGTCGAAGATGCTGCGCGGGGGCTTCGACGCGAAAGAGGTCGCGCGCAGCCTGAACAAGGTGACGGGCACGCACTCCGTCTGGTTCAACGAGCGGCTGCTGACGAGCCCCGAACAGGCCATCGCCGAGTGCATCATGCTCACCTACCGGCGTCTCCAGAACCAGCCCGACTCGGCGCGCGCCGCCGCTTACGCGCCACCGAGCATGAAAGCGCCCCTGTCAGAAGCGGCGTCGAGGGCGGGCGAGAACCGCAACTTCTCGCTCATCAGCGAGTGCCCCGAGTGCGGCGGGCAGTTGGAGCACGCCTCCGGCTGCGACTCCTGCCGAGACTGCGGCTACTCGAAGTGCAAGTGAGACGAATCTCCGCTGTCCGTAGTCGGTAGTTAAGTCTGTCGGTGCTCCTGAGTTGGACGGGCGACCCCGAATCCATTTCGCGGATTCGGGGTCGCTCGTTTTCGCGAACGCCTTTGCGCCGCGCCTGATCGCGTCGGCTATACTGCCCCCGTGCCCGACACACACCTCGCCGCGCCGCCGCCCGACGCGCCGCCGCCGGACTCGAAGGCGCGCCCGTCAACGTCGCCCTTCTCGGTGCTGCGCCACCGCGACTTCCGCCTGCTGTGGGCCGGCCAGTTCGTCTCGATCATGGGCTCGCAGATGCAGCTCGTGGCGATCAACTGGCACGTCTACCTGTTGACGAGATCGTCGGTCGCGCTCGGACTCGTCGGGCTCGTCCGCGTCGTGCCGATAGTGCTGTGCTCGCTCGCGGGGGGCGTCGTGGCGGACGCCTTCGACCGCAAGCGGCTGATGGTGGCGGCGCAAGTAGTGATGCTCGCGTCCGCCGGCGCGCTCTCGGCGCTGACGGCTGTGGGCGCGGCGAAGGTCTGGATCATCTACCTGCTGACCGCGCTCTCCTCCGCCGCCACGTCGTTCGAGAACCCGGCCCGGCAGGCGCTCGTGCCCGCGCTCGTCCCCGCCGCCGACCTGCCGCAGGCGATCAGCCTCGGCCTCATCACGTTCCAGACGGCGACCGTGACCGGCCCGCTCGTCGCCGGACTCGTCCTCGGCGCGTACGGCCCCGCGCCGGTCTACGCCGCCAACGCCGCCTCGTTCCTCGCCGTGATGGCGGCGGTGCTGATGCTGCGCTCCGGCGGCCGCGCCGAGGGCGAGGAGATCGGGGTCGTGAGCTTTGAGGCGCTGCGCGAGGGCTTGCGCTTCGTCCGCCGCACGCCGGTCATCGTGCAGACGATGGCGCTCGACTTCGTCGCGACCTTCTTCGCGTCGGCGACGGCGCTGCTGCCGATCTTCGCGCGCGAAATCTTGCGCGTCGACGCGCGCGGCTACGGCCTGCTCGCCGCCTCGCCCGCCGCCGGGTCGGTCGTCGTCGGCCTCGTGATGGCGCGCTTCGGCTGGATCAGGCGGCCGGGCGCGACCGTGCTCGCCTCCGTCGCCGTCTACGGCGCGGCGACGCTCGCCTTCGGGCTCTCGCGCGTCTTCTGGCTCTCGTGCGCGTCGCTCGCCGTAGTCGGCGCGGCCGACACAGTGAGCACGGTCGTGCGGCAGACCGTGCGGCAGCTCGTCACGCCCGACCGACTGCGCGGGCGCATGACCTCGGTCAACATGATCTTCTTCATGGGCGGGCCGCAGCTCGGCGAGCTCGAAGCCGGCCTGCTCGCGGCGGCACTCGGCGCGCCCCTCTCGGTCGTCGTCGGCGGCGTCGGCACGATCGTCGCCGTCACGTTCGCGGCGCTCAAGGCGAGGGAACTGCTGCGCTACCGCTTCGCGCACGACCGCGGGGCCGACTGAGGGCTCCGGGTTGGCCCGTCACTTCGCCGCGCGCGGCGAGCGCGCGAACGTCAACGGCTCTTGCCACCCGACAGTGTCCGCGCATAACATCCGCGGCGGGCTCCGAGAGGGAGGTGGCTGCGTGAATGACGGACAGCGAAACCGGCGCGCGCACGAACGCCTGCGTCTTCCGCTGGAAGCGCATTGGGAGGGGCAGTCGGGCAGGCACGAGGCGCGCGTCTACGACCTGAGCCCCGGCGGCTGCTACATCGAATCCATCGGGCAGGTGACCGACGGCGAGCGCGTCACGTTCCGCGTGCAGACGCCCGCGGGCGCGTGGCTCGCCCTCCACGGCGTCGTCGCGCACCACCAGCCGCACATGGGCTTCGGCGTGCGCTTCCTGCCGCTCGCGCCGGCGACGCGGTATCAGCTCGAAGACATCATACGCGGGGCGCGCGGCGCGGAATGAAGAATGCGACGTGGCGGCGGCGATGAGCGACGAATGGCGCGAGGCAGAGACGACGACGCACCAGGATCACGTCGTCGCGCACGTCCTGGGCGCGACCGTCGTCGGCTACTTCGCCGCGGAAGAGGCGCTTCATCTGCTGCTCGACATCGGCTTCTACTGGGTCGTCTACCTCGACGCCGGGATGACGCTCCTGCTGGAAAGCCTCGCCCTGCGCGAGCTGCAACTGACCGACGAGGAGCGCACGCAACTTTCGGCGGACGCCGACGCGCTGCGGCGCTGCGACGCGCCGAGCCCCGCCGTCATGCGAGCCGCGCCCGCGGGCTGCCGCGTCGAAGCGGTCGAGTTTGAAGAGTGCGGCGCGCGCCGCAGACTGATCGTGCGCGGCGAGGCGTCGAGCCTCGAAGTCGTGGCGGACGCCGAGACGCGCGAGTTCGTCGTCCGCGAGTTATGACTCATCCGGTTTGTGATGCTTGTAGGGCGGGGCTTGTCCCCGCCCGTGTTCCGTGGGAGCGACAGCGGGCGGGGACAAGCCCCGCCCCTACAAGCATTCGTCGGCCGCATTCATTAGCAAGCCGACATGGTGATTTCTAATAACGAAGAGACAGGGAGTGAGGAATGATCTTATCGTCGCCGACTGACAACCTGAACGCCGTCCCGCCGCCCGGCGCGGGCGCGAACTCGCCGGGAGCCGAGGACGCCGACGGCTCGCTCGAAGAGACCGCGCGCCGCGAAGAGGAGTACGTGCGCGAGCGCCTGCGCGGCGAGCTGGGGCGCGACCCTTCCGACGAGGAGCTGCGCGAGTGGCTGCGCGAGCACACGGAAGGGTATTGAAAGGGATGAGCGCGGAGGGGGATCGAAAAGGATGAGGGCGGAGGGATGAGGGATGAAGTAGAAGCGCGGGCTTCCGTTTCATCCCTCATCCCTCCGCCCTCATCCCTATTCTTTACTGTCCTTCGACGATGATCTTGTTATCGACCGACTTCACGCCGCGGACGGTTCTGGCGATCTGCTCGGCGTGCGCCTTGAGCTCGGCGGTCTTGACGAGACCGTTCAGCATGGCCTTGCCTTCGATGACCGTGACGGTGATGCCGAGCGAGGCGAGGGTCGCGTCGTCGTTCAGCGCCTTGTTGACCCTCGACTCGATCGCCGTGTCGTCGTTCGCCGGGTTCGGCGCGGGCGCGCTCGAAGTCGCCCCGGCGGGCGGCGCGACGATGACGGGCGCGGGCTGCGACGCGGGGGGCGGCTGCTGAATGATGATCGGCTGCTGCGGCAGCGGCGTCGCCTGCTGCAACACGATGGGCGTCGGCACGGTCGGGATGGGCGTGGCGGCCGCCGTGACGTTGACGTTCGTCTGCGTCGCGTCCGTGCCGCTGTTCATGAAGAAGAAGACGAGCAGGGCGGTGAGCGCGATGGCCGTGAGCGCGACCGCCGCAACGACGCCCGTCGAATAGCCGCCGCGATCCCCTGGGACGTGCCGCGTCTGCGTCACGTATTCCTCGCGCCGCGTCGTCGGCGTCTCGACCACCACGCGGCTCCTGCGTTGCCGCTCTTCGTCTTGTGACATAAAAGTTCGTCTCCTGTCGTTAGGACTTTTTAAGAACGATCTTCGCGCAAGGGTATTCGATCCGTCGGGCCGGGGCTGGAAAAACTTTCGGGCGAACCGCCCGGCGCGGCGGGGCTGATCGAGATGCCGGTGCCATCGGCCCCGCCGCGCCGGTTGAATTCCTAGTACCGGCGCTTGCGCGCGTAGTGCCGTTTCGTCAGGTAGCCG
>DATLMC010000046.1:0-38579 GCA_035537435.1 Pyrinomonadaceae bacterium | reverse complement strand
TGTTCCTGTTTCATAATTCTCACCCGTGCGGTTTGCTGAGAGACAAATCCCTTCGCGTTAACTCCGCGCCCCTCACTTCGCCTCCGGCGTGTGCGGCGCGGCGGGAGTGGCAGGCTTCGCCGCGGGCTTGGCGGCGCTCTGGAGCTTCTCGTTGGAGACGTAGTAGGCGGTCAGGAGGAACTGCGCGTCGAGCGTCTTGTCGCCGCCGATCTGATCCTTCATGCGCGTGAGCTTGAAGTCCGTGATCGAGACGATGCGCTGGTAGGCGGCCATCTGCGCGAAGAACGCGCCGAGCTTGTTGTAGCTGCTCGACACCTGGATCTCGACGGGCTTGCCGGAGAAGTAGTCCTGCTGCACGTCCTCCTTCGGCGTGAAGCGCGTCACCATGAGGCGGCCCCGCGCCCGATCCTGGATGCCCTGCAGGACGTTCGTCAGCTCGCGCTGCTCGGGCAGCAGTGCTTTCAGGTCGTCGTAGTCCGACTTGGCGCGGGCGAACGACGCCTTGAACTCGTTGAGGCGCTGCGCCGCGGCCTGCGCGCGCGCGTTCTCGCCGCGCAGCTTGTCGACCTGCGCCTGCGTGTTCTTCGTCTCCTCGCGGACGGGGCTCGTGACGAACCACCAGAAGGGGGCGTAGAGCAGGAGCGCGACCAGCGCGAAGAGTGCGAGCTGGACGTACCAGGGTTTCTGTAGGAGTGCTGCCAGTCTGGACATGAGCTTTCGATCCCCTCCCGGCGCGCGCTGGGCGCGCCTTGCCTCGTCGGGTTACTTCTGCGCGATCTGGGTGGCGGACGGCGCGGCCGTCTTCTGCTGCTGCTGGCTGCTCGGGCTAATCGCGCCCGGCGGCGTGTACTTGCACTTGACCGTGAACGAGACGGTGGTCGGCTTCGGGGCGTCGGGCGCGCCCTTGGCGGGCGGCGGGAGCGCCTCCTTCGGCACGTCCAGCGCCTCGCGCTTCGTCTCGATGCTGACGTTGGTGAACAGACCGCCGGAGAACTCCATGCTGCGGCCGAACTGCGTGACGGCGGCTTCGTCCGGCGAGTCGCCCTTGACGACCAGCTCGTCGCCCTTCTGCTCGATGCTCTCGAGGCGGAAGTCCGCGACGCGCGGCAGGCGGTCGTTGACCGCGGAGAGCACGGCGACGGGTCCCTGCTGTGAGGCGCGCAGCTTCTTGATCGCGTCGATGCGGGTCTGCACCTCCTGCGTGCGCTTCTCCAGCTCCAGCATCTCCTTCTTGATGGCTTCCATGCGCGCCGCGACCTCTTGCTGCCGCGCGAGTTCCTGCTGCGCCTCGGCTCGCGCGCCGCGCGCGCTCACCCAGTCGAAGGTGACGCCCGCGACGAGGAGGCCGGCGACGACCAGCACGGCGAGCAGGCCCTGCCCGCGCGGGCTGGAGACGCGCGCCTCGACCGCGGCGACGCTCCCGCCGTTGCGGTCGGTCACGGATTCCAAAAGGTTGACCTTGATCATCTAAGCCTCCACTCCTCTCAAAGCGAGCCCGACCGCGACCGCCATCTCGGGGACGACTTCCTTCAGGTATTCGGGATCGAAGCGGCGCGCGTCGATCTTGATCTGACGGAATGGGTCGAAGTGTTCGACCGGAATCTCGAAGCGGCTGGTCAGGAAGTCGGCGAGACCGGCGAGCTTCGAGCCGCCGCCCGAGACGAGAATTTTCTGCACCGCGCCTTCGCCGTCGTCGGAGGTGGCGCGGTAGAAGTCGAAGGTCTTCTGGATTTCGAGCGCGAGGATGTCGGAGATGGTCTCTAACACCTCGGCGAGATCGCGCGTCTCGGAGCCGGCCGGGAGCGTGCCGCTGCGCTTGACCTGCTCCGCCTCGTCGAAGGTCAGCCCCAGCTCCTTCTGGAGGAGCGACGTGTACTGGTTACCGCCGACCGAAACGTCGCGCGTGAAGACGCTGCGCGCGCCCTGCACGATGTTGATGTTCATCGTCGACGCCCCGATGTTCAGGAGGGCGACCACCTGGTTCGGCTGCGGATCGTAATTGACCTCGTAGCAGTTCTGGAGGGCGAAGGCGTCCACGTCGATGATCGCGGGCTGCCTGCCGGCGAGCTGGATCGCCTGCTTGATGTTGGCGACGAAGTCGCGCTTGCACGCCGCCATCAGGACGCTCAGCGAGTCGGCGGTCGAGCCCACGATCTGGTAGTCGAGGCTCACGTCGGCGATGTCGAAAGGGATGTGCTCCTCCGCGTGCCAGTCGATTGACTCTTCCAACTCGGCCTCGCTCATCGGCGGCACGATGATGTTCTTGACGATCACGGAACTTCCGGAAACGCCGGCCGCCACGCGCTCGGTCTTGATCTGGTTCGACTGGAAGATGCTGGCGATGGTCTGCGAGACGGAGTTCAACTCCATGATCTGTCCGTCGACGACGGAGTCGGGCTGGAGGCTCTCGTGGGCGAGGCTCAGCAGGACGAGGCTGCCGGGCTTGCCCTGCAACTCGACTGCTTTGACGGAGCTTGAGCCGATGTCCAAGCCGACGAGGTTGTTCTTCTTCGCGTTACGTTTGAACATGAGCTATTTGTCCCTTGAAGTCTTTTGCGCTCTCCGGCGCTGCTCGCGGCGCAGGCGTGCGCGAATGCGTCGGACTCTGGTGCGTTGTGAGCGGGCGGACGATTTGGCGGTCGTAGGGGTGGCGGGGGTCATCTGGGTGGCGGCGGGCGCTTCGTAGGCGCAGGGCGACGCTGGCGGGAGAGGGTCTCGAACCGAAAAGGGACGCGGCGCGAAGGGCCAGACGGGCGGGGGGATCGTCCGGGCGCGAACGTCTCGGACGCCTCACCTTTCGGCAACCCGGCCGAGTCGGACGCGATAGCGCGAGCGCGTGGCGCTGACTCCCGTTGGCTTTGCGGCCCCCGCTCGCGCGGGGTGTGCCTTTTCGTCGGTGTCAAAGAAGCGAGTTGATTTAACCGAGGAGCGAGAATGCAATCCCAACCCCCTTGAGAATATAGCCGACCATCTTTCACACTGTCAACATATATTTTGATTGTTTAACTTGTAGGTAGTATGAGGCTTGGAGTAGAAGTCAGGGCAATGTCGAGGCTTTTCTGGAAAAAGACAGTCGAGTTTCCAGACCCGGTTTTTGTAAAGAGTAACGCGCGATGCGTCTTCAAAGTGCGCGGTGATTGACAAGGTTTCGGGGTTAAGTACGGGTACGTTTACCCTTGCTACGCCTGACCGACGAAGTTAGGATTGCGGCGATGAGACGAATCTTGCCGGCTCTCTCGCTAATCCTGTGCGGAATCATTCTGCTGGCTATCGCGTGGCTATGGTGGGAGCGCCCCGAGCGCGCCGAGATGGCGGCCTACGTCCCGCAGGACTCGCTCGTCTACATCGAAGCCAACAGCCTGCCGGACATTCTCGCCGCACTCACTTCGACCGAGGCGTGGCAGACGCTCGCCCCCGCCGCGGGCGTGCGCGCCGACGTCGGTCGCCTCGGATGGCTCGCGCGCTTCGCCGGCTGGTCGGGGATCGGATCTGCCGAATCAGTCGTGTTCGCGCGCGCACAAGTTGCGGTCGCAGTCCTCGGCGTCGACGCCAGAGAGGGGAGCGATCTCGCGCTCGAAATCAGCCCGCGCGTCGTGATCGTGGCTGAGACGCACGCGAGCGAGTCGCGGGCTCGCGCGGCGGTCACGAAGTTCGTCGGCGAGTTCGCGCGCAAGGCTTACGGCGAGCCGAAGTTCGAGGAGGCGGATCGGGGCGGCGTGCGGTTCGCGTTCTGGACTGCGCCCGCCGGCGGGAAAAAGATCGTCGCCGCGTTCGCGGGGAGCGCGGCGTTTGTCGGCAACGACGAGTCGGCCGTCCTGGCGTGCCTCGCGGCTCAACGGGGCGAGCGCGCGGCGCTCTCTGGCGACCCTGAACTCGGCGGGATGCGACAGCGCGTCGGGGCGGAGGAGGCGCTGGCGTTCGGCTACGCCCCGCAGGGCAGCGCGCCCAAGCTCACGCAGATCGCGGCGCTCGTCCTCGCGAGCCGTTCCTCGTCCGACGCGCGCGCCCAGAGCGCACTCGCCATCGTGCTGCCGCAACTCGCAGGGCGGCTGCTCGGCGGCGCGGCGTGGAGCGCTAAGGTTAATAACCGGGCCGTCGAGGACAGCTACTACTTCGCACTGTCGTCCGACCTTACGTCGAGGCTCGCGGTCGCCCTCGAAGCGTCTCCCGACGCCTCGTTTCACTCCGCCGAATATCTCCCCGCCGACGCGCACCAGATCACGCGTTACAACTTCTCGGAGCCCGACGAGACGTGGCGCGGCGTCAACGCCATCGTCTCCTCCGAACTCGACCCGACGTTCGCGCCCTTCGCCGGCGCGTACCTCGGCAAGTCGCTCGAACCGTTCGGCGTCGACGCGCCGCGCGATTTCCTGCGCGCCGCGGGTCCGGAGATCGCGACCGCGCGCCTGGACGCGGAGGGCGACGAGTTAGCCTTCGTCGCGGCGGTGCGCGACGAGAAGACGTTGCGCTCTCTGCTCGATAAGCGGCTCGGCGGGGGCACACTCACCGAGCACGTCGGCAACGCCGAGATGCGCGTCTCGCGCGACGCGGAACGGGGGGCGGCCAGCCTGTTCGAGAATCACGTCATTCTGGGGAGTGAAGCGGCGGTGCGTCGCTGCCTGGAAGCGCGCGCCTCCGGTAATAATTTGGCTTCGAGCGACGCCTTCAAAAAGCCCCTCGGGTTCGCGCCGCTAAGCGGCGCGCAGCCGCCGATCGTCTCCATGACGGACGATCGCGAGCAGGCGCGCCGCTTCGTCTCGCTCGCCGCGCCCCGCCGCTCGGCGACGCCGAACGCGCCGGACGCCGCGACGCTCGCGCGCGCCGTGGCTGCGCTCCCCTTTTCCGTGAGCGTGACGAGACTCGCGACGGACGGGCTGGAGCGGAAGACGCTTTCGCCTTTCGGGCAGTTCGCGGCAATCGCCTTACAGCTCTCGCCGGACGCGGGCGCGCCGAGATGAGGCGGCTCCGACTCTTCGCTTGCGGGAGTCGGGGCACAGCCGCCAGCCTTCGCGGCCGGAGTTTCAGTCCAGGATGTCGGGGTGGTCGAACGGGTGATCGGCGAGGACGGCGCGCATACTGATCTGGTTGAAGAGCGCGTCGAGGTAGGTGGCGAACCGGTGCAGGACCGGGGCCAGCTCGCCCGCGCCGCGCGCGGCGGTAATCTCCGCGACGAAACGCTCGAACGATTCCCAGTCCTTGTACATCAGGTAGCGCATGGCCCCTTCCTCGAAGGCGCGCAGGCGCGCGACGAGCGGGGCGAGGGGCTTGCGGTCGCAGTCGCGCTCGGCGCGGCGGACGAGTTCCGAGAGCGCCCAGATCTCTTCGCGCAGGCGCAACGACTGTTGCAGCTTTAAGATGATAGTGTCGAACAGCGCCGAGCCGTCGAAGGCGGGATCGAACGCCAGGGCGAGCGTGAGGATGGTCTGTTGAAAGCAGTCGCGTAAAAGTCCGTGCGCGTTTTCGACGCGCGTGTAGATCGTCGCGGGGCGGCGCGAGGCGGCGAGCCCCGCCAGCTCGCGACAGAAGACCTTGTTGAGCTCCATCCCGACGGCATAGCCAGCGCCGTCGAACAACTCGTACAGCTCGACCTTCTCTTCGGCGGCGCGCGTCGCCATCCTCTCGAACTCGGCGACCGCCTCCCGCGCCCGCCCGTGCGCGTGCATAAAGATCGGCAGCGCCATCTTGAGCGGCTGATCTTTGACGAGCAACGTGCCGACAAACGAGAGCTGTTCGAGCGCCTCTGCGAGGAGCGAGAGCACGGCGGGTAACTCGCCCGCAGAGGTCTGCTGGACGGCAGACTCCGCCAGACCGCTTAATGCGGGGAAACGCCGGCGTAAAACTTCTTCGGCGGGCATCGATTTGGAGAGCGCGGTCGCGCCCGACTCCTCGAACTCTCGCAGGAACAGCCCGCCCAGGCTCGACCAGGAAGCGGCGTCAACTTTTGTCGCCTGCGACAGGCCGCGACAAACGCCGTAGACCATACTTAGGCTCTCGTACGTCCGGTAGTAAGAAGAGTGCCGCCCTGACTCCGCCAGGGCCTGCGCGAATTCGGTGTCGGCGACGGGCGCGCCGCCGACGGGCGGGTCGGCCAGAGATTCCGAGCTGAGGAACAGACACAGGTGCAGGCAGTGGCGAAGCACCTGCTGGAAAATGCGCGTCTCGTGGATGAAATTCTGCTCGGCCAGGCGATCCCCGTCCGCTCCGCCGCCGGGGTGGTTCTTCAGGTCGAAGAAGCTCGGGAGTGCGGAGAGCCAGATCGCGAGCTCGCGGGCGCAGCCCGGTTCGGACGCAGGCGTGGCGGTCACTTCGCACGCTCCCGTCGGCAGGGTTGATTGCGGGCGGTCTGTCGTCGCGGAGAGTGTTGCGGGGTTAAAGCTCACGTCGGGCGGGTTTCCTTGCGAAGGGTACGGGGGAAGCGTCCGTGGTGAACATCCCCCTTGAATTATTGTTAACATGAAATCCGGCGGGTTGAAAAGAATTAAATATTCTCGGCCGCGCGAATGCGGCGAAACGCGAGCACGAATCACATGACGACCGACCCCCGCGGACAATTGTTGTTGGCGACCTCGAACGCAGGGAAGGTTCCGGAGCTGGCACGGATGCTTTCGGGCTTGCCCGTCAGGCTACGCAACCTTTCGGAGTTCGGGCCGATCCCGCCCGTCGAAGAGACCGGAGAGACTTTCGAGGAGAACGCTTCGCTCAAAGCCACTTTCTACGGTCGGCGGACGGGGCTACTCACGCTCGCCGACGATTCGGGGCTCGAAGTCGAAGCTCTGGGCGGCGCGCCGGGCGTGCGTTCGGCGCGGTACGCCGGGGCGGGCGCGACCGACGGGCAGCGCGTCGCGCGGTTGCTCAAAGAGTTGGAGGGGAAGAGCGACGCCGAGAGGGGCGCGCGCTTCGTCTGCGTCCTCGCCCTCTACGATCCGTCGGCGGTAAGATTGCGCTCATTCCGCGGGGTTTGTGCGGGGCGGATCGCAACGTCGGCGCGCGGCGCGCATGGTTTTGGTTACGATCCGGTCTTCGTGCCCGAAGGTTACGACCTGTCTTTCGCCGAGCTTCCCGTCGAGATCAAGCAGACGATCAGCCACCGCGCCCGCGCCTTCGTCCTCGCCCGCGACTACCTCGCGCTCCTCTGTCGGTGAGATGGCGCACCCGGACACAGACACTCGCCAGCCGGGCGGGAGTCTGTTAATATCCCGCCGAAAAGTTGAGTGTCGCGGGGCGTAGCACAGCCTGGTAGTGCGCTCGGTTTGGGACCGAGAGGTCGGAGGTTCGAATCCTCTCGCCCCGATTCATGTTTAGTGAGGTGATCGGGTGAGCGCCACGGCATGTCGTCTGAGAGGTGCTCCCCCCGAATTGTTTGAAAAATAACCCAAATTTTTCGGTTTTTTTGCAGACATCAGGGCTCCGGTGTGATATATGTCCTGCTGCAAGTTTTACTAATTCTTCCCTATCCGTTAGGAGGTAGTCACACTTTTCCATGGCGACCAAAGCAACGAAGAAGCGCATGACGCAGTCGGAGGTCTTCAACCACTTCGCCGAGAAAACCGGGATGAAGCGGGCGCAGGTCAAAGAGTTTTTCGACGAGTTGGCTAATCTCGCCAGCTCCGAGGTCAAGGGCAACGGCGAGTTCGTGCTCCCCGGCTTCGGCAAGATGGTTCTCTCCGAGAGGAAAGCCCGCGAGGGGCGCAACCCGCAGACGGGTGAAACCATTCAGATTCCCGCCAAGACGACGCTGAAGTTTCGCCTCGGCAAGTCGATGAAGGACACGGTCGTTCCTAAAAAGTAGCCCGTTTTCCTTCGCCAAATCATTCGACAAGCTAAACGCGCCGACTGCGAGTGGCGGGACAGTAACCGCACGTTTTTCGCAGTCGGTTTCGCGTTTTTGAAGCGACCTACGGGTCACGCCCCCCCCGCCACTCGCCCGCCCCAAACCCTTCTCTTGGCGTTTGAGCGCGAGACCGCCCTCCATCCGGTTAAACGCTGCTAATCATCCACTTCCTTCCCCGACTTCGCCCGTGAAACCCGCCGCGCTGTTCTGAAAAAATTTTCTGGCTTTTTCAGCCTTCTTGAGCTAATATCCCTGGTTTCTTAGGCAGCAGTTTTCCGAACCAAGCGTTGCCGGAGCAACTTTCGGAGGTTTCTCTGCGTTTTTTCGGTCAATCATAACCGAAACACACCAAATACGGTGGTTCCGGCATCTAAAATTAGGCATTTGAAGTGAGGCAGCCGCCCTCTTGGGCGGTCTGAAAAGGAGAAAAGGCACAGTGACTTTCAACGTGACACTTCCGCTCGAAGAGCGGTTGAAACTGATCGACCACATCCAGGCGCGCCGTTATTCCAAATTGACGGGTGCCGGGCTCGACATCGCGACCGAAGGCATCCTGCGTCATCTGCGCGCCTGCGACCGGATGGACGTTAACCCTGACGTCGCCGCCGTGCGCGAGATTATCGACGACGCGATCAACGGCCGCCGCGTCTTCGCCGAGACCGTCACGGTCGACGACCGCTACGCAGCTTAATTCCCCCGCAATCAAAATTCTTCGCGAAGAAGGCCGCCCGACCCACAGAGGTCGGGCGGCCCTTCTTCTTTGCGGCGGCCTCGAAGTTGGGAGCCCCGTGCCGTTTAAGTGTCGCCGGCTGACGAGCGCAGCAGTTGAAAGTGCAGGATCGCGATGACGCTGATGCTGTCGGTAATCTCCCCTTCGAGAACCATGCGGACGGCTTCGCGGAACGGCACGCGGCTGACGCGCAACTCCTCGCTGCCTTCCGGCCGTCTCTCACCCTTGGTAAGTCCGGTCGCCTCGTACCAGACGGCCGACTCGTCCGAGACCGAGTTCGAGAGGTGGGCCTCGCCGAGTTTGCGCCAGCGGGCGGCGCGCAGGCCGGTCTCCTCTTCGAGTTCGCGGCGCGCGGCGTCGAGCGTCTCTTCGCCCTCGGGGCAGCCGCCTTCCGGAATCTCCCACGAGTAACGTCCGAGCGGGTAGCGGTACTGGCCGACGAGGTAGATGTCTTCGCCGTCTAAGGCGAGGACTCCGACGGCGACGTTCTTGTAATGGACGACCCCGTAGATTCCCCGCCCCCCGTCGGGGTGGACGACGGCGTCCTCCCTCACGCTGATCCACGGGTTGTCGTACACGACTTTCGACGAAAGCGTCTTCCAGGGGTTCCGACTCTCAGGGCTCTCCACTCGTCTCGTTTCCTCATTCGTGCGTGATGGCGCGTCTCGGCGCGCGCATGATAACATCGCCGCGCCGAACGGCCTTGCTCCCGTAGCTCAGTCGGATAGAGCAACAGCCTTCTAAGCTGTGGGTCGCAGGTTCGAGTCCTGCCGGGGGCGTTTCGGTCTGGGGGCCGCGACTTTGATCCCACACTTTCGCCGCAGCCGGGACCCGAGGGGAAGAAAAGCGCGCGGGCCTGTCAGACGTTAAGAGTTTCGCTACTATTAACCCCGCGCGAGCGATGCGGCGGCTATAGCTCAGTCGGTTAGAGCGCAAGATTGTGGAAATCTAAGCACTAACCTCTAACGCCTACTTCTTTGTTATCAACTTCTTAGTTGATTATACAGAGAGGTAGGTGTTTCGTTGAGCGCAAGACTTGAAGAACTCTTCACGCAGTTTTAAAAGGAACGTCGTTACTTACGCAACCTGTCGGAGACCACCTTACGGTATTACCAACAGGTCTTCGATAACCTCCGCCGGAACGGCTTCACCGAGCCCACCAAAGAATGTCTCACCTCCGTGGTTATCAGACTCCGTGAACGCGGGGTTAGTGTCGGCGCGATAAACGCCTATCTGCATGGTGCCAACGCCTTCGTGAAGTGGCTTGCCGAGAACGGGCACTGCCAGCCTTTTTCAATCAAACCACTGAAGGGGCGGACGAGGGTTTTCCGCTCACTGACGGACGCGGAGTTGAAAGCCATCCTCACTTTCAGGCCCAAGACGCATTGCGAGCGGCGGACCTACGCCCTGCTATAGACCCTCATGGACACGGGGCTAAGAATCAACGAGGGTGATTATATAGTTGACGCACCACGGGTCTTAGCCTGTATCTTACCTCACACAATCCCATCCTACGCGCCGGTTTTCGTGGTGACTCTAGAACCTAATTTCCTGTATAGTGCCCCCGATGGCTGACGAGAACAAAGACGCGGAGAATGCCGCTGAGGAGATAAAGGCGCTGACGTATGATCTCCCCGTCAAACACTACATCCCCGACGATGTTAACCTGACCTACTGCGACAATTTCATCATCCAGCACACCGCTAATGAGTTCACTTTGATTTTCTCGCAAGTGCAACAGCCGATAGTTCAGAATGATGACGAATACGGACGTTTAGAGTCTGTTAGGGCGAAGGTAATGGCGCGTATTGTGTTCACCCCTCGACACATGAGCGCAGTAATAAACGCTCTCATTCAGAATTGGAATCTTCATCAAGAGATAAGAAAGAAAGAATTGGAGGCGAGGAAAAATGTCAGCACAACCGCTCCCGCCGCAGAGAGTCCCGCCGCCGGTGACGACGCCGGGTGACAATTCTTATAGCTTTAATCCACCTTTGCGTAGTGAGCCGGAAAAAGTCGAGCGCGGCCAGTCACAGACGGCGGGCGGCAGCGAAGTTAAGCTGTACGTTAGTGGTAGTTATAGACGCTTCCAACAGCTCCGCTCCCTAACGGGCGATGATATTGATATTGATGTAACTGTCCGACTAAGAAATTATGAAGAGCAATACATTAAAGAATCATTCCGCGCCCTTGCAGACAGGCTGTGCGAAGAGCATCCATTGATTAGCACGGATAAGGGTATCTTCGGCGGTACGCCGCATCTGAAAGACTTGCGCCTGTCAGTCGGAAATATCCTTGCCGACCTGTATGTTTACGGTAGTATTCAAGAAGTACAGAAGATTTATGCGCCTGATGTAACCGAAGAACAAATCAAGGAGGCTATTGCCTACGCCCAAGATTTCTTGGAGGAAGCTTGTGCCGCGCGCTAATCATCTAAAGCTAATGGTTGACTACAACCTGAAAGATAAACGCATCCTCACCGCATTAGATAAGCTAGGCGCGCTGGACGTTAAGACAATCATTGAGTGTGGTTATAAGCAGAATACAGACGATGATGTTCTTATAAATAAAGGTACGGTAGAAGAAAATCGGCTGCTTTTGACAAAAGATAAGAACACGATAGATGAATGGACGTTCCCGCCGTGTACGCATGGCGGGATTATTATTATCAAACATAAGAGGCCATTGCCAGAAGAGGTTGTGGCGCGTGTTAAGGCGTTCGTTCAGTCGGGGAAAAGAGCAATGGCAAAGGGCCATGTAACGCTCCTTTTTGCTGACCACGCAACAATACACACACTCACAGGGATTGAAGAGGTACAGTTATGAAAAAGCAGACTAGCGAGAAGAGCCAAACCGAAGCGGAAACCTTTGTTGAGTTTACCCGCAAGATATTAGCCGTGCCGAAGAAAGAAATAGATGCCGAGAAGGTGAAATACGAGAAGGAGAGGAAACGCAAAAACGAGAAGCGGGGTACTTAACCCGCTTCCGCTTGCCCCGATTCTGCCGCTTCTCTTTAGTGGTCAGTTTTCTTGCCGATCAGTTCGTCATAGGTCAATCGCTTTCCCACAATAGAACCTACTGCCTCAACAAACCGATCAGCGTCTTTACCTTTCCGCGTGTTGAATCTAAACGTCTGCTCGTCAAGATAACGAAACAAGTGGAACGGCTCGACGCTCACATACGTTCCCTTAATCCCGCGCTTCAAGAGACTCCAAAAGTTCTCAATGCCGTTCGTGTGAATCTGACCGTCAACGTACTTTTCGGCGTGGTCAATCACTTGATGAATGTATTCGGCATCAAGCCCCTGATACGAGATATGGGCATCCGTGAACAGTTCCGCGCCGTGCGCGACGTGCCGCTTGACGTAGCCGTGCAGCGTGCCGCGTTGAGTGTTCGGAATGACCGTGCAACGCACTTCGCCGTGACGCTCAAGCAGACCCATGACGGCAACCTTGCCCGATCCGCCCGTCCCCTTGATTCTGCGCGCGCGCACGCTCCGGTGCATATTGCGCGAGAGTCCGCCGATGAATGTTTCGTCGGCTTCAACCTCGCTGCCGTTGCCGCCCATCTTCTTCTCAAACGATCCGGTCTGCATCGCAAGGCGGATGCGGTGAACCATGAACCACGCGGTCTTTTGTGTCACACCGATAGCGCGATGAACCTCATAACTGCTGATGCCGTTTTTGCAGTTCGTAATCATCCAGATCGCCATCAGCCACTTATCCAGACCGAGCGGCGAGTCCTCGAAAATCGTTCCGACCTTAACCGAGAACTGACGGCGCGCGTGCGCGCTCTTGCATTGCCACTTGCGCTGCGTCGCCAGAAAAGAAACGTCAGTACGTCCGCACGTCGGGCACACAACGCCATCTTTCCAACGACGCGCCACAAGGTAGTTAAGGCAGTTATCAGGATCGCTGAAATAGATAATCGCCTGTTGAAGTGTTTTGGGTGTTTCGTTCTTCGCCATCATGTGAGGATGATAGCAAATCCGAGTTGATTCGTCAAGTATATTATCGCCCTAATTAGGGTCAATCCGGTAAGCAACCTGACGCCCCTGGCTCCAGGCGCTTCGGTTGTTCGGAGGGCACTGCGAGTACGCCGCGGCGCAAGTAATGAACGTGAAGAATACTAAGCAACTGACTCTCAGCCACCGGGAGCGCGAGTGGTGGGGGTGCGCCGTGGACATGATGGGCCTCTTATCTTATTCGTCTATTTATTGGTCGGACAGGCGGCCGCGGCGAAGGTGCGGACTTCGCCGAGCAGGGTCGCGGGGTCTTTGGATTCGAACGCTCGCAGCTCGGGCGCGTCTCCGAGCCCGGCGACCTTTTTATCGTTCAACTCGAATGTCCCGTTGCCGTAGGCGAGGTACGATTGTGTCTCCGGGACGTACTTAAGGAAGAACAGGTATCTCCTGCCGACGGGCGTAGGTTTGAAGTCTTCCCTCCTGGCACGGAAGACTCTCCCGCCGAACTCCACCGCGCCGCCGGGGCGGGTGACGGAGACGAGTTGATTAGGTTCGATACCGGAAAGGGGGTTGTTCTTAACGACTTCTTCGACGGTCACGTCCAGGTCGGTGAAAATGAAGTTCCCTTCTTCGTTGACTTGCGAAGCCTTACCCCGCGTCACGCCGACCACCACAGCGTCGGCGTTGCACGTCGCCCCCTCCAAAGGGTTCCCCGGGATTGGTGTGTTATCAAGCACCAAGCCAACGTCTGAGACGACCTCGATAGGCCCCGCCATTTGCTTTGCGAGGTCTCTGAGTTTCGGCCCGTTGTGCTTAAAAAGTTTGCCGTGCGCCCTCTGTTTTGCGGACAGAACGCCTTCCCGAATGTGAGTCGCTTCTTCCTGATTCTCTCTCACGGCTAGAAGCTTGTTATCGGGGTTCTGAAGGCTGCTGACTCGGGTGACTATGAAGGTACATAGTACGAAGCAGACGAAGACTATACTTATTAGAAGTCCGGACCTGTATCTACTCATTTCTTTCTCCTGCTTGGTAGTACGGAGACTTGAGTGAGGGCGGCGGTTAGCCCTATGTGAGTTTCATCGACAACGAGAGGAGCGATTTCCCGTGTTCGATAGCCCGCCTTATACTCCGCACTACAGTCCAAGTTAATGCTTATCTAACTATATAGAGTCAGTAAACTAGCTCGATTAGAAAAACGCTCGGCTTGGGTGCAGGGCGTTCTCTTGTTTGCCAGTGGGAGCTGGTCTTTAGGTGTGGAAGGAGTTTAGGCGGGTTAGAACGCCTGAGAGTGAGGGGCCAGGAACTTACCCAAGCGTGCCGTCATCTCGTACTGACGGACGGGCTGGAGAGTCTTGAACGCGGTGGTGAAGGCGTTTTCCAGACTCCAGACGGTGCGCTGTTCGAACTCCGCGTGTGAGGGGGAGACGAAGAACTCGCGGTGGACGGTCTTCATGAGCTTGACCGGGAATCGGTAATTCATGAACGCCCTCCTCTGGGGAGACTCCTTCTACAAAAGTCCCCTTGTTCCCCCTTATCCTCTTGTTAAAGGCGGAAAATATACAATAGGTTTTCAGTTGTGGTATATTTTTCTTCGCTGAGCAAGAAATGAGTGTAAGATTCACCACTCCGGGACGTGAATCACTTCTGCTAAGTTCTTGATTTCAGAGCGATGCGGCGGCTATAGCTCAGTCGGTTAGAGCGCAAGATTGTGGATCTTGAGGTCGTGGGTTCGAGACCCACTAGCCGCCCTCCTTAATGCTTCCAAACACTGAGCCCGCTACGAACGAGTGGCGGGCTTTTCCTCCGCCACTAGACCAGGCCACTGCGACACTAAGGGGTGGCGTTAATCGGAAGATAGGATCGCCGCGCGGTCTATCACGACTTTGGGGGTGGGGCTGGCCCGAAGGGTGAGCACTTACCGAGCCGATGGTTTATGTGGTTTTCACCCGCGTCAACTTGGCCTGCCAGATATATAAGTCGTTGAATAACGGGCGCGCCTCTTCACGAAGGGCCGCCCACTCCTCTGGCACTTCGTCCATGCCGTGATGAAAGTCCAAGCGCCGAAAAGTTTTGACCTTCTTGGGGATGGCTGCCAGCGAAGGGCATTGCTCGAAGTACTTCGGGTAAAAAGCGATGCAGCAGTCGAGCAGGGCGTCCGGGTGATCGTTCGCTGCCGGGATGATCTTCGTGATGTTGCCGAGCGGCTTGATCGACTTGTCGAAGTAATGCACTTCGAACCACTGACGCTCCGCCTCGCCGACGAGGATTTGGAAGAGGATGTGGCTCACGCCCTCGCCGCCTACGGCCTTCCCCCAGCCCTTGGCCGGAATCTCGGAACCCAACGCCCCGCCGACCACATAAAGTTCGCCGTAACCCGCCATGAAGTCTGTCCCCCCGCTGGCTGCGGACTATAGAAGATACCCGGAACCTAAAGCAACGTGGTTCCAGTTGATCACCGTGGAAAGGGTTTCGGCGCCGAACGGTGCGACGTTGGCCCTCGGACGAGCCGACGACATCACCACACCCCGCAGGCTAACCCCGCTTCTTGGCCGGCTTGCCGACGAAACCGCGCTGCTGCGGCGGAGCCTTCGGGGAGGAGCGGTGCAGTTCTTTACGGCTCTCCTCACGCTCCAGGTTCTTCTTCTCGATGGCTTCCTTCACCCTTTTTTTAGCGCGTTTATTCATGCCCTTGATTATACAGTAGAAAATAAGTTGGTATCATCACGTCATGACCAAGATGGATTCCCGCTACGTCGTCAGGCGCACCGCCGCCGGGCTGGGGTTATTCGCGCGCGAGCCGATCCCGGCCGGTAAGCGGATCATCGAGTACACCGGGCGGCTCATCTCGAATGAAGAGGTCGGTAGAAGGAAGTACGGAAAATACTTCTTCGGCGTCAACACCAAGTGGTCTATCGACGGCACCCCGCGCAGCAACCTCGCCCGCTACATCAACCACTCGTGCCGGCCGAACGCCTCGGCATACGTTTCCGGCCACCGCGTGTGGATCTGGTCGAACCGGGCCATCAAGCCCGGCGAGGAGATCACCTACGACTACGGGAAGGAATACTTCGACGACCACATCAAGCCGGTCGGCTGCAAGTGTGAGAAGTGCGCCGCCGAAGCGACCAGGAAGAAGCGCGGGCGGAAGCCTTGAACTGAGACGCGCCCGCCGCCCGGCATTGAAAACTTAGCCCCCGCCTGCCTCCTCGCCGCACGCCCGTCAGTTCCCCGTCGGGCTCTTCTCCCAGTCGGCGCGCGACATCACGGCGATGGGCTGGAGCTGCCCCTTCGAGAGTTCGGCGTTCGCGGCCGCGAGTTCCTTCTTCGTCAGGGCGTCGAAGTCTGCGACGACCGACGCCATCTCCTTGCCGAGTTCCGCGATGCGCTCGATCTGCGACTGCGACGGCCGTCCGTCGTAGCTGTTGACCGAGCCGTAGAGCGCCCCCATCTTCTCGCGGATGCGCTCCTCGCCCGTGATCCCGGAGCCCTCGCGCGTGGCGACCAGCCGCGCGCGCAACGACTCGGTCGCGCGCAACAAGTCTTCGACCGGCTTGCGCGCCGGATCGGCCGCGGCCAGCTTCGCGAGGCGCGACTGCGCCTGCGCGCGCACGTCCGTGACGGAGTCGACCGTGTAGGTCATGTCGCCGAGCATCTTGTAGAGGCGCGTGACGGTCGAGAACTGGAGCGCGCGATCCTCTTTCGTGTGGCGGGAGCGCGGGTCGGCGACGACCGTCAGCTTCGACGTGAAGGTGTCTTTGTTCTTGATCATCTTCACGGTGTAAGCCCCTTCGGGGACGCGCGGCCCGACGAAGGAGAAGAAGTTCGGGACGAGGGAGGCGGCGGGCGGGACTTTCGGGGCCTTCATCCGCATCGACCACTCGACGCGGTTCAGGCCGCGCCGCTTGCTGCCCGGTATCGTCGAGACGAGGTTGCCCGCCTCGTCGTAGATCTCGAACTTGAGGTCGCCGAAGATGTGCCGCTTCTTCTGGTAGTAGACGATCTGCGCGCTCTCGCTCTTGGCCCGCCCCACGTACTCCGAGTCGCCCGCGAAGTTGAACTCGCTCGCGGGCAGCGTCAGCACGGCGGGACGTGACGGGATGAACGCCGCGTCCTGCGCGAGCAGTTCGGGCGTGAGCGCGCGCAGCGGCGTGATGTCGTCGACGATCCAGATGCCGCGCCCGTGCGTGGCGAGGAGGAGATCGTTGTCGCGCGGGTGCAGGGCGATGTCGCGCACGGCGACGCGCGGGAGGTCGCCGCCCGTGAAGCGCGCCCACTGGCGGCCGCCGTCGAGCGAGACGAAGAGCCCGAACTCCGTGCCGAGGAAGAGTAAATCTCTGTTGACCGCGTCCTCCTTGATGACGTGCGCGTAGCCCTCAACGTCGGAGGTCGCGAGCGGCGTCCAGGTCTTGCCGTAGTCGGTCGTCTTGAAGACGTAGGGCTTCATGTCGCCGTCGGCGTGGCGGTCGAAGGTCGCGTAAGCCACCGCCTCGTCGAAGCGGCTCGCCTCGACGGCCGAGACCCAGGAGTTAGCGGGCAGGCCGGGGACGTTTTTAACGACGTTCGTCCACGTCTTGCCGCCGTCGCGCGTGAGCTGAAGGTTGCCGTCGTCCGTGCCGACCCAGATCGTGTTGGCGTTCTTCGGCGACTCGCTGATCGTGTAGATGGTCGTGTGCGTCTCGGCGTCGGAGTTGTCCACGGTCAGGCCGCCCGACTCCTCCTGACGCTGCTTCATGGGATCGTTCGTCGTGAGATCGGGCGAGACGCGCTCCCAGGAGTCGCCGCGGTCGCGCGAGCGGAAGAGGAACTGCGCGCCGATGTAGACGGTTCCCTTCTGCGTCGGGCTGATGTGGATCGGCGTGTTCCAGTTGAAGCGCAGCTTCTCGCCCGCGCGCGGCAGCGGCTTGATGTCGCGCGTCTCCAGAGTCTTCCGGTTGACGCGGCCGATGTTGCCGCCCTGGTATTCGGCGTAGATGTAATCGGGATCGGACGGGTCTTCGAAGACCCAGAAGCCGTCGCCGCCGAAGACCGCGCGCCAGTGCTTGTTCTGCACGCCCCCGACCGCGTTCGAGGGGCCGTACCAAGAGCTGTTGTCCTGCAAGCCCCCGTAGACGTTGTAGGGCCGCTCCATGTCGTAGCTGACGTGGTAGAACTGCGCGAGCGGCAGGTTCGGGTAGAAGCGCCAGCGCGCGCCCCTGTCCTCGGTCGAGTAGAGCCCGCCGTCAGAGCCGACGTAGACGACCTCCGGGTTCGCCGGGTTGATCCACATCGTGTGCAGGTCGCTGTGAACCGATCCGGCGATGCCGCTGAAGGTCTTGCCGCCGTCCTCGCTGATGCTGAGCGAGGTCGCGGGCTTATAAACCCGGTTCTCGTTCTTCGGATCGACGTAGAGGTTCCCGAAGTAGAACGGGCGGCTGATGACGGCCTGACTGCCGTTCATCTCCGCCCACGACTCGCCGCCGTCGTCCGAGCGGAAGAGCGCGGACTTTTTCGCCTCGACGAAGGCGTAAACCACC
This sequence comes from Pyrinomonadaceae bacterium, assembly GCA_035537435.1. Lineage (GTDB taxonomy): Bacteria > Acidobacteriota > Blastocatellia > Pyrinomonadales > Pyrinomonadaceae > JAIVGV01. The sequence continues at coordinate 20,541 of DATLMC010000046.1, read as the reverse complement.
TTCGGGTTCGACGGCGCGACCGCCACGGCGATGCGGCCGAGATCGCCCGCGGGCAGACCCTTCGAGAGCTTCTTCCACGTCGCCCCGCCGTCCGACGACTTGAAGAGCCCGCTCCCCGCCCCGCCCGAAGAGAACGTCCACGGCTTGCGCCGGTACTGCCACATCGCGGCGTAGATGGTCTTGGAATCCTGCGGATCCATGTCCATCATCGCGCAGCCCGTGTCGTCGTCGACGAAGAGAATCTTCTGCCAGGTCTTCCCGCCGTCGGTCGTCTTGAAGACGCCGCGCTCCGGGTTCGCGTCCCACAGGTGTCCGGTCGCGCAGACGTAGGCGGTGTCCGCCGCTTTGCGGTCGACGAGCACGCGCGCGATGCGCTCGGTCTCTTTCAAGCCGACGTTCGTCCAGTTGTCGCCGCCGTCGGTCGACTTATAAACGCCGTCGCCGACCGAGACGCTGTTGCGCACCCACGTCTCGCCCGTGCCGACCCACACCGTCTTCGGGTTCGTCGGATCAATCGTGACCGCGCCGATGGATTGCGTGTACTTGTCGAAGACGGGCTTGAAGGTCGTGCCCCCGTTCGTGGACTTCCAGACGCCGCCGCTCGCCGAGCCGACGTAGAGCGTGACGCGGTTGTTCTCCACGACGCCGTCGACGGCCGCGACGCGGCCGCCCATCACGGCGGGGCCTAGCTGGCGCGCGTCGAGACCCGAAATAGTCTCGGAGTCGATCCTGACGGGCTCGCCCATCGGCGCGGCCGTCTGCGCGCGCGAGGGGAGCGTGGCGCAGAGGAGCGCGGCGGCGAGGCGCAGGGCGAGCAGGCCTTTCCAGCGGTTCGACATGACAGTTAACCCTCTCGATTTGGCTCGAAACTGAATCCGGGTTGAATGAATGTTATAAGGGGGCGGGCGGGCGCAGCGCCGGGCGCGGGCTTTCGGCACCCGCGCCCGGCGCGGCGCGTAGTTCGTCGGGCGTCGCTTGTGAGACTAGCCGACCGGCGGCTTCTTGTTCGGTTCGGGCTTCTTGTCGGCGGGCTTCGTCTCCGACTCTTTGTTCTCCGGCTTCGCGGCGGGCGCGTTGCCCTCGGCCTTCTTCACCTCCGGCATCTTGAAGCGCGCGTCCTCGACCGCCGGGTTGATCTCGATCTTATCGAACGTGATGCGCTGGCGCTGCGGACTCCCCTTCTGCCCGGCCTCCTGCGAGAACGCGATCATCAAGCCTTCGACCTCTTTGTAGTCGCCGCTGAACGCCTCGGTCTCGACCTCGGTGCCGCGCACCATCCGCTTGCCCTCCGACTTAACTTCGAGGAAGGTGTCGGCGTCGAGGTAGACGTACTGCGTGTCGCCGCTCTTGAGCGTGATCTTCAGCTTGTAGGCGTCGCTGCCCTCGACCTTGTCCTTGCCGACCAACTCGACTTTGTGACCCTTATCCTTGTAGTTGACGAGCGGCCCCTCGACGAGGTCTGCCTCCTCCTCGATGTCCTTGCGCTCGTCCGGGCTCATCGCCTCCGGGTTCTTGTTGCCCTGGAACGGCATGATCTGCCACGCGCTCGCGCCGTCGTAAGCCTGCACGCCGGTCATCCCCTGCACCGTGAACTCCATCCGGACATTTCTGGGGCGCTTGTACTCGATGACGATGGGCGCTTCCAGGCCGGGGCCGAGCGTGATCTTGCCGGTGATGCGCATCGACTTGACGGCGTTCAGCTTCGCCATGCCGCCCATCGCGGTGACGTGCTTGGCGATGATCTCATCGACGGTCTGCGCCGGGGCGCTCACGGCCGCGAGCGCGAGCAGGGCGAAGGCGAACAAACTCTTTCGGAACATTCTTGACTCTCCTTGTTAACTCCAAGACTGCTGGTCGGCTGGTCGGCGGCACCGACCCGACGTGACCGGGGAGGCGTCGCGCGTCGGGCGGGACGACACCGACGAGAGCGCGCAATCGTCGCCGCGCTTACGAAATCGTCGCCGCGCGTACCGCCGTGCACTGTTTCGCGAACAGATACGGGAGGGCGGGCGTGAAAGTTTCGCCGCCCGAAGCTACTACGAGAGGGCGGGAGGCATTATTTCTCGACCGCGTAGCCAGCGCCGACGTAAGCCGAAGTGCCGCCCGCGACGTTGAAGATTTTTTTGAAGCCGCGGGTGAGGAGCAGGCTCGTCGCCACGCTCGAACGGTAGCCGCCCGCGCAGATGACGGCGAGCGGGCGCGACGGGTCGAGACCTTCGAGCGCGTGCTGTCGCAGCCCGGCGAGCGGCGCGGGGACGGCGCGGGGGACGTGACCGTCGGCGAATTCGGCGGGCCGGCGCACGTCGAGCACTTGTAGCCCGTCGCCAGCTTCCATCAGACGGTGCAGATCGACGACTGAGATTTGCGTGACGGATGCGACCTCCAACCCGGATTCGCGCCACGCCTCCATGCCGCCGCTCAGGAAGCCCTCCACCGTTTCGAGCCCCACGCGCGCGAGCCGTGTCACGGCTTCGCCAACCTTCTCCTCGCCGTCCGCGACGACGATGATCTTGCGCTCGGGCTCGATCAAGTTCGCCGCCCAGATGGCGAACTGCCCGCCGAGTCCGACGTTGAGCGCGCCCGGCACGTGACCCGCGCCGAACTCCGCCGCCGCGCGCACGTCGAGGACGAGACGACCTTCGCCCTGAAGTGATCTCAGCTCGCGAGGCGAGAGCGCGCGTGGCCGCGGCACGTCGGCGAGCGCGGGCGCGCCCGCGCGGTTGATTTCGGCGTCGCGCGAGAAGTAAGAGGGCGCGGGCGGCAGGTCGGTCGTCATCATGCGCACGAACTCCCCCTCGGGCATCGGCGCGAGCGCGTAGTTGAGCCGGCGCTGCTGCCCGATGGTCGAAGAGGTTTCCTCCGAGATGTTGCGCCCGCACATCGAGCCCGCGCCGTGCGCGGGAAATACCTCGACCGCGTCGTCGAGCTTGAGGAGCTTGCCGTGGAGGCTCTCGTAGAGCATCGCCGCCATCGCCTCGCTCGTGTAGCCGCGCGAGCCGGCGAGATCGGGTCGCCCCACGTCGCCGACGAAGAGCGTGTCGCCCGTCAAAACTTTTTGCGGCTCGCCCGACACCTCGTGATCGGTAACGAGTATGGAAATGCCCTCCGGCGTGTGCCCCGGCGTTTCGAGGAAGCGGAGTGTGACTTTGCCGACGCCGATCTCGTCGCCCTCCCCGACGGCGCGGTGCGAAAAAGTCGCGCCCGCGCGGCGGCCGATGACGATCTCCGCGCCCGCGCGCGAGGCGAGTTCGCGGTGACCGCTGACGAAGTCCGCGTGGAGGTGCGTCTCGACGACGTACTTGATCGCGAGCCCCTGCCGCGCCGCTTCTTCGAGATACTGCTCCACGTCGCGCTGCGGATCGACGACCGCCGCCTCGCCCTCCGAGCCGATCAGGTACGAGGCGTGCGCGAGGCATCCGAGGTAGAACTGTTTGAAGTACATGAGTACCGTCCCTTATCCGGCGCGATCCGGGGCGGGCGACATCGCTACTTCCTCGTGTAGCCGGCGGGGTAGTTGAGCTGCGCGCCTTCGAGGGTCGCTTCGAGTTTGATCTTGTGGAAGCCCTTGTCGGAGTGGGTCGAGAGGTACGTGAGCGCGATCAGCTTGCTGAGCTTGTCGCCGATCTCGCGCAGGAAAGGATCGAAGCTGACGGGCGCGCCCGACCCCTGGAAGAATGCCTTGCCGCCCGTCTCCTCCGAGAGCCGGGAGAGCGCGCCCTGCGCGTTGTTGACGAGCGAGCGGTTGCCGGAAGTGCTCGCGGTCGGCGTGAAGATCGAGTAGACGGCGACGCCGCGCCGCTGCGCCTCGTCGATGGCGCGCTGCAAGTCCGTGCTCTGCGAGGCGACGGAGCTCTCGACGCCGCGCGAGATGTCGAGGCCGTCCGTGACGGCGACGACGGCGCGCCGCCCGACCGGCTGCGACTGGTAGCGCTTGAGGGCTTCGACGATGGTCGCGTAAGGGTTGTAGGGGCCGACGGAGGGCGTGCCGCCGGGCACGCGCAGCGCCTTGGCCGCGCGTTCGAGATCGGTCGTGAACCTCTGCCTGATCTGGACGGAGCCGACGCGCATGTAGCCGACTGAGACGTAAGAGCCTTCGGGGAGGCGGCGTATGAAGTTGGCGAGCGTGGCGATCTCGTTCGCCGCGGGGGGGATGAGATCGTCCTGGACGAGCACGGTGAGGTAGAGGGGGGCGCGCTCCGCCTCGCTGCGCGTCGAGAGTATCTCCTGCCGCTCGCCGTCTTCGAGAAGGGTCAAACCGAGCGGGCGCAGTTCCTCGCTCCCGCCGCGCGCCAGTGGCACGCTCACCATCACGGGGATCGTCACGGAGCGCACCGCGCCCCGCCGCTCGCGCCGCTCGCCGCCGGCACGCAACGCGCCCTGGCCCGCGGCCGCCTCCGCCGCCAACAGTGAGAAGGCGAGCGCGGCGAGAAAGGTCGTCGCCTTCGACAAAGGGCTCCGGCTCATCGAAACTCCTCTCGGCTAAACTTCTGAGACTCGGAAAGTGATTATAAACCCTCCCGACGCCGCTGGCGATCATCGCGGCGCCGTCGGGATTGCGCGTCCCGTCACCGTGCTGATCGCAAACGCCGCGCGCCCGCCCCCTCAGCCCGATTCGCGAAGACGCCTTTCGAAATCTGATAGGCGGTAGACGCCCTCCTCGATCCGCTCGGCGTAGCCCTCGCGCACGAGTGCGCGGTTGCCGAGGCCGGCGTCGGGGCGCGGCAGGCCCGTGACGCGCGCGAGTTCGCCGCGCGCCGTCATTCCGGCCCCGCCCAGGAAGGCGCGCGCGATCTCGCGGAGTGCGACCTCGCGCGTGACGCGCGTCGCCAGTTGCTCCGCGAATCTCGCCTCGGCGAGCGACCAGACGTAGGTGAACCAGGGCTCGTAGAGCACGTCTTCGGGGACGACTTTCATCGCGCGTTGCAACTCGTCGAGGGCGCGCGTCAGGCGGGCGCGATCCGTCTTCGTCGCCTCGCGCAGATCGCTCGTCGCCAACTCCCACTCGCGGCGCAGCACGCGCAGCACGGCGCGCGCGTCCGCCGAGAGCCGTCCGGCCTCCTGCCTGCGGGGCACACCCCACAAGGCGTTGAAGTGTGGGATCAGGCGCGGCGCGACGAAAGTCGCGCGCCCCTTCGCGAGCTTCGCGTAGTAGACGCGCCCGCGCCGCATCACCTCGTCCTTGATCGTCCACGCGAGGCTGCTCTCGGGGTCTTTCTGCACGTTGCGCGGCATGAAGGCGTCGCGCCTGCCGCAGACGGCGACGTAGAGCGAAGCGCCGGGGCGGCGCGAGTCGGTCATCGCCGCGCAGAAGCCCGCCGCCTCGATGAGAGACTCCGCGTCCGCGGCGGTCTCGACGCGACGCTCCGGCTCGCGCCGCCACACGCGGTCGCGGAACGCTTCGACCTCCTCCGGCAGTTCCGGCGGGGCCGTTTTACGCCTCTGAATCGGAGTCGCCATCACCCTCCGCGCGCACGTCGCGCGCTTAATCACGCTGACCGAACGCCGCTTCAGCCTGACCGCGCCGCTGACCGAACCCGCCGCCGTCATGCCCATAGGGGCGCATTTTCCCGGTAAAAGTCCGAATCCGCGGCTGGCACGGTCGTTGCCAAACGAGAGTTCGGCGCAGGCTGTTCGTGCGCTGACGTTGACGGGAAAATTCTAACAGATGAAACGACGAGACAAACTGACCATGGGCATCTCACGCCGACGCCGAAGCTCGACGCGCCACTCGCTATTCGCACTGCTCCTCTGCCTTGTCGCGGGCATTATCCTCGCAGACCGCTCGGCGCACAAAGCGTCGGCCGGCGGCACGCACGAGAAGATTTCCGCCGACCTCAAGAAGAGACTTCAGACCGCGAACAGCGGCGACATGATCGACGTGGTCGTCGTTCCTACCGGCGGGTGGAGTAGCACGCTCGATTCCGAAGTGGGCAACAATAACGGCAGGGTCAATAAGAATTTCACCAAGCTCAACTCCCGCCCGGTGAAGATGCCCGCCTACGCGATCAGCAACTTCGCGAAAAGCTCCAACGTTGATTACGTGGCGCTCGACCGCCCGCTCAAGTCGCTCGGTCACGTCTCGCTCACGACGGGCGCGGACGCCGCGCGCGGGCTCAGCCTCCTGACGAAGTACGACGGCACGGGCGTCGGCATCGCCGTCATCGACTCCGGCATCTATGCCAACCACGCCTCGTTCGGCGGTCGCGTCGCGTATAGCAAGGACTTCACGGGCGAGGGCCGCACGGACGACCCTTACGGGCACGGCACGCACGTCGCCTCCATCGCCGCCGGCAACGGGGCGGTGTCGAGCGGCGCGTACCAGGGCATCGCCTTGAACGCGAAGATCGTCAACCTGCGCGTGCTCGATTCGCAGGGGCGCGGCTCGGTCTCCAGCCTGCTCGGCGCGCTCGACTGGGTGCTCGCCAACCGCACCGCTTATAACATCCGCGTCGTCAACATGAGCCTCGGCACGACCGCCGTCGACTCCTACCTCTACGACCCGCTCTGCCAGGCGGCGCGCCGCCTCGTGAACGCCGGGGTGGTGGTCGTCGCCGCCGCGGGCAACGAGGGCAAAGACGGGTCTGGTCGCGAAATCTACGGGCAGATTCACTCGCCCGGCAACGAGCCGTCGGTGATCACGGTGGGCGCGTCGAACACCTTCGGCTCCGACTCGCGCGGCGACGACAAGGTGACGACCTACAGCTCGCGCGGCCCGACGCGCAGCTACTGGAGCGACCCGAACGGCGCGCGCCACTACGACAACCTGATCAAACCCGATCTGGTCGCGCCCGGCAACAAGATCATCGACGCGCAGTCGCCCGGCAACTACCTCGTGTCGAACAACCCTTCGCTCGACGCCAACGTGAGCGGCTCGGATAGCCGCGAGCAGATGTACCTGAACGGCACGTCGATGGCGGCCCCCGTCGTCTCCGGCGCGGCGGCGATGATGCTGCAGGCCAACCCGACTCTCACCCCGAACCTCGTCAAAGCCATCCTCTCCTACACGGCGCAGCCGCTCGCGGGCTTCAACCCTCTACAGCAGGGCGCGGGCGAGATCAACGTCGAGGGCGCGGTGCGCATGGCGAAGGCCGTGCGGGCTGATTTGAACCTCGGCATCGTCAATCTCACAATCGGCTCCCCGCTGCTCTGCCTCTCCTGCTCGCTCCCGACCCCGCAGACGACGATTGCGGGCTTCAACTTCCAGTGGTCGCAGGGCGTCATCTTCGACCACAGTTACGGCACGGGACCCAGCCTGATGACGCAGTTCCAGAAGGTATACGGGCTCGGCGTCCTGATGGGCGACGCCACGGTCGAGAGCAACGGCGTCCTCATCGGCGACGGCGTCCTCATCGGCGACGGGGTGCTGCTCGGCGACAGCCTCCTCACCAGCAACGGCACGACGATGAACGGCGGCACCTACTTCTACGGGACGGGTGTCCTGCTCGGCGACGGGGTGCTGCTCGGCGACGGCGTCCTGCTCGGCGACGGCGTCCTTTTGGGCGACGGGGTGCTGCTCGGCGACGGCGTCCTACTAGGCGACGTGGCGTCGCAAGCCTCACGCGCTCTTATACAGGGCGACGCGACGGCGTGCATGCGCGTTTACTAACCGCGTGAGCGCCCTCGCGGTGAAGCACGCCTCGCTCAATCAGTTCAATCCCGCACGATGATGTGAGCCCTTCGAGAATGAGGAGCAGTTATGACGTGAGCGCCGCGCTACTATCATGCGGCGCTCACGCCCCGTCTGAGCCCGCCTCCCCTCACTCACCCCGCGCCCGCTATTCGAGCCCGACGACTCCGCCGTACGGGCTCAGGCGGACTCGCGGCGAGAAAAGTTTTTCTCACACGCCGCCCCCCATTTGGTATCATCGATCACGGTGGCGCCCCAGCCGCCGCCTCACCTTGCCCCTCCTCCCGCTACCCATAGCATGACCCGGAGCCATTCTTAATAGATGGAGAACGTTGGCACGCGCCGCTTCGCACTGCCCTTCCTGCGGATGATCATCGTCCTCGGCGTGGTGGCATACGTGCTCTCGCTCCGCTTCCTGCCCTTCTCGCGCCTCGACACGCGTTTCCTGATCCTGGCGCTGCTGACGCTCGGAGTCGGCTCGCGCTTCAGCATTAAGATTCCGCGCGTCAGCGCCCACATCTCGGTCTCCGACTCCTTCATCTTCCTCACGCTGCTGCTCTTCGGCGGCGAGGCGGCCGTCGTCGTCGCCGCGCTCGACGGGTTCTTCACCTCGCTGCGCTTCAGCCGCAAGCCGTTGACGCTCCTCTTCAACGGGGCGGTCGTCGCCTTCTCCACCTTCGTCACGGCGGAAGCGGTGTGGTGGAGCGTGGGCGACGTAGTCGCCCTCACGAGCGGGCGCTACACGCCGGCGTTCGTCCTCGCCCTGAGCGTGATGGCGTTCGTGCAGTACGCCTTCAACTCGGGGATCGTCGCCGTCGGCGGCGCGCTCAAGGACGGGCGACCCGTCTGGCAGACCTGGAGGAAGAACTACCTCTGGACTTCCGTCACCTACTTCGCGGGCGCGTTCGCCGCGGGCGGGCTCGCCGAGGTCGTCGGCTTCATCGGCTTCTACGCCTTCGTCGGCACGCTGCCCATCCTCGGCATCGTCTACTTCACCTACCTGACCTACCTCAAGCACGTCGAGACTTCCGCCGCGCAGGCCGAGCAGGCGCAGCGGCACGTCGAGGAGCTGTCGCACTACATCGCCGAGCAGGATCGGCTGAGGCGCGAACAGGAGGAGATGCGCGAGCAGTTCACGCAGCTCGAAAAGATGTCCGCGCTGGGCGAGCTGGCGTCGGGGGTCGCACACGACTTCAACAACACGCTCGCCGGCATCCTCGGCCGCGCGCAACTGGTGCTGCGCACCTCCGACCCGGAGAAGATCAGGAAGGGCCTGCAGATCATCATCAAGACGGCGGAGGACGGCGCGCGCACCGTCAAGCGCATCCAGGACTTCGCGCGCCAGCGGCGGAGCCAGGACTTCGCGCCCGTCGCCACCGACCAGCTCCTGATCGACGTGAAGGAGATGACGCGACCGCGCTGGAAGGATAGCGCCGAGGCGCACGACGCCTACGTCCGCGTCGTGCTCGGCATCGAGTCGAACTCCTTCGTCATGGGGGACGAGTCGGAGCTGCGCGAGGTTCTGGTCAACATGATCTTCAACGCCGTCGACGCCATGCCGCGGGGCGGCACGCTCACGCTCGCGTCGCGCGACGAAGGCGACCACGTGCTCGTCAGCGTCTCGGACACCGGCTGCGGGATGAGCCATGACGTGCGCTCGCGCATCTTCGATCCGTTCTTCACGACGAAGGGCAAGGCGGGGATGGGCCTCGGCCTCGCCGTCTCTTACGGCATCGTCCACCGGCACGAGGGCACGGTCGAGGTGCAGTCCGAGGTGGATCGCGGGACGACGTTCACGATCCGCCTGCCCCTCGCGCGCGGCGTCCGCAGGCCCGACCCGGTTGAGGAACTGGCGGCCGACTCGTTCACGCCCGCGGAGATCGCGGGGGCGCGGGCGCGCGTCCTCGTCGTCGACGACGAGCAGCACGTCCGCGAGCTGCTCGCGGACATTCTCGAATCCGAGGGCTGCGAGGCGGTGACCTGCGCGAGCGGTAACGAGGCTGCCGCGATCTTAGGGGCGGGAGATTTCGACGCCGTCTTCACCGACATCGGGATGCCCGGCATGAGCGGCTGGGAGTTGGCGCGGCTCGTGCGAGAGCGCGACGCCGACATCCCCGTCGCAGTGATCACGGGCTGGGGCGAGTCGGTGGGCTCCGAACAGCAGCAGGCGGCGCGCGTCGACTGGGTCGTCTCGAAGCCGTTCTCGATGAAGCGGATCGTCGAGATCGTCCGCGAGTTAGAGCAGCGCGACAAGACAGCGCGCGCCGGCCAGCTCGCCGTCGCCTGACGCGCGCCCCCCGGCTCGCGCCCCGCCTCATCCGAGCTTCTGATTACGAAGGCTGTTTGTGATCCTCCAGCCATAGCCGCCGCTGCCTGATCGCGCCCTCGACCCGCTCCTCGACTTCCTCGATGCGGAAGGGCTTCAGGAGGTATGCATACGCGCCGAGTTTGAGCATCCCCTTCGCGTGCTCCTCGTCGCCGATGCCGGAAATGATGATGACGGGCGTGTGTGGCTGCTGCTGGCGGATGTGCCCCAGAAACTCGACGCCGCTCATGCCGGGCATCGAGATGTCGGTGAGCACTACGTCGTAGGCGTCTTCGGCGAGCCAGACGAGCGCCCGATCCGCCGTCTCCGCCGTGTGGCAGAGGTGCGCCTCCGAGAATAGTTCGTAGAGCGTGTCGCGGATGGTTTCGTCGTCGTCGACGATCAGGATCGCTGCCATGTCGTTTCGCTCCGCGCGCGGTAAGGCTGAGGCCGCGCCGCGTAAATTTTCATCCCTTCGTAAGATCGGCGAGGCGGAGGTAGACCTTTTTGCGGGAGCGGGCTGGACGCCCTTCTTCGTCTTAAAACGCACGCCCCGCCGGAGAGATAATACGCGATCGCGTCCGGAATCGTTACCCGTTGCGGAGCGTGTGAATTAACCGCCCCTGCACTTTTACGCCGAGCGCGGCGGGGAAAAAATGAAGCGTCGCGCCCCTGCACGTAGACCGAGCCCGCGCCCGCGCCCGCGCCGACGATTGCGCCGATGGCCGCGCCGGAGCCGCCGCCCGCGATGGCCCCGATGATCGCGCCGACCGCCGTGCCGATGGCCGTGCGCTGCACGGTGCGATCCGTCTGGTTGTTATCGCGCACGCCGCCCTCGTTATCGACCCTCACGCTCTCGCCGTTGGTGGAGCGGATGCCCTCGACGAAGCCGGAGAAGCTGTAGCTGCGGCCGTCGCGCATCACGATGCGGTCGAAGTTGAAGGACATCTCCGAGCGGCCCGTCACGCGACCCGAGCGCGAGACGCCGGAGATGTGGCCCTGGAGCGACGCGCCCGCGTACTCCGAGGGCTGTGAGATCGTCATCGTGAACTGTTCGCCCTCCCGCGTGGTGCGCGTGCTCAAATCCTGATCGAGCGTGGCGCTCAGCGAGACGCCGTCGGGCACGACGAATTCGCCGCTGGTGGTGGTCGGCGTCGTCCCTGCCGTGTAGCCGCCGCCCCGGTAAACGTCGAACTGCGCCACGTCGGACGTGCGCTCGTAGACGCTGCGCACGGTGACGGGCGTGCGCAGGTTGATGTCGGAGATGCGGCGCGTGACTTCGAGCCGCTGGCCGTTCTCGACGGGGTCGAACGTGACGGTGAAGTCGGTGTCGCGGTCGCCGGTCGTGCTGACGATGAGCTGATCGCCGTAGAGGGTCGCCTTGGCGCGGACGCTGCGCCCGTTCGGGAGCTGTTCGACGCGCTCGCGGCCGTCAGCCGTGAGGGTGAACTGCGGCGCGCGGGTCGAGGCGATGGTCACCTGCGTGCCGCGCCGCTCGATGGCGAGCGTGTCCGGCGCTTCGAGCCGCGCCAGCAGCGCGTCCTGCGACTGCTGCTGCCTGCCGTATCTCGACGTAGGCCCCGCCGCGTTACGCGCCGCGGTGCGCGGGTCGTCGCTGCGCGAAACGTCGAGCCGGTAAGTGCCGGTCAGCGAGCGGTCGACGCCGTAGGCGGTGCCGGTGTTCGGTAACGGGTTATTGCCATAGCCGCCGTTATTGCGGTAGCCGCCGCGAGCCGGCGCGGGCGTCCAGGTGACGCCGTAGGCGCTCGCCAGCTCTGTCAGGTCGGCGCGCACGGTCGCCCAGTCGTCGTTGACGTTGCCTTCGAGCTGGCTGCGGCGCAGGAAGTTATCCACGAGCGTCGCGCGGTCGAGCACGAGGCGCACGTCGGCGGCGGTCGCGCGGCGCTGATCGTTGCGCGCGCGGAGCTGGGCCGTCGCGCTGACGAAGTCGCTGATGTAAAGGTTGATGTTGTTCTCGCGCCGCGTGTTGTCGATCCGGCTGTTCCTGATCGCGTTGTCGAGGTCGGCGCGGAACCGCGTCGTGTCGCTCTCGACGCGGCTGATGATCTGCGCGACCTGGTAGCGGTCGGCGCGCGCGCGCTGCGCCTGCGCCGTCAGCCCCGCGCTGACGAACGCTAAAAGAAGTGTCACCGAAATGATTCGTCTTGCGTTGTTCATTTACTCTTCCCTCCGGTCTTGAAATTCGAGTGATGTTTGAGCCGCGGCCCTCGCGCAAGCCGCCCGCTTGCGGGAGCCGCTTGCGCTTTACATTGACGGGGGAGTTTCAGTCGGACGCAGGGAGAGCGGGAGACTTTCGCCGCGCATCGAGCGATCTCGCGCGGCGTTTAGAACTTCGCGCGGGTCGCGCCGTCGTGCTGAGGAGTTTCAAGCGCGGGCGTGCCGGCACGGCCCCGTTAATACTGATTCGCCCTCGCGCGGCTCAGGTTGCCGCCATTTCCGACCGACCGAATCGGGGTAGTTTCCCCGCCGTCTTCAATGTACAAAGATCGTCCACGGCGTACCGTTCCGCGTACCGCGCGGGTTCACCTCGCGACCGAGGAGCACCGCTAAGTCCTACGAACTAAACGATTCGCACTTTCCCACCCGTGTCCTAGTGCAATTCCCGTGCGCGCGGGGCGGCGACCGCCCGCCCGCCGCCGCCGCGGGTGAATCGCCGGCCCCGGCTCGTGCTATTCTGTGAGCACACTTAAGGAGGTGCATCGGGGTGGAAACGGGCGACGCACAAGCCGTCGTAAAATTCGCGGGCGACGATCTGTTCGTCGCCGTCTCGGCGAGCGGTCACGCGCTCGCGGTCGAGACCGACTCCGCGCGTTCCCGCGCGGCGACGCCGATGGAGTTGCTGCTTCTCGCCCTCGGCTCCTGCACGGGCGTCGATGTCGTGTCGATCCTGCACAAGAAGCGTGAGCGCGTGACGGGCTACCACGTCGAGGTGCGCGGCGAGCGTCGCGCGGAGCACCCGCGCGCCTACACGCGCATCGAGGTGAGGCACGTCCTGCGCGGCCACAACCTCACGGAGCGCGCCGTCGCGCGGGCGATTGAGTTGTCCGACACGAAGTATTGCAGCGTCGCGGCGACGCTGCGCCCCGCGGCCGAGATCGTCACGAGCTACGAGATCGTCGAGGACGAGTCGGACGGGTGAGGCGCGCCGCGGGGCGCGGCCCGGGCGGCGACCGTCGAGAAAGGCTTGCGCCCGCGCTCCCACTTGCTGCTAGAATGCCCGTCTGACGTGAGCGTCAATTAACCCGTGAGGAGAAAGATATGGCTGACGAGAAGAAGCATTGTAAGCACCCCGGCTGTCTGTGCCCGGCGGACGACGACAGCGACTACTGTAGCGCCTACTGTCAGGGAGCGGGCGAGCGCCCGGAAACGGTCTGCGACTGCGGCTGCCCCGACTGCATGTGAGCGCATCTAAAGTTTCGACCGACCGGCTGAAGCGGCTCCCCGACAGGGCGCGTCTTCAGCCGGTTCGTTTTTTCCGGTGACTTTACGCCGGCGGCGCGCGGCGCGGCCCGTGTAAAATTCGCCGCGCCGTCGCGACGCCGCGCGGCTCGAACCATTTTCGCCATCTTGAGCACACGAAGAGAGATGATAGCCACGCCAACCCTGATCCTCAGCTCCGCGCTCTACGCGCTGACGCTGCTCCCCGCGTGCTACCGCGCGGCGAGCCCGAACGCGAACTCGGCGGCGAGCGCGCCCGCGACCGCCGTCTTCTTCGAGTCGCTCCCGACGGACGAGCAGGGCGGCGACGACGCGCTCGCGAACGCGCGCCGTCTCGACCGCCAGAACCGCGGCGCCGACGGCGGTCTCTCGACGCTGCCGCCGCAGGAGCACATGCGCCGCGCCGCCGTCTACCTCGCCAACCGCGCCTTCGCCGAAGCGCGCGAGCACTGGACGGCGCTCGTCGGGCATTACCCGACGGACGCGAACGTGCCCGCCTCGCTCTTCGGCATCGGCCGCTCATACTACGTCGAGCGCCGCTACGCCGAGGCGCTCCCCTTCTTCGAGCGCCTGGGGCGCGACTTCGCGCAGCAGAAGGAGGGGCGCGAGGGCTTCTACTACACCGCCGCGACGATCCTGCGGCTGGGCAGACCGGCGGACGCCGCCGCCCGCTACCTCGAATACGCCGAACGCTACCCGCAGGGCGAGAGGATCGAGAACGCCTACCTGAACTCCATCGACAGTTGGCGCGAAGCCGGTCGCGACGATCTGGCGCGGCGGTGGATCGCTTCGACGCGCGAGCGGTTCCGCGGCAAGCCCTCGGAGGCGAACGCGCTCTTCGCCCTGCTCAGGCTCGAAGTTGCGGCGGGCGAGTGGCAATCCGCGGCGCGCGCGGCGGATGAGATGCGCGGCGTCGCCTTCACGAAGGACGTGCAGACGACGCAAGCAGAAGTCGCATACCTCAAAGCCTACGCGCTCGAACGCGCGGGGCAGAAGGGGCAGGCCGCCGCCGTCTACCAGTCGATACAGGATCGCGCTTCGTCCTATTACGGCTGGCAGGCTACCGAGCACTTGCAGAAGATGGGCGGCGATCAGAGGCGCGCGGCGGCGGCGAGGACGGCGTCGGTGAAGCGGGAGCTGGAAGCGGCGGCGGCTAACTTCCCCGCCGCCAACCGCGAGGTGCTGCTGCGCGCGGTGAGGGGCAGGAACGTCGATCCGCGCTTCGTCCTCTCGATCATGCGTCAGGAGAGCGGCTACAACACGCGCGCGCGCTCGGCCGCGGGTGCGCGCGGGCTGCTTCAGCTCACCATCGACGTGGCTAACAAGTATATGAAGGGGGCGGGCATCGAGCGCGTGACGGAGGAGGATCTCTACCGGCCGGAAGTGAACATCCCCGTCGGCGTCGAATACCTCTCGCAGCTCTTCCGCATGTTCCCAGACCTGCCCGAGGCGGTCGCCGCTTCCTACAACGGCGGCGAGGACAACGTCGAGCGCTGGGTGCGCCGCGCCGTCCACAAGGATAACGGGGTCTTCGCCGCCGAGATCGGCTTCGCCGAGTCAAAGGACTACGCGATGAAGGTCCTGGCGAACTACCGCGCCTACCAGCAGCTCTACACTTCCGACTTGCAGAGGCGGCGCTAACGGGTCGTGCACTGGATCGACGCACCGCGGCGACTAAAGACTCTCACACAATCTTTAACCCCGCGACTTCTGAGCTAAGAACCTCTAACAACCACGATAGCTGTAGGGGCAGGGCTCGTCCCTGCCCGCGTCGATTCATCACGCGCGACGTTGAATCTTAAAGACAAGACGGGCAGGGACGAGCCCCGCCCCTACATGATTACACCTGCCGAGTTTCGTTAGACGCTGCGAGTAGTTAACAGTCCCGCCAGATGTGAAGCTCCTCGCTCCGCCTGGCTTCCCTCCGTGCTCGTAATTTCACCAGCGGATAGCCGACGACGAAGAGTCCGGTCGCCAGTATTCCGGCCGGGACGTACGGGTCGGAGCGCATGGCCCCTTCCGTTAATGTAAACGCTTCCGTCGGCGCGTCGGTCGCGGGCGGGATGACGATCACGTTTTGCTGCGTCGCCGCCACGGGGCTCGCTTCTTTCTTCGGCGTGACCCCGACGCCGGCGAGAAAGCTGACGATTGCCGCAAACGTTGCGCCCGTGATCCGCGAGGCGCGACGCTTGAGGGCGGCCAGTCCGACGGGGCAACTCCGCGTCAGCATCGTGCCGTCGGCCCGCCGGTAAAAACGGACGCACGTCCGCGCCCCTTCCGTTCGCGTGACGAGGTGTTCGGCTTCGCGCCTCGTCATCGCGGAGAGGTTGTAGACGTTCAGGCTGCAACGGTGGCAGAAGCGCACCCGCTCGTCGCCCCGCATCTCGTCCCAGTCAGCCTCGCACGGCGCGGCTACCCGCACGCGGTCGAGCACGTTCGTGAAGCGCGCCATCGCGCCACCCCCGATCCAAGGTTCCTTCACCGGGGTTAGACACCGCGTCCACACATTCGTTCCGCGCCGCACGCTCACACCGTCCCCATCACTGCTTCGGGTCGGGGCAGAAGCGCGGGTCTTCTGCGAAGCCGCGCGCGCGCTCGCGACGCCGCAGCGGATCGGGCTGAATGTCAGGGCGCGGCAGGACGCCGAGCCGCACGAGCGCGGGGCGGTACTCATACCGGATCGTGACTTCCGCCGCGGGGTCGCGTTCGAGATCGAGGTTCACCCATCGCACGTCGTTGCCGACCGAGCGGCCGATGCCGGTCGCCGCGTACTCGTCGTCGCGCGCGGGCGCGGCGGCGCGCTCTTTGGCGACGCCCGCGGAGCGTGCCGACTGCGAGGGCTGCGGCGCGGACTTCATCTCGCCCGCCTCGTCGCGTCGCCGAGATTCGAGCGGTCGCGGCGGCGGCACGACCTCCGAGTAGCCCGCGCGCTCGCGGAAGAAGGCGGCGGTAATGACGCCCACGTCCTGCGCGCGACCGAGCTTGTTCGCGTAGGAGTCGCGCTCAGACGTGAAGTAGAAGCTGCGCGCGCGCGTGCGGCTCATCTGCCAGCCGGTGACGGTGATCGTGCCGTAGGGTTCGACGACCCACTTGCTCGCGTCGCGCGCCGTCGTGCGCCGCGCGTCGATGGTGTTCAGCCCGTCAACCGAGAGCGCGACCGCGACGCGAACCGGCAGCGGGTTGCGAACCCGCAGTGCGTACTCGGAGCCGGCGACCGCCTCGACGTAAACCCTGCCGCGCGCCGGCAACTGTTCGAGCGGCGAGCCGCCGACGATGACCTCCACGCCGAACGGCTCGTAGCGCACGGGCCGCGCCTCTCTCTCCCACTGCCGCTCCTGCCCCCCGCCGTCATCCGTGAGCGCCTCCGCCTTCGGGCCGCCCGCGAAGACCGCCGCCGCCGCGAGTGTCGCGACGACGAGACAGCAGAGCGCCGTCGCCAAAGTCTTACGCATCTCTTCGACCTCCTACGAATATTTCGAGCCACTATCTGAACGAGACGCCCCGTATTTCTTGCGGGCGCGGCGGCGGATTGTGGTACAAAACTTCCGACGGGGGCGGAGGCGAACGGATGATCAGTTTCGGGGCGGACGAATGCGCGCGGCTCGACGCGGCTTCGCGGCGCGAGTGGCTTGAGACGGACGGGCTGGGCGGCTTCGCCTCTTCGACCATCACGGGGCAGAACACGCGCCGCTACCACGGACTGCTCGTCGCCGCCGACCCGCCGCCGACCCGCCGCGTCGTGCTCCTCTCGAAGCTCGAAGAGGTCTTAGTCGTCGGCGACGCGCGCTTCGAGCTCTCGACGAACCTGTACGAGCCCGGCGTGGTCAGCCCGCAGGGCCACCTGCTCCAGACCGGATTCCGACTCGACCCCTTCCCCGTCTTCACCTACCGCGCGGGCGCTTTCGAGATCGAAAAAAAAGTTTTCATGCCGCACGGGCGGAACACGACGGTCGTCCGCTACCGCTTCGACGCTCCCCCGGGCGCGCGCGCCGAACTCGAAGTCCGGCCGCTCGTCGCCTTCCGCGACTACCATTCGCTCGCGCGCGAGGCGCTCGACATCTTCCTCCACGCACAGATCAAGCCGGGGCTGCTGCGCCTCGGCAAGCGCGACGACTCCCTCACGCTCTTCCTCGCGCACGACGCCCGCGCCGTCTCGCTCGAAGGGCTGTGGTACAGGAACTTCGAGTACGCCGAAGAGCGCGAGCGGGGCTTCGACTGCCACGAGGACCTCTTCAACCCGTGCCTGCTCACGTTCGACGCCTCGGGCGGCTCGGCCTGCGACATCATCGCCTCCACAGAGAGCTGCGACGCCGGCGTGGCCGCTACGCTCGAAGAGTCCGGGCGCGAGCGTCGCCGCGGGCTGAGCCTCCCCGTCGTCGGGATACACGCTCAAGCAGGTGCTAGCGTAGACGCTGCCGTCTCATCTACTGTCAGGCGCGACGCGCCCGGCACTCGCGTCGCGCCCGAAGACGGGCACGCTGAAGAAGACGGCGACTCAAGCGACGAGGAAGAGAGCGCCGCCCATTTACAGTCGCTCGCGCGCGCCGCGGATCAGTTCATCGTCCGGCGCGGCGAAAATCTCTCCACGGTCATCGCGGGCTACCACTGGTTCACCGACTGGGGCCGCGACACGATGATCTCGCTGACGGGTCTCGCCCTCGCCACGCGCCGCTTCGACGAGGCGCGCGAAATCCTCCTCGCCTTCGCCGCGAGCCTCGATCAGGGCTTGATCCCCAACCGCTTCCCCGACGCGGGCGAACGCCCCGAATACAACACCGCCGACGCCACCCTCTGGTTCGTCAACGCCGTCGGCGAGTACCTGCGCCGCGCGCAGGACGAACGGTTCGTGCGCGAGAAGTTGTACGAGCCGCTGCTTGAGATCGTCCGCTGGCACGAGCGCGGCACGCGCTACGAGATACGCATGACCGAGGACAGCCTCCT
This sequence comes from Pyrinomonadaceae bacterium, assembly GCA_035537435.1. GTDB lineage: Bacteria > Acidobacteriota > Blastocatellia > Pyrinomonadales > Pyrinomonadaceae > JAIVGV01. Next base: position 2,209 of record DATLMC010000046.1, on the reverse strand, counting down.
GCGCGCCGGCGACATGGACGTGCAGGTCACGTGGATGGACGTGAAGTTAGGCGACTACCTCGTCACCCCGCGCACGGGCAAGCCCGTCGAGATTCAGGCGCTCTGGTACAACGCGCTGCGCACGGTCGAGTCGATCGCCCGCAGGTTCGGCGACGAGCCCACGCGCAACCGCTCGCGCGCCGTCGCCGACGCAGCGCGCGCCAGCTTCCACGGCCTCTTCTGGAACGAGGCGGAGGCTTGCCTGTTCGACTGCGTCGGCGACGCGGGCGAGGCGGACGACTCGCTGCGCCCGAACCAAATCTTCGCCGTCAGCCTGCCCCACGCGATCACGACGGGCGAGCGCGCCCGCGCCGTCGTCCGCAAAGTCGAGCAGGAGTTGCTCACGCCCTTCGGCCTGCGCTCGCTCTCGCCGCGCCACCCCGAATACCGCGGCCGCTACGAGGGCGACGCCTACTCGCGCGACACGGCTTACCACCAGGGCACGGTCTGGGCGTGGCTGCTGGGTCCCTTCATCACGGCTTACCTGAGGGTGAACGACCGCTCGCCGGAGAGCGTCGCGGCGGCGCGCGGCTGGCTGCGAACTTTCCGCGCGCACCTGCGCGACGCCGGCCTCGGCCAAATCTCCGAAATCTTCGACGGCGACGCGCCGCACGCGCCGCGCGGCTGCGTCGCGCAGGCCTGGAGCGTCGCGGAGATTTTGCGCTGCGAGTTGGAAGAGGTAGGCTGAAGTCTATCTTGTGTGCGGTCATTAATCGCCGGGCAGGACTTTAACGGCGGGCCTTCGTCCGTGAGGAGACTTTAGATGCCGACCAACACGCCGCCCCCGTACTTCCCGCAGGGCTCGCTGATGCCGCCCGACCCGAACCGCTGGCGCAAGATCAAAGGCGGGCTCTTCGGATGCCTCGCCCTCATCCTGCTGCTGCTCGTCGCGCTCGTGACGTGGCTCGTCACGCGCGCGAGTTGATCAGTCTTCCCGTCGGCCGCGCCGCGCCGCGAAGCGTTGCGCGAGGACGACGACCGCGAGCAGCGTCGTGACGGAGGCCGACAGCAGGCAGTACTGGCAGAAGGCGTGGAGCACGAACGCCTGCAGGTACAGGAGCCACAGCGAGAACAGGAACATCAGCGCGACGAGGGCGGCGAGCAGCTTGCGCGCCGCGGCGTAGCCGAACGCGGCGAGCGTGGCGAGGCTGAAAGCCGTAAAGTAGGCGGCCGCGCCGAACGCCGCGAGCGGCAAGCCGGCGACGGTCGCGTAGCGGCTGCCGAGCACCTCCGCGCAGCCGTGCGTGATCGTGCACTGGAGCGTGCTCCCGTTCAGGTGCTCTACCGTCAGATAGATCGCGTCGCACAGGCCGACCAGGGCGAGCAGCGCCGCGCAAACGTCGAGCAGCGCGGCGCGCGAAAAGCCGGCCGGCCGGCCGACCGCCTCTTCGTCTGCTACTCTCTCAGTCACGACGCCGCTCACCTCTTCCGCGACGCCAACTCGCCGTCCACCGCCGCGCTCAGCTTCTCCAGCGAGTTGCTCTGCTCGAACGTCAACTCGCGCCCGTTGACGAAAAAGGTCGGCGTGCCGTGGACGCCGAGCGCCGCGCCGCGCCGCTCGTCCGCGACGATCCGCATCGCGACGACCGAGCCGTCGATGTCGCTCGCGAAGCGGTTCATGTCGAGGCCGAGCGACTGCGCGTAGCGCATGAAGATCGCGCGCGCGTCGTTAGGGTCTTTCCACTCGTTCTGCCTCTCGTAGAGCAGATCGTGCATCTCCCAGAACTTGCCCTGCATCCCGGCGGCCTCGGCCGCGCGCGCGGCTTCGGCGGCGTGCTTGTGTATCTCGCGCAGCGGGAAGTTGCGGAAGGCGACGCCGACCTGCGCCGGGTATTTCTCGACGAGCTGCTTGACGATGCCGTGCATCGCGCCGCAGGTCGGGCACTGGAAGTCGCTGAACTCCTCGAACTGGACGGGCGCGTCGGCGCGGCCGCGCACGCGCGCGGGCGGAGAGTCGTCGGCGACCGCGCGGGCCGTGCGCGCGACTTTCGACGAGGCGGTGGGCGCGGCGCTCGCCGCCGGCTTCGCGTCGTCCGAAGGCGAGCGCATCAGGAGCGCGCCGCCGCCGAGGGCGACGAGGAGGACGACGGCGATGATGATGAGCGGCAGAGTTTTTTTCATAAAGTTTTCGACGACACGGGGCGCGCCCGGCGACCGGCGGGGCGCGCCG
>DATLMC010000045.1:0-8384 GCA_035537435.1 Pyrinomonadaceae bacterium | reverse complement strand
GTGTCTTGCGTCACCGAGCGGGCAGGGACGAGCCCTGCCCCTACAGTTTTGAACGTGCTCCGTGTCTCGTGCCTTTTGGATCAGTAATCCCGGCGTGATGAGTTGAGAGTTCCGCGAAGTCGCGGCGCGCTCATTTCGTCGGCTGCCAGACGAACTTGCCCGCGCGGTCGATGTAGCCCTGCCTGCCGCCGACGTGGACGCGCGCGAGCCCGCCCGCGAAGTCCGCCGCGTTGTCGAACTGCGCCGGGATGACGAGCTTGCCGCCGCGGTCGATGTAGCCGTACTTCGGGCCGCCTTTCGCGCCGACCTTCACGCGCGCGAGCCCTTCGCTGAAACCCGTCGCCCAATCGAACTGCGGGTCGATCACCTGCCGACCCCTGCGGTCGATGAAGCCGAACTTGTTCGAGACGATGACGGGCGCGAGCCCTTCGGCGAACGAGCCGACGTAGCCCGCCCGCACCGGGATGGCGAGCGCGCCGCGCTTGTCCACGCAGCCGTAGCCGCCGCCCGACGCGACGTTCGCCAGCCCCTCGGAAAAGTTCGAGCCGTTGTTGTACTGCGGCCTGATCACAAACTTCCCGGTCTTATCTATGAAGCCGACCCGGTTCTCGACGACGACGAGCGCGAGCCCCTCGCTGAAGCTCGCCGCCTTCTCGAACTGCGGCTTGATCGCGACGCGGCCGCGCCTGTCGATGAAGCCGTAGAGCCGCCCGATCATCACGAGCGCGAGCCCGTCCTCGAAGTTGCGCACGGCGTCGTACTCGGTGTTGATGACGAGCTTGCCGCTTCTGTCAACGAAGCCGAAGCGCGGCGGCTGGCTCGCCGTCTGCACGGGCGCGAGCCCTTCCGTGAAGTAGCCCGCGATGTCCACCTGCTGGAGCTGGAAGACGACCTTGCCCGCCCGGTCGATGACGGCGCGCGCGTCGCCGGTCTTGACGTATGCGAGCCCCTCGGAGAAGTCCCACGCCACGTCGTAGCGCGCCGGGACAACGAGCTTGCCGGCGCGGTCGATGTAGCCCCACTTGTTGTTCTGTCGGACGGGGAAGAGGTCGGGCGGCTCGCGCTTCGACGCCTGCGCGAAACTCTGGGCGGCGAGCGCGAAGAGGCAGACGGCGAGCGCCGCGGCGGCGCGCCTTGCGGTGAACACGAAAGACCCCCTGTCGTCTTGTTGCTTCAGAGTCAGAACCGGGCTCGTTCGCGGGAAGAGATAGTTTGAGGCTTGCGGGAGCCGGACGAATGGTCCGACTCACGCGCGTAAGATAAGGTTCGGTGTTAACGCGCGTCAAGGAGGTGAGAGGCGGGGTGAGAGAAGGAGCGGAGACCGTTTCCGTCGCGCCGCGCATTACCGTCTTCGTCAGCCCGCGTCCGACGAAGCGAACGCGCGCAGCCGCGCGCGAATCTCGTCGCGGACGCGGCGGAAGACCGCGAGGCGTGCCTCCCGGTCGCCCGCGGCCGCCGCCGGATCGTCGAAACTCCAATGCACGCGGCGCGTCGCGGCGTGGAAGACCGGGCACCGCTCGCGCGCGTTGTCGCAGACGGTGACGACGTAGTCGAACGGCCGGCCGGCGAACTCCTCGACCGACTTCGAGCGTTGCGACGAGATGTCGATCCCCGCCTCGCGCATCGCCTCGACCGCCTCAGGCCGCACGCTCGACGGGGCGACGCCCGCGCTGAAGACCTCGAAGCGATCCCCCGCGTCGTGGCGCAGCAGCCCCTCCGCCATCTGGCTGCGCGCCGAGTTGCCGGTGCAGAGGATGAGTACGCGCTTTCTTTCGATCACCGGATCAAGCTCCTGATCAAACGGCGAGTGGATCGTCGATCATGACGATCTTCAACTTCCGCCCCCGCCACCGCGATGCGGCATGACGACCGCGTCGGCGTCGCGCGGGAGCGCCGGCACGAGCCAGCGGAAGAAAATGGTCGCCGCCGCCGCCCCGGCGAGCTGCGCGGCGATGAAGCCGGGCGCGTCCGCGGGGCGGATGCCCGCGAAGGTGTCCGTGAGCGAGCGCGCGAGCGTGACGGCGGGGTTCGCGAAAGAGGTCGAGGAGGTGAACCAGTAAGCCGCCGTGATGTATGCGCCGACGGCGAAGGGCGCGGCGGCCGTGCGCGCTCGCGCGCAGCCCCAGACGACCGAGAGCAGCCCGAACGTGGCGACGAACTCCGAGAAGAGCTGCGCCGCGCCCGCGCGCGCGTGGCGCGACGCCGTGAACAGCGGCTCGCCGAACATCACGTGCGCCGCCGCCACGCCCGCCGCCGCGCCCGCGAATTGCGCCGCGACGTAGGCGGGCACGTCTCTCCACGCGAGCCCGCGCTGCGAGGCGTCGGCGAGCGTCACCGCCGGGTTGAAGTGCGCGCCGGAGACGTGACCGAACGTGAGGATGAGCGCGACGAGCGCCGCGCCGGTCGCGACCGTGTTGGCGAGCAGCGCGAGGGCCACGCTCCCGCCCGCGAGGCGCTCGCCCATGATGCCGGAGCCGACGACCGCCGCCAGCAGCAGAGCCGTGCCGACCGCCTCGGCGGCGGCGCGGCGGGCGAGGCTCGGGCGCGAGTTGGAATTCAGTTTCGACACGGATCGTCGATCACCAATCGGTCGTCAGGGGGTCGGTTCGTCGCGCGAATCGTCTAAGCCGAGTCGCATGAATGCGGCGGAGGAGCAGCGCGGCAGACGCCATTCGGGCGAGGCGGCGAGCCGGTCTTCGTAGTCGGCGCGCGCGGCTTCCGCGAAGCCGAACTTGCGCGCGAAGAAGTCGCGCGCCGTCGTCGTCAGCAGCGCGATCTCGCGGACGCCTTCGTCGCGCGCGTTCGATGAGCGCTGACGCGAGGCGCGAGCCCAGGCCGGAGCGTTGCAGGTCGGGCGCGACCGCCGCGGAGCGGAGCAGCGCCACCGCGCCGTGACGCTCCGCTCCGACGCAGCCGACGAGCCGCCCCGCCGCGTCGCGCGCGACGAGGAAGCCGCCGAGAAACTCCGCGACGCCATCGCGGGGCAGCCCCGCTGAGTCGAGTAGCGCGAGCACCTCGCCGAGGTCGTCGTCGGTCGCGCGCGCGACGATGATTGAAGGATCGCTCATGGCGGCTCGATCATGGCCGGTGACTCGCGTGGCCGAATGAGCTCTGTCACCGGGCTGCGGTTTAGGAAACGCACGCGTCCGCGGTCGAGCAACAGGATGGCGTCTCGGCCAACTCGCCGGCGGCGCAGGCCGACGCGAGCTGGACGAGTTGGTCGTCGCTCGACGCGCAGCAGTTGGTCGTCTCCTGTAGGTTGTCTTCCAGGACGACGAAAGCCTCCCAGTTATTGCCGTCGGGGTCGCGCACCCAGGTCTTGTCCTGGAGCGCGTAGCAGCAGTTGGTCTGCATCTCGTCGCGCGTCGCGAGCCCGGCGGCGCGCCATCGCGCGCGCATCTTCTCCACGTCCTCGGTCGAGGCGACCTGGATGCCAAGGTGCGAGAGCGCGCCGCTGTCGCGGAAGGGCACTTCGTTGAGCGTCAGGTTGAGCGGCGGGTTCAGCGAGTCGAACTTCGCGTAGCCGGGGCGCACCTTCGCGGGCTCCAGCCCCAGCATCGCGCGGTAGAACTCCGTGCTGCGCTCGACGCTGCGCACGTTGAGCGCGAGGTGAGCCTTGAGCGTGTTGACCGTCTGCGCCGCCGCATTCTCTTTTTCCATTTCCGTCCCGCCTTTCGCCTGTGATATATTCGCCTCAGCGAATGTGAGCGGGATGTTAGCCGAAGGCGACATATATGTCAAGCCGTATTTATTGTGGGAGTCGGGGAGGGCGTTGCAGGGCATGGGGAGAGTTGAGAGAGAGGTGGGGATGGAGCAGTTCTACCGCGCGCTGGCCGACCGGACGCGCCTGCGCCTGCTGAACCTGCTCGGCGACGAAGAGGTCTGCGTCTGCTTCTTCGTCGAGGTGCTGGGGATGAGTCAGCCGAAGGTCTCGCGCCACCTGGCGTATCTGCGCCGGGCGGGACTGATCGCGTCGCGCAGGGAGGGGAAGTGGATGCACTACCGCGTCGTCGAGCCGCAAGGCGAGCCCGCGGCGCGCGTCTTCCGCGAGGTGAGGGCGTGGCTCGCCGGGGAGCGCGAGATGCGGCGCGACCGGGAGCGGCTGGTGAAGATGTGCTGCGCGCCGCAACTGCCCGTGCAGTTGCAGGGCGCGCCCAGACCGCAGGGTCTCGCGACGGGCTGAGATTTGGGGCTGACGACGGGCTGAGATTTTTTGACCCTCGCCCAAAAGCGAAATTGCGCCGCGACCACCCGAAGGCTATCGCGGCGCAATCCCGTTTGACTCCGGAAAAACCGCCGAGGCGATTTTAGGGGAGCGGCAACCCCGGCTTGTACACGCGCGGAGCCGCCTGACTTGTATCCCGGCGTCGAGCCTCTAGCGGCAGGCTTTATCGAGCCGGTCGGCACCCGTCCGCGTTTTCACGCTCGCGTTCGCGCGTCCGTTAAGAGCGCAGTGCCTTTCGGTTTTTGTTGTGGTGGCTTTCCTCCACCGCCGGTCTACGTTCCGGTCTGAACGAGGTCCGACCGAAGTCGGACGGCGTCGCTTCTCGCTGGCTGATCAATTCCGGCGAGCGCCACCCGTTTTTATCCGGGCGCTTCGAGTGAGTCTGCCGACTCTCTCTAGCCAGCCTTTCGGCTGCGAAGCGGGCGTAAGTGACAACGACTAACCGCTGACTCCTTTGTCACCCGGACGGTGCGTCGCCGCGTCCGTCCGCCTCTCCCCGCTGTCGGTTGCGAACCCTTGAGTGTCGCAACGGGAGGCGGAAGATACACTCTGCGTCGGACACTGTCAATAGCTTTTTTCGTCTTCGCGCGAATAAAATTTCGGCGCGAAAGTTATCCACATGTGGATAACTTTCAACGCATTTTTTCAGCGCGAGAGACGACGCGCGCAAGCCCGTGCGCGTGCTCTTGTTAGACTGTTTTCGTCTCCGCCTCGCAGTTCTCGTGTCGTGAGTTTAGGCGACGGTGCTGCTAAAATCTCGGCGCGAAAATAATTTCCTAAAAGTTCGTTCGGGTGAGCCGAGGAGGTCATGTGATCAACGTCGAAGACATACCGCGCACGGAGATGGAGGCGCTGCTGCGCCGCGTCGGCTTCTGTCACCTGGGGTGCGTGGACGGGCGCGGGCGCCCCTACGTCGTGCCGATGAACTTCGCCTACGACGGCGAGTCAGTCTATTTCTTCACCACCGAGGGGATGAAGACGGAGAACATGGAGCAGCACCCGGAGGTCTGTCTGCAGGTCGAAGAGATCGAAGACGCGGCGCACTGGCAGAGCGTGATGGTCTTCGGCCGCGCCGAGCGGCTTGAGCGCGCGGAAGACGCGGAGCACGCCATGCAGCAGATCACGAGGTCGAACCCGACGCTGACGCCGGCCATCAACCGCACTCAGATAGACTCGTGGGGTCGCGCCAACAAGATCGCGGTTTACCGCGTCCGGCCGACGGCGATGGACGGGCGCAGGACTGCCGCCGAATCAGGCGCGTGAGGAGTGAGCTGAACCGCGCCGCAGTTGGGCGCTAACCGTCAGCCGATTCACTCCAGAGACGCAGTTCGCACAGAGATCGCACAGAGAGTTGTCTTACCCCGTGCCCCTCCGTGTCCTCTGTGGCGAATCTCTCGCCCCTCACTTAACCCCTCACTTAACCTTCGGCTTCGAGCCGCCGAACCACTTGCGTATGAAGACGAGGCTGCCGACGACGGCGACCGCCGTCAGCCCGTAGACGACGTAGTCGAACGCGCGCGAGTCCATCGCGGCGACGAGCCTGCGCCCGAAGTAGATGATCAGGAGCGACTCGACCGCGTAGCGCAGCCAGCGGCCGAAGAAGACGCCCGCGAGCATCGGGGCGCGCGGGGTCTGGAGGGCGGAGGCGGCGACGATGGCCGCGCGGAAGGGGAAGGGCGGCGGCATGAAGCTGGCGACGAAGACGGCGAGCCCCGCGCGCTTCTTCAGCCTCGCGGTAAACCACTTGATCTTCCCCGGATCGACGATCTTCTTCAGACCCTTCTCGCCCGCCTTGCGGGCCGGCAAGTCCAGCAGGAAGACGCCGACGGCCGCGCCCGCCCCGGACATCAGCGGGTAGAGGAGCCACCACGCGCCCGCGTCGCCGCGCGCGAGCAGCGAGGTCAGGAGTAGCTCGTTGGCGAGCGGCAGGTAGAGGTACGAGCAGTCGAGTGTCTCCAAGAGAAAGGGGCCGAAGACTCCGAGCGTGACGAAGAAGGCGATGAGCGAGCGCGCGAAGGATTGCGAGACGAAGAGTGCCATGCGTCAGCGTAGCCGACTCGCGCGCCGAGTGTCGAACGAGGGTCGCCTGGTCACTCTTACACGGCGGGGGCGGGGTTAGGAGATGGCGCGAAAAGAAAAAACGTGCGGGGCGGGAGTGCTGCTCCCGCCCCGCACGTTTTTCGCGAGGGTTAACGCGCCGCCCGGAGAACTTAATTGGGTCGGCGTTGGAGGAAGATCGTGTCGTAGACGCAGCGGAAGCGGAAGCCGACCCTGCGGTAAAGATCGTGCGCCTCGCGGTTGCGCTCGTTCACCAGCAGGCAGATCGAAGTGGCGCGCCCGAGCAGCGCGAGGGAGAGCTGCGAGAGGCAGCGCGAGCCTAAGCCGCGGTGGCGCTCCGACGGGTCGACGTAGACGCCTTCGAGGTAGACGACTTCGGGGGTCTCCGACTGCAATTCGGCTTTGAAGACGAGCCGCCCGTCGCGCACCAACACCCACGTCCGACCCTGCCCGACGCGCCGCGCCGTGCGGCGGCGGAAGCCTTTGGGATCGACCTCGCGCGGGTCGACGCCGCTCTCCTCGCGCGCCAGCTCCGCCTGCACGGGGATGATGAGTTCGAGATCGTCGTGGGTCGCGAGACGCAAGCCCTCTACCTGATCGCCGACGGCGACCGGGGAGCGCAGTTCGAAGAGCATCTCGCGGCAGGCGAGGCGGAACTCCTGACCCGCCTCCGAGTAGCCGCGCCAGAAGTTAGCGATCAGCTCCTGCTCGCCCATGATCATGTGCGTGTCGGAGCAGCCCTGCGCGAGACGCGCGAACGCCGCGAGCGCGCGCTCGGTGCGCGCCTCGACGAGCGTGGCGTGCCCGATGAGCGCGACGCCTTCGAGCCTCCCCCGCTCGTCGCGGCAGGCGTAGAACGTGCCGCGGTTGAGCGGGCTCTCGACGCCGTTGTCGCGGATGAAGCTCGCCATGATGACGGTGTGCAGCGGCCGCTCGGCGAGGAAGTCGAGCGCGTCTCTCTCGTCGGCGTGCGTGAGCGGCTCGGCGCTCAAGCTGGCTTCGAGCGACGGCGGAGCCCAGAACGTCGGGGCGATGGTGCATTCTGCGGTTGAGGTCTTTAGCATGATCGCTATTCCTTGAATCTTTTCCGGTATCTCGGGGGCGGAACGTCGCGGGTCTTCCGCGTCGCCATCAGTAGTCATTCGGGCTGTCAGTCCCGTCGTCGGTCGCTATCTCCAGCTCACTCGTCGCGTCGCCTTCCCGCATCGCCGTCTGCGCCTGCGTGATGGCGTCGCCGAGCAGCACGCCGTCGCCGAGCAACACCCCGTCGCCCAACAGCACGCCGTCGCCGAGGAGGACGCCATCGCCGAGGAGGACGCCGGTTCCGAGCAGACTCTTGGAGCTGAGGAAAGGGCGGCCGTCGCCGAGCAGCACCCCGTCGCCCAACAGCACGCCGTCGCCGAGCAGCACCCCGCTCGTGAACATCGTCGCGTCGCCGAGCAGCACGCCGTCGCCGAGTAAAACCCCGTCGCCGAGGAGGACGCCGAGCCCGTAGACGCGCTGGTACTGCGTGACGAGAGCCGTGCCGGTGGCGTAGCCGTGGTTGAGGATGATGCCGCCCGACCAGCGGAAGGTGTAGGAGGAGATCGTCGAATAGGGCGAGGGCAACTGCGAGATCAGCAGCGGCGAGCCGAGCGGCGTCGAGCCGTTCAAATTCGTGCGGACGAGTTTCGCCAGATCGACCGCGCCCTCGACGTTCAGCTCGCCCGCGCCCTGCTCCAGATAGTTCGCGCCGCGCAACTGCTGCGACGTGTACATCAGCAGGGCCTTGACGAGGTTCGGCGTGAGACGCGGGTTGACCTGGAACATCAGCGCCGCCGCGCCCGCCGCGGAGGGCGCGGCCATCGACGTGCCGTTCAGCAGCATGTAGTTGCGCGTCTGATCGGTGCTCAGCTTGAGGTCGAGGGAGGGCTTCTCCTTAACCAGCTGGTTGCCCGCCGACTCGGCGGCAACGATCTTGTTGCCGGGGGCGACGAGGTCAGGCTTGACGAGGTTGTCGTAGTGGCGCGCGCCCGCGGCGTCGGCCCAGGAGCTGCGCGTCGGGCCGCGCGAGCTGTAGGAGGCGACGCCGTCGTCTGCGCGCGAGTCGGTGCCGAAGGTG
>DATLMC010000044.1:0-15586 GCA_035537435.1 Pyrinomonadaceae bacterium | reverse complement strand
CAACCCGACCTACACGCTGGCGCTGCCGGCCACGGGCACGGGCGGCAGTGCCGGCACCGGCACGACGACCATCCAGGGCACGGTGACGGGCTCGGCCGTCCCGGAGCCGGCGACGATGCTCCTGCTCGGCACGGGCCTGGCGGGCGTCGCGGCGCGTGTGCGCCGTCGCCGCGCGTCGAAGCTCTCCGATTAGCTCGCGCCTCGGAGTATGCCGGGCGGTTAGCTCCCCCACCCGCCCGGCGCACCTTTGCTCACACCGGCGTCCGGGATGGGGAGTACGGCGATTGGCCGTGCTCCCCACCCCGGTCCCATCTTCCCAAACATCAATTAACTTTTGCCGGTTCATCGCCGGTAATGCCAAAGGTGTAACTACCGTTCGTGCCTTACGGGTTCGAGCGCCTCTTGTGAGGTTGATGAGATGAGTGAAAAATCCCCCGATTCCGGCGCGATTAAGAAGCGGCTTCTATCGCTTTACGAATCCTCTTCCCCCCAACTCTTTACCCAACTCCTCGTCGACTACGATGTGGCTGCTCAAAAGCTCGGCACGGAGTCTACAAGGATTCACGACCTCCGCGCCGCCGCGCGCCTACAGATTCTGTTCGCGGACGGGTTCAAGCCGGCGGCCGCTATCCAATTTCTACAGGAAGCGATCCGCCATATTGAGGCTCACGGGCTGCCGTCTTCCGAAGGTGCAGTCCTCTACCCGGACGGGAGCGAGCCTTCGCGACACCTCGGCGTCGAGTACGCGCCTGCGGAGCAACGGGCCGAAGCGGAGGCTCTTCCGAGTCCCGCGCACGAACCGCTCGCCCTGCCGTCCGTACCGCCTCCCGCCGCGGCGTCCCAGCCCCAGCAGCAGGTGAGCGCGGTAAGAGAGAACCGCGTGGGGAGGCTCCCCGCCTTGTTCTCGGCGCTCTACCATTCACAGCCTCTGACGGCGCTTAACTTGAGTGTCGTGGCGGGCGGCGAGAATCAGCCGGTGCTCGACCGCTGAAGCGCGCCGGAGCACCTGCCCTCCGAGGTTTCGACGCCCGGAAGCATCGGGCGACGAAGGTGATATTCGCGGGTGTCACGACTCGCGTCGAAGCTTTCTGGCTCACGACCCAGGAGTGCGGCGGGCGCGGTCTCTCCCGCCCGCCCGCCGCAGCCCTCAGTCTTACCCTCTGAGGAGTAATGACATGCCTGACCCGACACCGTATTTCGGACCGCGCGAGACGTGCCCGGATCAGGAACTGCTGGCGGCTTACAGCGCCGGCTGGCTCAACCCTCTGACGCGCGAGCGTGTCGGCGCACACCTTCGAGTCTGCGACTTCTGCGGCGCGGCTTCACAACTACTTACCTGGCTGCCTCTGGAGGCGGCGGCGCAAGACGCAGTCGAGTTGCCCCTGTCGCTTGGGCTGCTGGCGCAGACGCTCCTGGCTCTACACAGCCGCGATGGCGGCTCGTGGCGCTGGAACGTCGCCTAGCGAGACTTGGCGGCGCAGCCGCCTGGGAGAGAACGCCCGCGAGTGCTAGCACTCGCGGGCGTTTCCCTATGCGTTAGCCACGCGGCGCGCCTCCGCCTCAAACTACTCGACGGCTGTCGACCGTGCCCCGCCGCCCCTGCGTCTCGACCGGCGCCGACTCGCGCGAAAGTTTCGCGTGACTTTCCCTCACGATCGGCGTTACTCTGCTCAAGAACTCGTCAAACAATTTCCACCTCTGCCTGCCCGCCCTCGCCGGCCACCAGCCTGCGCGAGCGGTACTCTGCGTCGGCGCGGGATTTCAACAGGGAGTTGAAGGGCGCGCGGAGCAGTTGCAGCGGGCGCAGCAGGTATAACCATCTTGAGGGAGGGAAAATGGAGAGCAAATTCAAAGTCCTGGGACACGGGGCGCACCCGATCCTGATCGTCTTCCCGCTGGGGCTGCTGGCGACCTCCGTCATCTTCGACGTGATCTACTTCGTCACCGGCAACGGTCAGTTCTCGGTCGTCTCCTACTGGATGATCGCCGCCGGGATCGTCGGCGGGATCGTCGCCTCCGTGCCGGGCTTCGTCGACTGGTTGGCGATCCCCGCCGGCACGCGCGCCAAGCGGGTCGGGCTCCTCCACGCCGTCGGCAACGACATCGTACTCCTGCTCTTCGCCATCAGTTGGTGGATGCGGCGCGGCAACCCGCCGGAGTACAGGCCCGACACCATCGCGTTCCTGCTCTCGGCCATCGCCTTTCTGCTCTCGATGGCGACGGGCTGGCTCGGCGGCGAACTCGTCGAGCGGCTCGGAATGTCGGTCCACGACGGCGCGCACCTCGACGCGCCCAACTCCCTCTCCGGGCGTCCCGCGCGCGAGCGTGATTCTAAATAGGCAGAGCTTTTAGCCGGAGGGGGCACAGAGAGCGCACGGGGGAAGGGGTTTTATGGCCCGCCCTCTGCCCGCCTCCGCGTCGCCCGTGGCTAATTTATGCGGAGGTGAGATCGCCGCTACACGGCGTCGCGCGCGCGCAGGGCGTCGAGCAGCTTGTCGTGGATGCGGTCGAAGCCGCCGTTGGACATGACGGCGACGGTGTCGCCCGCGCGCAAGACGGGGGCGAGGTGGCGGACGATTGACTCCGCGTCGTCGATGCAGTGGGCGGGGGTGCCGCCGGCGTTGATCTCTTCGACGAGATCGTCCGTGTCGAGCAGGCGGCCGTAGATCGATCCCTTCTCGCGGTCGAAGACTTTGGCGACGACCACGTAATCCGCCTGGCCGAGCGCCTCCACGTACTCGTCCTGGAAGACCGCGAGCCGCGACGTGGCGGAGCGCGGCTCGAAGACGGCGACGAGGCGGCCCGCCTTATACTTCGCGCGCAGGGCCTGCAAGGTCTGGCGCACGGCGGTCGGGTGGTGCGCGAAGTCGTCGATGACGGCGACCCCCGCCGCCGCGCCCTTCACCTGCATCCTGCGCTGCACGCTCTTGAAGGTCGCGAGCGCGTCTTTGATCGCCGCGGGCTCGACGCCCCACGCCTCGGCCGCGACGACGACCGCCAGCGTGTTACGCACGTTGAACTCGCCGATGAGCGGCGTCTCGAACTCGCCCCACGGCTTGCCGTCGCGGAAGACGCGGAAGCGCGTCAGCTCGCCGGAGAAGTCGATGTCGCGCGCCTGCCACTTCGCGTCCGCGGACGTGCCGAAGGTTTCGAGCCGCGTGTGGAGCCGCGCGCCCATCTCCGAGACGACCGCGCGCACGTTCGCGTCGTCCCACCCGGCGACGAGGCGGCCGTTCGCGGGCACGAGGTTCATCAGGCGGCGGAAGGCCACGCGGACGGCGGCGAGGTCCTGGTAGATGTCCGCGTGGTCGAACTCGATGTTGTTGACTATCGCCACCTCGGGCAGGTAGTGCATGAACTTCGGGCCTTTGTCGAAGTACGCGGTGTCATACTCGTCGCCCTCGATGATGAAGTAGTCGCTCTCAGTCACCCGAAAACTCTTGCCGAAGTTCTGCACGACGCCGCCGACGAGGAACGCGGGGCTGAGCCCGCCGACCTCCATCCCCCACGTCGCGAGGCTCGTCGACGTCGTCTTCCCGTGCGTGCCGGCGACGACGAGCGAGCGCCGCCCGCGCACGAACTCCTCCTTGACGACCTCCGCCTGCGAGCGGTACGTGAGCTTGCGGTTCAGCGTCTCCTCGATCTCCGCGTTCCCGCGCGAGAGGGCGTTGCCGACGACGACGCAGTCGGGCGCGGGCTCCAGGTGCTCGGGCCTGTAGCCCTGCGCGACGGGGATGCCGAGGTCTTTGAGCATCGTGGACATCGGGGGGTAGACGTTCTCGTCCGAGCCCGTCACGCGATGGCCGCGCGCCTGAAGCATCCCGGCTAAGCTAGCCATCGCCGTCCCGCAGATTCCGATGAGGTGGTAGTGCATAAGAGCAGTGACGAGTGACAGGTGACAGGTGACGAGTAAAACTTGTGCCCCACTACTGTTCAGCCCGGCTCAGTCATCAACCTCCGCGATTGGAATCGTGAAAGAGAACGTCGAGCCTTTGCCGACTTCCGACTCGGCCTTGATCTCGCCGCCGTGGAGCTCGACGAGCTGGCGCGTGATGTAGAGACCCAGCCCCGTGCCCTTCTCGCGGCGCGGGGCGCGGCTGCTCCCCTGCTCGTACTTGTCGAAGAGGTGCGGCAGGTCTTCCGCCGCGACGCCGACGCCGGTGTCGGAGACCTGGACGCGCACCAGCGCGCCCTGCCGCTCGCCGGAAATGTCCACGCGCCCGCCCTTCGGCGTGAACTTGACGGCGTTCGAGACGAGGTTGACGAGGACGCGGCGCAGCTTCGCGCGGTCGGCCGTGACCTCCGGCATGTCTTCGGGGAAGTGGCAGTCCACCGTGACGCCGCGCTCGCCCGCCACCGTGCCCATCGCCTCGCAGATTTCGCCGACGAGGGCGGGCAGCTCCGTCGGCGCGAGGTCGAGTTGCAGCGTCCCCGACTCGAGCTTCGCCGAGTCGAGCAGGTCGTTGACCAGCTCGATGAGGTTGTGCGTGTTGCGCTCCATCATCGAGACCATGTTCTGCTGCTCCGGCGTCAGCTCGCCCAGCCGGCCGGAGCTGAAAAAACTGATGACGCCGCTGATGACCGCCAGCGGCGAGCGCAGGTCGTGCGTCGTGACGGCGAGAAACTCCTCCTTCAGCTCCGCCACCTCGCGCAGCTTCGCGTTCGCCACCTCCAGCTCGCGGTTCGAGTCGGCGAGCCTGCGGTTGAGCTGCTCCAGCTCCTCGCGCTTCTCTTCCAGCTCCGAGAGGACGGCGATCAGGTCGCGGTTCTGCTGCTCCAGCTCTTCGAGCGCCGACTCCTCGTCCAACTCGGCGAAGTGCGCGCGCACCTCCTCGACGCGCCCCCGCAACTCCTCCGCGCGCGCGGGCGGCAGCCACTTGACGACGGTGACGCGCGTGCCCTCGCCCGCGCCCGACTCGATGTGGAAGTCGTCGACGAGTCGGCGCGTCCCGGCGAGCCCGATGCCGAGCCCGTGCGCGGAGCGGTAGCCGCCGCGCATGATCGCGCCGAGCACGGCGGGCTCGATGCCCGGCCCCTCGTCGCGCGCCGTGATGTGCAGACCGGCGGCGGCCCCGAGCTGCGCGACCGAGAGCGTGATCGCGCCGGACTTGGCGTACTCGTAGATGTTACGCGTCAGCTCCGAGACGGCGGTCGTGATCTTGATCTGCGTCGTCTGGTCGAAGCCCATCTCGCGCGCGAGCCGGCGCACGCGGTCGCGCACCTTCACGATGTCCGCCTCCCTGCGGACGTAGATGTCGCCGAGCCTAGTCGTTTCGATCTCCTGCATTCGAGTCCGGAGTCTGAAGTCTGGGGTCTGGAGTCTAGAGTCTTAGGTCAAAGGCTGAAGGCTTTTGCTTATGACTCCAGACTCCAGACTTCAGACCCCAGACTTATCTCGCCACGAGTATGGTCGCGTCGTCCGAGTCGCGCGAGTAGTCGCGCGCGAGCACTCCGGCGATCATCTGCGGGCTCTTCGCGAGCAGGCCGGGGTAGTCGGAGATGTCCCACTTCGTGCTCAAGCCGTCGCTCGTTAAGACGACGGTCGCGCCCTCCGCCCAGTCGTAAGACCAGACGCGCAGCGTGCCGAGGCGCGCGCCGAGCGTGCCGTTGGCGGAGACGGGGCGCACCGGCGCGGGCGCGTTGAAGACGCGCGCCTCGACGTTGCCGACCCCCGCGTAGTGAAACTTCTCGCCGCGCGCGTCCACCACGCACGCGCCCATCACCGCGCCGCGCGTGTGGCGCAACTGGTCGTGCGCGCGGCGGAACACTTCGTCGAGCGGCTCGCCCTGCCACGCCGAGAGCACTTCGAGCGCGGCCGCCGAGGCGTCGCGCGCGCCCGCGCCGTGGCCGAGCCCGTCGACGACGGCGAGCAGCCGCTGACCCGCGCGCCGCCGGACGAAGTAGGCGTCGCCGTTGGCGTCCTCGCCCGGACGCGGTCTCGACCACGCGCCGATCCGGCGCGGCGTCGCCGCGTGAGTTTCGGAGGAGAGCTTCGCCGCGGCGACCCACTTGCGACCCAGGAGCGCCGTGCCGTGCGTGGTGCGCCGCGAGATCTGCCCGGTCGTCGAGCGGGCGGGCGCGGGCGTCTTCACAGTCGAGTAGACCTCGAACTCGTCCATCAGCCTCCGCACCGCGCCGAGCCCCGCGCCGAGGCTCCCGCCCGTCGAGACGCCGTCGCGCACGGCGCGTTCGAGGTCGCGGATGCCGGGTCCCTTGTCGCAGTAAAAAATCTCGACGCCCGGTTCGGCCCCCAGGGGCGAGGTGAAGTGGAGCCAGCCGCCGCCGGCGGCGTAGCGCGCGGCGTTCGTGCCGATCTCCTGCACGACGATGTCCAGCTCCGCCAGCTCGCGCTCCGTGAACCCGACGCGCACCGCGTAAGTGTGCACGGCGCGGCGCACGCCGCCCACTTGCGCCTCGTCCCGCACCTCCATCGACTGAATGACACGCATAAAAGTAGAGGTCAGAGGTTAGAGGTCAGAGGTTAGAGAAAGCAAACGCCGCACTGACCTCTAACCTCTGACCTCTGACCTCTGCGACTCAGAGCCAGCGCACGACCGTGATGCGCGTGCCGCGGCCGGGGGCGGAGTCGATGGAGAACTCGTCGACCAGGCGCTTCGAGCCGGGGAGACCTTTGCCCATCCCCTTGCTCGTCGAGTAGCCGTCGGTCATGGCGGCCTCGACGTTGGCGATGCCGGGGCCATCGTCCTCGAAGATGAGCCGCAAGCCCTCCCGGCCGTGGGGCGAGCGCGTCGGCTGCGCGATCATCTGCCCGCGCCGCGCGTACTTGACGATGTTGCGCGCCAGCTCCGAGGCGACCGTCGCGAGGCGCGTCTGGTCGAGCGAGCGGAAGCCGATGGCCGCGGCGAGCGTGCGCACCTCGCCGCGCGCGACGACGATGTCCTGATCGTTCTCAAGCGCGATTGCCGTGCTCTCCAAGCAGGTTCAGCTCCCCCCAGAAGTGTTCGTCCTCGTCGCGCTCCTCGATGTCGAACTCGTCGCGCAACAGCTTGATGCCCTCGTCCACGTTCAGCACGGTCGAGACGCCCGCTAGCTCCAGCCCCAGCTCGACGAGCGTGATGGCGACCGCCGGCTGGATGCCGACGACGACCGTGCGCGCGTCCATGATGCGCGCCATCGCGGCGATGTCCGAGAGCATCCGCCCGATGAAGGAGTCCACCATCTCCAGGAGCGAGATGTCGATGAGCACGCCGCGCGCTCTGGTGCGCTCAAGCTCCGAGAGTATGCGCTCCTGCAGGTGGACGACCGTCTGATCGTCCATGTCGGTCTGGATCGGCACGACGAGGACGCGGCCGACTTTCAGGATCGGGATGCGTTGTGCTCCGCTCATCCGTCTGCACTCCGTGAAGACCGCGACGCGTGACGTGTGACGGGCGACGGGAAAGAGTTCATTTACTTGTCACCCGTCACACGTCACGGCTATTTGCTCTCCGCGTTCGCCGCGGCGGGCGCGGGCGGCTTCGCGCCGTTGTGCGACAGCCCGCCGCGCAGGTGCGCGAGGGCGCTCGTGGAGACGATGGTCTTGCCGATCATTTCGAGCGCGAGCTTGACGCCGTCCGACATCTGCGCGCGGGTCGTGATCTGCGTGAGATCGATGCCGAGCTGCACCATCGTCTGCGCGATGGCGGGGCTGACGCCCGTCAGGATGCAGCGCGCGCCCATCAGGCGGGCGGCCGTGACGGTCTTGATCAGGTGGTTGGCGACGAGCGTGTCCATCGTCCGCACGCCCGTGATGTCGAGGATGGCGACCGTCGAGCCCGTCTCGACGATGCGCTGCAAGAGCGCCTCCATCATCAACTGCGCGCGGCGCGAGTCGAGCGTGCCGATGATCGGGAGCGTGAGTATCTTGTCCCAGACTTTGATGACGGGCGTGGAGAGCTCCATCATGTCGGCGCGCTGCTGGCGGATGGTCTCCTCGCGCGAGCGGATGTAGTTCTCGACCATCACGAGCGCCATCTTGTCGATCACGCCGGCGAGGTAGCCCAGCTCGGCGGCGAGCGCCGCGGGGTCGCCCTCGAAGTCCTCGACGAGCATCGGGCGCACCGTGTTGCGGAGCGCGCTGACGTAGGTCGCGTTCTCCATCGGCGTGTAGCCCTTGACGGCGCGCTGGTGCGAAATCTCGTTGAGGAAGCGGCGCAGCTCGTCGAACGCCGGGTGGTCGAAGCCCTCGCCCGCCGACTCCTCGATGCCCTGCGAGAGCAGCTCGATGAGCTGGCGCGACTGCTGGCGCAGCTCCTTCTTGGAGATCAGCTCGTCGCGGAAGTCGTCCGACTCCAGGCGATCCTTGATCCAGAGGTTGAGTATCTCGTCGCGCCGCGTGGAAAAAACCTCCGCGACGCGGCGCGACTGGTCTTGCATGGGCGCGGCGGTCTGTTCTGCCATTAGGAATCCCTCACCTGCCGGACGCGCGTGCCGGTAACGCTTCGGGGAGAGGGCGCGCTTCGCGGGCGTAAATTTTTCGGGGGCGTGTGCCGAATTATCTTAGCATCGCGGCGGGGAAAAGCAACCGGCGCACGCGCGTAGGCGCGTGCGCCGGAAGGGAAGCGCCGGGCCACTCCCTCGGGCCTTGAGCCCGGACTTTTTTTACCCGCCTGCCTCGGCCGCGAGTCGCGAAGCTCAGCGCGCCACGAACTCGTCGGTGAGGACGCGCTTGACGCGCACGCCGTCGACCAACTTGGGCACGCCCAGAGAGGCTTTCGGGTCGTCGCGGTTGACGTAGACGACGATGACCGCCTCGGTCTTGTTCTTGGAGCCCTGGCCGACGCCGACGCCCAGCACGCCCGGCAGAGACATCAGCTCCGCCTCGTGGTCGCGCAGGGCGCGCGTCGCGCCCGCGACTGCCAGTTCAGAAGGCTCTAACATGATCGCTCCCTCCGGCGAGATGGCGAAGGCCGGCGCGGTCGCGGCGCCGAGGGGCGCGCCGACGAAGCTGACCGACCTGCCCAGCGTGCTGGACAAGCGGGTGAGGACGAGATTGATCGGGTTGCCGATGGTGGAGGTGCTGCTGCCCGCGAAGAGCAGCGCGACGGGCTGGTGGTTCGCGTCGTTCGTCACGATGAGCGAGCCGGAGTCGCCGCCCGCGCTGAACGTGCTGCTGTTGATGACGACCTGATTCGTGAAGGTGAAGGTCGGCCCCTGTTTGCCGCCGCAGGAGGTCGGGTACTTGATGCTCACGGTCGTGCTGACCGAGCTGACGCTGCCGGTCTGGAAGCCGGTCGTGCGCCCGCTCTTCGCCACGCCGAGCCCGACCGACGGCGTGCGCGGGACGCTGCTGATCGTGCCGATGTCCTCGATGAAGCCGGTGGGATCCATCGTGCCGGGGCGCAGCGCGGCGATGGCGCAGTCCACGTTGGAACTGAGGGCGGGCGCGGCGGTGAAGTCGCCGACGACGGTCGCGATGCGGCAGCCGTTGTCGATCAATCCCGGCTGAGAAACGTCGTCGCCGGCGGTCGCCTGCCCGGCGAGACCGAGCACGTGGTTGTTGCTGAGGATGTATTGCGTCGCGCCGTCGGTGACGAGCGCGCCGAGCGTGCCGCTACAGCAGAAGCGGCGGCTGGCGTCGTTGACGTTGCCGCCGGAGACGCCGAAGTGCAGGTTGCGCACCCTGTGGTTCGGGCCGTTGTCGGCGAGGGTGGTCGCGATGAGGGTTGAGCAGACGAGCAGCGCGAGCGCCGCGAGGGAGACGAGGAAGGTCCTGAACCGGTTCATTTAATTCTCCTGTGAGTGGTCAAGTCGGGTTGTTAGACTACGAGGCGGCGCGGGCAAGTCCGCGCGGCGCGCCCCGCCGGGTGAGACTGATGACGACTTGTCTTCTGATGAATGCAGGCTGGCCCGCCCCGCGGCTCGTAAGAGGGTAAACCTTTTACGCCGCCGGCGCGCGTCTTGTCAAAGCCAAACTCACGGCACTCGCCGCCGGGCTACTTGATCTTCTGGATCGTCACGGAGACGAGCGGGGAGTCGCCCGCCGTGCGGCTGTAGGCGACGAAGTAGCCCGCCTTCTGGTAACGCACCATCTTGTACATCGAGCCGTCGGGCCTGGCGACGAGTTCCGAGCCGAAGATCGTCTTGGGCGAGATCGCGTCCGCGCCCGCGTTCGTGAACATGACGGCGATCGCCGAGACCTTCCCGGCGTCGTAGTAGACCTGGACGGTCTGCTTCTCGGAGACGTTGTAGAAGTCGAAGGCGTCGGACTTCTCGGTCGGGTTGCCGAGCTTCTGCCGCGCGTCCTGCGCGGTCATGCCGATGCAGACGCCCTTGAAGTCCTGGAACAGCGGCTCCTTCGGCTCGTCCTGCGCGCGCGCGGCGGCGGCGCAGAGCGAGAGGACGGCGACGAGCAGGGCGGCGAGGCGGACGCGTGAGAGACGGGAGGCGGGTTCGAGCGACATGGGGAACTCCTTTCAAAGCGGGAGGCGCGGGCGCTGAGGCGAGCGCGCCTCTCAGGGTTCTCGTCGAGGTGTTTGTGCGGAGAAGGGGTTAGGCGCGTCTGCAAGCACGGCAACGACAGCCCCCTTGCACGACCACCTTGAAATTTGGCGAGGAGAGATTATCCCCGCCGCGGGCGTCAAGTCAATAGGCCGCCGGACGCGCGGCGCGCGGGCTCACTGCGACTTGAGGTAGTCGGGCATACTTCTGGTTCTCGGCGATGATCCTCGCGCGCTCTTTCTCCTCCGCGGCGGCGCGCTGCTTGTCCGCCCCGCCCGGCCGGGCGCTCTGCCCGCGCGCGGCGACGTGGCGCGTCGCGATCAGGAGTGACGCAAGGATTAACTTCGGCGGTGCGAATTTGTCCATACTTAAGTTACCTCGCCGCGCGACTTCCGCGCGCGCCTTGTCGGTCTCTTTAACTGCGACCGGCGGGGTGGTGGAGTTGAGACGAGGGCGGGCGGCGGCTAGAGTTCGACGCCGCGGAACTTTTCGACCTTCTTCGACGCGGGCTTGACCATCACGGCGTCGTCCTGCTCGCGCCGCTCTCGCGCGGCGTCCGTGTGCCAGTCGGCCCACTCGGAGGGGGCGTCGAAGGTCTCGCCGCCGTGGCGCGTGATGCGCTCCCTGACGCGGCACATGACGGGCGTGTTGACCCCGACGCCGGAGATGACGGCCTGACCCTTCGTCAGCGCGGGCAGCTCCTGCAACATCTGACGGCCCGCGCCCTCGACCGACTTCGCCACCGTGTCCTGATCTACGGGGTTCACGATGCGCATGATGACCTGCGTCATGCACTGCGAGAGCACGTCCTGATCGAGCTTGCCCGGTCGCTGCGTGATGAGCCCGATGCCGACGCCGAACTTGCGCCCCTCGGAGAGTATCTGTTTCAGGATGTTCGTCGAGACGACGGTCGCGCCCGCGGGCGCGAAGCGGTGCGCCTCTTCGAGGAGCGCGAAGACGGGGTAGGGCAGGTGGGAGTCGGTCGCCGCGTCGGCCTCGCCGCGCACGGTCGAGACGCGCGCCTTGTTGACGCGGCGCAGCAGCGTCGCGACGATCACCTGCTGCTCGTTCTGCTCGATGTCGGAGAGCTGGAGCACGGTGCAGCGGCCCGGTCGGAACAGCTCCTTGAGCGGGATGTGCTCGTTGTCGGAGAAGATCGAGCCGGGGCGGTCGAAGCGGTTGTCGAGCCGCCAGAGCAACCCTTCGATCGAGCTGGCGTTGCCGCCGCCCGAACGCCCGTCCTCCTCGCCATACTTCTCCGCGGTCACGGCGTCGCGCAGATCGTGGTAGCCCCACAAGCCCCGCTCGCCGCGCTCGCTCGACGCGAGGCGCCGGTACGCCTGCGACAGGTAGTGCAGCATCTTCTCCGAAGTGCCTTCGGGCAGCAGGTACTTGATGTCGGCTTCCGTCAGCGAGGAGAAGCGCACGCGCACGCGCTCCGGCGTGAAGAGTTTAACTTCGGGCCGGTACGCGCCCTCGCCGAAGCGCGGGTCGGTCTCGACCGTTGAGAGCGTGCCGTACTCGCCGTGCGGATCGACGATGAGCACGGCCGCGCGGTTGTGCGGCATCATCAGCTCCTCGACGATGACGCCCGCCGTGTAAGACTTCCCCGAGCCCGTCGAGGCGAGGATGGCGAGGTGCGTCGAGACCACGTCCTTGACCGAGAGCACCACGGGGACTTCGTTCGCGTCGCGCGTCAAAAGGCTCCCGACGTGCGCCGAGCCCTGATCGCCGACGCGCTTCGGGCTCAGCACCGACGAGAGTGTTTCGGAGGAGGCGAGGTAGACCGCGTCGCCCGCGCCGGGCGGGATGCGCGGGTTGACGAAGTCGTTCAGACGCCGGCTGAAGTAGCCGATTGACTCGACCGTGATCTCGTAGAGTTCGCAGCCCTCGCCGTCCAGGCCGATGAGCGCGGAGACGATGGCGGGCGGCGTTTCGGGATCGGAGAGGAAGGCGTCCGGCAGGTTGCGGACGAGCCGCCGCGAGGTGACGTTGCCGAGGATGCGCCGCTCCTCTTCTGAGTCGCGCGCGACGTAGTAGACGAACTCGCCGATGCGCGCCCGCCGGTTGTCGGTCGTGATGAAGAGGAACTCGTGCGGGCGCTCGCCCGGACCCTTGACGGTCCCGACGAGCGGGTCTTCGGCGGCGTTCTGTTTCGGGCTCATGCTCGGAAGTCCGGCGCTCAAAATTTCGGGCGGCGCGAGTGGCGCGCGTTAGCGGCGAAGATCGGGCGGAGTATAACACGCGCCTTTCGCGTTTGAAGCGGGACGTGGTGGCGCGCGGCGCGCGGCCGAAGTGATCGAGACGCACTCCCTCAAGCTCACGCGGGGGGCGGCGCGGCGAGCAGCGCGCGATCCTCTTCGCTCAGCTCGCGCGCGGCGAGGCGGCGGTAGTGCGCGCGGAAGAGGCGAGCGGTGCGCTCGTAGGTGAAGAGAGAGACGCGCGCTCGCCCGCGCCGGGCGAGCGCGCCACGGAGCGCGTCGTCCGTCCAGAGGCGGCTGACGGCTGAGGCGATCTCGCCCGCGTCGTCGGGGTCGAAGAGGAGCGCGGCGTCGCCCGCCTGCTCGGGTAGCGACGTGACGTTCGAGCTGGCGACGGGCGCGCCAGCCAGGAACGCCTCCATCAGAGGCATCCCGAAGCCCTCGAACTTCGTCGGGAAGACGACGAGGCGGCACAGGCGGTAGAGCGACTGCAACTCCGCCGTGGAGACGAAGCCGAGGAACCGGACTTGATCGGCGAGCCCCAGTTCGCGCGCCCTCCCCTCGATCCGCGGGTAGAAGTCGTTGAGCTTGCCGGAAGAGACGAGCGGCACGCGGAGCCCTTCGCGGTCGCGAAGGTGTGCGAGCGCGTCGAGCAGCGCGAGGTGGTTCTTGTGCGCCCAGGTCTGCGCCGGGTAGAAGATGAAGTTTTCCGGCAGCAAGAACTTCTCTCTCGCGGCCCGCAAGTCTCCTTCGGTCGGCGGCGCGTAGGCGCTCAACACCGGCGCGGCGGGCACGACCCGCACCTTCCCTTCCGGCAAGCCGTAGTGGCGCGCCACGTCGCGCGCGTGCCACGCGGAGGCGACGGCGACCATGCTCGCGCGCTCGCAGTAGGCGCGGTAGCTGCGCTCCCTCGCGCGGATCGCTTCGGGCGTGAAGAACTGCGGCAGGTGGAGGTGCTGCAAGTCCCACGGGTGGTAGATGCTCGGAAGCTCCGTGAGGAACGCGCCCTGCGTGGGGAAGTGCATGAGTCGCGCGCCCGCGCGCTCGGCCGTTCCGTCCGAGTGCGGCAGCGACAACTCGTCGGCCGCGCGGCGGTCGACGACGGGCGAGAGGATTCTGCGCGCGACGGCGCGGGCGAGGGGCGGGACGTTCAGGCCGCGCGCCCACGCGGGGCGTCGCGTCGCGCCGGTCCCGTGAAGCAACCGGCACGCGCCGCCAACGTACGGCTTGAGCCAGTCGTCCTCGCCGGGTAGCGCGAGCAGCAGGTACTCCTCGTCGCCGTCGCGCAGTTGCGAGAGCCCGTGGGCGAGGCCGATGACGAACTGCTCGACGCCGCCGAGCGTCCCGCTCAAGATGCGCGCGTCGATGCAGACGCGGAGTTTTCCGGCTTCGCCCATATTGCAGCGTGCGACTCACGCGGCGTCTTCCAACATGTCGCGCAGGAAAATCCCCAGGCCGCGCCGCGGCGACCAGCCCAACTCCTCGCGCGCGCGCGCGGAGTCTACTTCGATGACGAGAGGATCGGCGGGGCGCAGCAGCGACGCGTCGACGGCGACCGCCGTCGCGCCGCCTTCGCGGAAGCGCGCCGACCACTCGCGCGGGTCGTCGCCTTCGAGCTGCCATTCGAGCTCGAAGCCCGCGATGCGGAACGCCTCGTCCACCAGCTCCCAGACGGCGTGGCTCTGCCCCGTGCCGAGGACGTAGTCGCGGTAGAGCGCGCCCGCGTCCGCCGGCTCGCGCTCGCCGCGCGCGGCGGCGCGCACGCGCGCCTGCCGCAGGATGAGCTGCATCCCCGCGACGTAGTCGGGCGCGAAGCCCCAGTCGCGCCTGATCTTCAAGTTGCCCATCGAGAGCGGCGGCGGCGCGCGGCGCTCGACGGGGCCGAGGCTGCGCAGCGCGCCGACGTGATCGACGATCTTGCGCGAGAGGAAGGGCGCGGGCCTGCGGCGCGACTCGTGGTTCGAGAGGATGCCGCAGGCGACGCGCAGATCGTAAGCCTCGCGGTAAGAGCGGCAGAGCAGGTGCGCCGCCGCCTTCGCGCTCGCGTAAGGGCTCTGCGGGTTGAGGGCGGAGGATTCGTCGTAGCGGATCACGCCGCCGCCCGCCGCGCCGAACATGTCGGTCGAGGACGCCTGGTAGAAGCGCGTCTGCGGGCTCCGCAGACGCAGGGCTTCGAGCAGCCCCGCGATGAAATCCGCGTTCGTCGCCCACGTCCGCAGGGGCTCGGAGAAAGAGCGCGAGACGCTCGACTGGCCCGCGAGGTTGTAGACCTCCGCCGGCCGCTCCCTCTCGATGAGATCGAAGAGCGGCGCGGGCTGGGTCAGCTCGACCGCGTGGACGCGCAGGCGTGTGCCGCGTCTGTCCGCGCGCGCCAGGGCGTCGAGCGTCGCGGGGCGGCGCGTCGTCGCGTGCACCTCCCAGCCTTCGGCGAGCAGCCGCTCGGTCAGGTAGTAGCCGTCCTGCCCGGACGCCCCGATGACGACGGCTGTGCCGGGGTCGATGGTGTGGTCGCTCATGGCTCTCGGCGGCTACGGCTTGACGGCGAGGAACGAGTAGTGGCGGCCGGGGACGGGGTGACGCTTGATGCGTTTCCAGGCGACGCTCCGCACCCCGGGGACGAAGCCCGCGAGCCTGCCCGCGAGGCCGAACCGCTCGCCCAGGACCCGCCGCGGGAAGCGCGACAACTCTTCGCTCGAACGGACGGTGGGGAAGGCGTTGATGATGGAGTCCCATGGGCCAATCGTCTTCGCGATCCGCAAGCCCGCGGCTTCGATGGCCGTGACGTAGGCGTCGAGCGGGTAGGCGTGCTCGCCGCCCGCGAGGCGGTGGATGGGGTGTTCGGCGAGGAACTGCGCGAGCTGCCGCTCGTCGTCCGCCACGTGCTCGCGGCAGACGAGCAGGATGCCGCCGCGGCGCAGCACGCGCGCGCACTCCGAGAGCACGGC
>DATLMC010000043.1:0-28410 GCA_035537435.1 Pyrinomonadaceae bacterium | reverse complement strand
ATAGGGTTCGTGCCCGCGATGGTGTTGGCCATCTTGCGCCGCAACGTCTCGGAGAAGCGGGCCTTCGAGTTGGTCACGCGCGGCGCCGAAATCTCCGCGCAGGAGGCCGAGCGCATCGGCCTCGTCAACCACGTCTTCGACGACGAAGCCTTCGAGACCGAGGTCGAATCATACGTCGCCGGCTTCGAGCGCGTCAGCGGCTCGGCCGTCATGCTCACCAAGCGGCTGCTCTACCAGACCGACGCCATGACCTTCGACGCCGCCCTCCAGACCGGCGTGGACGTGAACACCGTCGCGCGCATGACCGAAGACTGCCGGCGCGGCGTCGCCCGCTTCCTCGACGGGGCGGGGACGAAGAAGTGAAGCCCCTACCAAGCGAAGAGGTAATCGCGCAGCGACTCGTAGAGGTGCTCGAACGAGTCGGCGCAGAAGAGGACGGGCTGGAAGGCCGTCGGGTCGTACTCGTGCCGCCCGGCCGCCTCAAGGTCCAGCGGGCGCAGCTCGGCCCGCGACATCTCGCCCAGCTCGCCCGCCGAGGACAGTAACCCCGTCCCGTAAGCCTTCAGCGCGCCCGCCTCGCGCACCACCCCGAACTCAATCGTGAACCAGTAGACGCGCGAGAGCCTTTCGAGCGCCGCGGCCGAGCGCGTGCGCCTGACGGCGCGGCCGAACAGGCGGTTGAGTTCCGCGAGCCGCGGGCTGGCGAGCGTGACGGCGTGGCCCGCGACCTCGTGGACCACGTCGGGCTCGGGCGTGTAGAGCGGCGTCGAGTGGTGGCGTATGTACTGCGTGCAGAGGAAGACGCCGTCGGCGAGCGATTCGAGGAAGACGCGCGGCTCGACGAGCCCCGCGACCGGCTCCAGGCGGAAGCCGCTGATCGACCGCACGCGCTCCGACACCTCGCCGAGCTGCGGGATGCGTTCGCGCGGCAGCGCGAGGCGGCGCACGGCTTCCAGGTACTCGGCGCAGGCGAACCCGGCGTGGCGCGGCTCCAGCGCCTCTCGCACGGTGCGCCAGAGCGCGTGCTCCTCCGCGGTGTAAGGCGCGTCTGGCACCGGCTCGCCCGCCCTGTGTTCGAGCGCGAGGCGCGCGATGCGGTTGCGGCGCGCGCGGTACTCGGCGTCGCGGAAGCCCGGATGATCCGGGTCGAGTCGGACGAGTGAACCGCGCTGAGCCCCGGCTGACTCGCCCGTGTCGACCGCGACGGGTCGCGCGTCGGCGTGATCGCCGAGCGGCGTTTTTTCTATTTGCGTCGTCATAACTTCTAAACTCCTTCAAAAATGGTTTCGAGGTGCGCGTCCGCGGCAGACAAAAAAAGAGCCGACCAACGAATCTCCCGCGCCGGAAGGTTCGTTGGTCGGCTCAGTGAAAACTGTTTTCGCGTCCGCTAGGTCACGTCGCGCGCACAGCCCCTCGCCGCCTCACCCCTCCGAGCGGTGGGCGTGGCGTAATAGTAGTAACGGGTGCTGTGGCTGGCGCTATGCATCGCGAACTTCGGGGGCGGCGCTTTCGCCTGTGTCGCCCGCGGTTAAACTAACTCCCGCAGCGCGCGCGTGTCAAAGGCGGCGACTGCGGGCGCGCCTCGAAGTCGGAAGTCTCCTGCGCGTTCAGCTCGGCGCGCGGCAGAAACTTCGGCGCGCGTCGCAGCCGCGTCGCCTGCTCGTAGGCGTAGGCGAGCGCGATCAGTTTCGGCTCGGTGTAAGCCGCGCCGAAGAATGAGATGCCGACGGGGAGCCCGCGGACGTACCCCGCCGGGACGGTGACGTGCGGGTAGCCCGCGACCGCGGAGAGCGTGGAGAAGCCGCCCGTGAAGTGGTCGCCGTTGACGAGGTCGGTCGTCCACGGCGGCGCGCCCGTGGGCGCGATGAAGGCGTCGAGGCGAAACTTTCGCGCGACGGCGTCGACGCCTTGCGCGCGCGAGAGCCTGTGATTTTTGGCGACGGCGGCGAGGTAGTCTTTCGACGTGAGCGCGCCCTTGGCCTCCGCCTGGTGAAAAAGCTCCTGCCCGAAGTAGGGCATCTCGCGCGCGCGGTTGTCCTCGTTGAACTTGATCAGCTCCTTGAGCGTGCGCGCGCCCGGCTTCGCCCCGCGCTCTTGCAGGTACTTGTTGAGGTCTGCTTTGAACTCGAAGAGCAGCACCTGAAACTCCGCCGCGTCGAGCTGGCCGCCCGTCGGGATGTCAGCCGGATCGACGACGGTCGCGCCCGCGCGCTTGATGGCGTCGATGGCGTCCGCCATCAACTTGTCCACGCGGTCGCTGAAGCCGAAATATTTTCGCGCGACGCCGACGCGCGCACCTTTCAGCGCGTTCGCGTCGAGGAAGCGCGTGTAGTCAGCCTGCGCCTTACCCCTGCTCCCGGCGGTGGCCGGGTCGCGCGGGTCCTGCCCCGCGAGCGCGGAGAGGAGCGCGGCGGCGTCGGCGACGGTGCGCGCCATGGGGCCGGCCGTGTCCTGCGTGTGCGAGATCGGGATGATGCCGGAGCGACTGACGAGCCCCACCGTGGGCTTGATGCCGACGAGCGAGTTCGCCGACGAAGGGCAGACGATGGAGCCGTCCGTCTCGGTGCCGACGGCGGCGGCGCAGAGGTTCGC
Source organism: Pyrinomonadaceae bacterium (assembly GCA_035537435.1). Classification (GTDB taxonomy): domain Bacteria; phylum Acidobacteriota; class Blastocatellia; order Pyrinomonadales; family Pyrinomonadaceae; genus JAIVGV01. Next base: position 25,818 of record DATLMC010000043.1, on the reverse strand, counting down.
GCTCGCCGCCGCGCCGGAGCCGGAGCTTGAGCCGCACGGGTTGCGGTCGAGCGCGTAAGGGTTCTTGGTCTGACCGCCGCGCCCGCTCCACCCCGACGAGGAATGCGTCGAGCGGAAGTTGGCCCACTCGCTCAGGTTCGTCTTGCCCAGGAGCACCGCGCCCGCCTCGCGGAGCTTCTGCGCGACGAAAGCGTCGCGCGGGGTCGGCTGACCGAGGAGCGCGAGCGAGCCCGCGGTCGTCTGCATCCGGTCGCCGGTGTCGATGTTGTCTTTGATGAGGACGGGGATGCCGTGCAGCGCGCTGCGGACGCGCCCGCCCTTGCGCTCGCGGTCTAAAGATTCGGCGATTGCGAGGGCGTCGGGGTTCGTCTCGATGACGGAATTAAGGGACGCGCCCTGCCTGTCCACGTCGTCGATCCGTTCGAGGTAGTCTTTGACGAGCGAGCGCGCCGTGAGTTTCCCGGAGCGCATCCCCTCCTGCAACTCCGCGATGGTCATCTCTTCGAGCGCGAAAGCCCTGACGGGTGTCGCCGCCGCCGCGCCCGCGTCCGCACAGCCTGCCGCGACTTCGCCGCGCGGCGTGCAGATGGCGGGCGCGGCGACGGCGAGCGTCGCGCCCGCGAGCGTGCCGCGCAAAAACGTCCTTCGTTTCATCAAACGTCCCTCCGTGGGGAGCGATTGTTGTGGAAGGCGTTTTAGTTCGTCAAGTCTTTCGGAAGAACGATCTGCTCGCGCGCGCGCCGCGCGTCAGAGCTTGATCTTCAGGACGACGGGCTCTCTCAGTTTTTCGTCGGGCGCGAGGTGTCCCCGCTCGTCAATCGCGCCCCACTGGCTGTTGGCGACGAAGTAGAACTCTCCGCGGACGAGGACGCCGAGCGTCGGCTCGTCGAAGACCGGGTTGTTGGCTTCCAGGGTCTCGAAACGCTCGACGCGGCTCAGGTCTTTACTCAGGAACATCCGGACGACGCGCGCCGGGTTCGTGCCGTTCTGCACGGCGACGAGGCTGCCGCGGTACGCGTAGAGGCCGTCGACGCCGAGCATGGTGGAGTCGGGCGCGGGGGCGAGGCTCGCGATCTGTTTCGTCCTGAGGTCGATGCGGAAGACGCCCTTCGCGTAGTCGGCCATGAAGAGGGAGCGCCCGTCCGCCGTGAAGTCGAGCCCCTGCGGCGAGGAGAACTGGTCGCTTTCGAGGAACAGCTCGATCTCGTCGCGCTCGCGGCGCACGACGTAGACGGCGGGCGTGACGCTGTCGGTCGCGAACACGTCGCCGCGCGAGTCGACGGCGAGATCGCCGAGCCAGTGGGGCTGCGGGCGGTTGGGCAGCAGGTATTTCCTGACGAGCTTGCCCGTCCGCAGGTCGAACTTGAAGATGCCGGTGGCGCCGTTCTCCTCCTCGCGGTAGTTCGACATCTGCGGGTGCGCGGCGGTGCAGACCCAGAGGAGGCGGCGCGCGGCGTCGACCTTCATCCCCATCACGCTCCACAGGCCGTCGCGCTCCGCGGCGAACTCCGTCGCCCCGCCAGACGCGGAGACGCGCAGAATCTTCCGCTTGAAGACGCTGCTCAGGTAGAAGTTTTCCCCGACCGGATCGTAGGCGACGCTCTCGGGCACGACGCCCTTCTCGTGCACCGTGAAGGCGGGCGCGCTGCGGACGAGCGGCAGGCCGTTGCGACGAAACTTCTCCAGCACCGCTTTGAACTCGCCCGACTCTTTGAGCGAGTCGAAACTCTCTTCTGATTCGGCGGGGACGACGAGCCCCATCCGCGCCACGCGATCCAGCCAGAGAAGCGCGTCCGCCCGGTGGCCGTTCAGCGCGTGCGCGACGGCGACGAAGTACATCAGCCGCGAGTGGCCGGGTCTGAGCGCGGCGGCCTGTTTGCTGTTCTCCAGAAACGACGGGTAGTCTTTCGCCTTGAAAGCCTTCAGCGCTTCGGCCTCGTAGTACCTGCCGTCCCTGGGCTGCTCGACCTGCGCCACCGACGCGTCGCGCCACGCGCCCGCGCCGAGCAACAAATAGATCGCGATCAGGAGCGCGCGCCGATACGAAGCGCGGCGAGGTCGTGTATCTTTCGTCATTGCCATCGCCGCTCCCCTTATAGAGTGGGTTTCAAAATCTTCACCACGAAGGACACGGAGGGACACGGAATAAGAGAAGGCCAAGTATTCCCTCCGCGCCTCTCCGTGGTGAATCTCCGGTTCCGAAATGGTTCTTAATTTCGCGGCTATTTCTTTCGGACGTAGAGCCCGTCCCAGCCCTGAGTCCAGGTCTTGCCGTCGTCCGCGGAGGTCTCGGCGGTGTGCCGCACCTTGTCGGCCCCGAGGTTGAAGAACGTCACGCGCACCGGCGTCCGCCCCTGCGGCGTGTAGAGGTAGCCCTCGTAGCGCATCGCCCCGTCTTTGTACTCGCCGTCCATCATCCAGTTGCCGCCCGTGCTGTCCATGTAGGACTGGTGCCACTTCTTCGTCACCGGGTTGTAGAAGTTGAAACTCTGCCCGGTCTGTAGGGGCGACGACCAGTTCTCCTCGATGATGCAGCCCTGCTGCAACATCTTGATGTTGTTCGTGCCGACCTTCTGATTATTCACGAGCACGTCCCACTCGCCGACCCAGAAGTCGAACTGCCGGTAGCCCTCGTCGAACATGCAGGGCTTCTGCGCCTTCTCGACGGTGAGCGCGACTTCCCTGTAACGCGGCTCGGAGCGGAGTGACGCGAAGTCGGCGTCGGTCGCGACGCCGATGCCGAAGAGCGGGTTCAACTTGATCATGCGCTCAAGGCCGGCGAGCGCCTTCTCCCTGTCGCCCGCGCGCGCGTGGCTGGCGGCGGTGTTATAGAGCGCGAGACGCCCGACGCGCGTCCCCTTGCCCGCCTCGTTCGCCTTCTCGAAGGCCGCCGCCGCGTCCGCGAACTTGTCGAGCGAGTAGAGCGCCATGGCGAGCCCGTACCACGCCTGCGCGTTCGCGGGCTCCGCCTTCGTCACCGCCTCGTAAGACTTCGCCGCCTCCGCCCACTTCTTCTCTTTCGAGAGGGCGTCGGCCGCCTGCATCGCGCTCGACTGCGGCGGCGGTTGCGGCGGCTGCGCCCACGCCTGTGACGACAGCGCGCAGAGCGCCGAGATGATTGCCGGCAAGATTCTCGACCTCGATTTAAGCATCGCTCTTCAGCTCCTTTGAGTCGTTCAACGCATTTTCTCGCACGGGGGCGATTTGTCAGGGCGGCGACGACGATCCGCGCCGCCGCCGCTCACTCGTTCCCCTTTTCCGGCGCGGCCCTCACCCGCTCGATCACCTTCTTGAATTTCGCGCTCTCGCGCAGCGGGGCGAACGCTTCCTCTCGCTCGATTGCCGCCGCGTCGCGGTAGCCTTTGTCGGCGGCGCGCGCGAGGGCGGAGAGGGCGCGATCCTTGCGCCCTCCGAGGGCGAGCATCCGCGCCAGATCGAACTCGATCCCCGCGACGGCGGGGAAGACTTCCGCCGCCAGTTCGAGGTTGGCGGCGGCGAGCTTGAACTCCTTGCGCGGCTCGTAGACGTACATCGCGGACTCGAACGTCTCGGCGTAGACGTGTGCGAGGGTGCGCCGCGCGACACGGCGCGCGCCGCCGTCCTCGGCCGACTTCGCCTGCTCGCGCAAGGTGGCGGCGAGCCGCCGGATGCGCACGAGGGCGTCGTCGCGCGCCGCGTCGTCGACCAGCGCGCCGCCCTCCGCGATCAGCTCGCGCGCACGCTCCTGTTCTTCGTCGATCTGCCGCTCCTCGGCGGCGAACGCCGCCCGAAACTCCTTCGTCTTTTTAAGCGCCGCGGCCTCCGCGCCGTAGCGCCCTACGTCGCGCAGGCCGTCGAACGTCTGCGCGATCGCCCTGAGCGCGGCGTGCCGCTCGTAGGCGTCGGCGGGACGCCGGAGCTTTTCCGCGCGCGCCGTGTAGCGCGCGAGCGCGCCGTCGATGAACGCGTCGTCTTTCGGCCTGCGCCCGTGGCGCATCGCCAACAGCTCCATCCACTCGATCCCTTCGGCGCAGACCTCTTCGGGGCACCACTGATGCCTCCCGTCGAAAGTCGCCAGGCGGTTCACGACGTCGAGCGCGTCGAGCGTGCGCTCCAGCGGGCGCATCTCGCGGAAGTTAAAGTCGTCGACGCCGACCGTGCCGAAGAAAGCGTAGGGCAGCGACGCCGTCGGCTTGATCACCGGCGGGAACCCCGCGCCGCTGGAGATGACCCCGGCGACGCATCCGCCGCAAGCCACGGCGAGCCCGTTGGCGACACGCGCGCCGCCGGAGAAGCCCGCCGCGTAGACCCTCGCGTCGTCGATTGAGAACCGCTCGTGCGTGTCCTGCCAGAGCGCGTTAATGATCTGCTTGAGGGGCGCGGCCATGAGCCCGTTGCGTGAGTCGTTCGAGCCGACGACGACGTAACCGTATTTTTCGGCGGCGGCGCGGAACGCCCCGACGGGCCGCTTCCCGCTCCCGCTGGGATCGAAGGCGTACAGGATCGGCCACTTCCTGTCGGGCGTGTAACCGGCGGGCAGGTAGAGCACGTAGCTCTGCCCCGGCGCGGACGCGACCTTGACCCCCTCGACGATGGCGCCGCGCGGCAAATCCTCGGCCGCCATGGCCGACGCGGGGAGCAGCGCCAGCAGCGCGGCGAGCGAGAGTGCGGCGTGCCAGCCCGCACTCTCGCGCGCCGCCGCGCCGCGCCGGGGCGTCAGCACGCCAGCGCGAATCGTCGATAGCATTCTCTTACCCTTGCCCATCGCTTAAACTTCCGAGCCTCTCCCAGCGCCAGTCTTCCGCCCGGCGCAGCCTCACTTGGTTTTCGCCTCGGGCAGGCGCGAGTCCGGGTGCGCCTGCCCGCGGTGGCAGGTCGAGCAACTGACCGCCGCGCCCTCGACGACCGTCTTCATGTTCTTGATGTGATCGTTGTTGATGCTCGCGACCATCCGCATCATGTCGCGCGCCGCCTGCTTCGCGGGCTTGTCATCCTTCTCCCACTGATCGACCGCGTGGCAGTGGGAGCAGGCGACGCCGAGCGCGCGCGTGTAGGCGTTCATGATCACAGGCAGGCGCGCGGCGGGCATGCCCTTGAGCGTCTGGATGTTCTTGAAGACCTGCTCGGCGGGTTGATGCGCGCGCCCCTCGATCTGGTTGTTCAACTCGGCGAGTTTCTGCTGCTGATCGAAAGGCTTCGCCTCCTGCGCCGCCGCGACGGCCAAGCCCGCGCGCTCCGCCCCGCCGCGGCCGAGCGCGAACACTAACACCGCGCACGCAATCGCGCATAGCCTCAGAATCAGCGCCGCCCTGTCTCGCGTCATCGGCTCGCACCTCCCAAAGTTGTCTCGATCTTATTGCGGCTTGTCCTCGTGCGCGTGCTGGTCGGGCGTCGTCCCGGCTTTACGCGCGCGCCGGTGGCGCGGACGCCTGCCGCGCGCGACGCCGGGCGACAGCGACGACGCCTCGATGCCGTACCGCTTGATCATGCAGTTGAGCGTCGTGGGGTTCAGGCCGAGCAGCGCGCAGGCGCGCGCCTGGCTGCCCCCCGTCAGTCGCAGCGCCTCTCTGATGAGCGCGCATTCGAAGCGGCGCACTTCGCGGTAGAAGTCCAGGCCGCCCGCCACGTCGGGCGGGCGCAGCTCGCTGAAAAAGTTGAGACTGCCGAGCGCCTCGATGGCCTGACTCAGCGAGAGCGCCGCCTTGATCAGCGTGTCGTTCTGGTGCGACTCCGGCGCGCGCCGATCCTCCGCCCCGCGCCGGTCTTCCGCCGCCGCCGCATTCGACAACAACCTCACGTTACCCAGTCTGTTCATCTCGACTCCCGTCCCTTCTGAAGTTTAGAACCTTCGCCGCGCCGTGGGCGTCCGCGCCGTCGCGCGCCGCGCCCGCGCCGTCAGACAGCAGCGATCTCAGACAGACGAGCGGCGCGAGCCCCCCCGTCTCGACGAAGTGGACGCCGCCCCGCGCCGCGTGCCCCCCGCCGACTCGCCGCACGGCGGCGGCGCAGAACGCGGCGGCCTCTTGCGCGGTGAGCAAGGGCGAGACGGCGGCGCACGCCGGGCACCAGGCCTCGCCCGCGTCCGTCCCCGCCGCGCCGTGCGCCGCGAACGTCTCGCGCAACACCGTGATCCGTATCCTCCGCTTCACTTTCAAGGATGCCCCTCCAGGGTCGTCGGACTCGCGCGCCGCCTTCGTCCGCCCGAAATCGCCGAGCCTTAAGGCAACGCCGCGCGCCGCAAGCCCCGTCTATGCCTGTAGCCGAAGCGTTTGTTGCCCGCCCCGCGTCGCCCGCCGCCCGGCGACGACCCACCGAAGGGGCTCCGGGCTAACTGGCGCGGCACGCTCTTGGCGAACTGTTGCGCCGCGACGGGCGTAAGGTAAGGCAGAACGGGAGCGAAAGTATCCAAAGCCCGTTCAAAACGTTTCCAAATGCTGAACAAAGAGTTCCCGAAGCCGCACCAGAACGGCGCGCCGGACAGGACGAGGGACGTTTTCCTGTTCGGGCCTTTCCGCCTCGACGCGGGCGAGCGCGTGCTCTTGCGCGACGGCGAGCCCGTCGCGCTGACGCCGAGGGCGTTCGACACGCTGCTCGTGCTGGTGGCGCGCGCCGGAAGGCTGGTGGAGAAGGATCAACTGCTCGAAGAGGTGTGGCAGGACACCTACGTCGAGGAGAAGACGCTCGCGCAGAACGTGCTCACGATCCGCAAGGCGCTCGGCTCCGCGCCGGGCGGCGCGCCCTACGTCGAGACCGTCCCGAAGCACGGCTACCGCTTCGCCGCGGGCGTGCGCGTCGTCGCGCGCGAGGGCGCGGACTTCCCGCGCGCAGACTTCCCCGCCGCCACGCGCACCCGCACCGAAGTCATCCTCGAAGAGGAGTTCGAGTCGTCCGACGATGCCGGGGACGAGACGGTGGACGAGAGGGCGGGCGAGACGCCGCGCGCCGCGCACGCCTCCGACGCCGACGCGCTCGCCTCTCCCGCCGACGCACCTCGCGCCGTCGCGGCTGAAACGCCGGCGGCCGCCCCGAAGCGCAGGGCTGTGATGATCACGGCGGCGGTCGCCGCGGCCGCGTGCGCGCTCGTCGCCGCCGTGGTGTTCGTGCGTCACGTCGCGCCCGACTCGGCGACGCCCTTCGAGCGGTTCGAGATCAAGAAGCTCACGGCGACGGGCGACGTGAGCTCGATAGCGATCTCGCCGGACGGCAGGTACGCCGCCTACGCCCCTTACGACGCCGGCCGCTCGCGCCTCCTCGTCCGGCAGATGGACGGCACGGGCAGCGTCGAGGTCGTCCCCGCGGCGGAAGTCAAATACGTCGGGATCACCTTCGCGAAGGACGGCGCGTCGGTCTTCTACGTGACGCGCGCGAAAGACTCTGTGCTCGGCGTGCTCTACCGCGTGCCCGTCCTCGGCGGCGCGCCCGTCAAGCTGATCGAGGACGTGGACAGCCCCGTCGCGCTCTCGCCCGACGGCGCGCGCGCGGCGTTCGTGCGCGTGAGCCGCGACCAGCGGGAGACGGCGCTCGTCGTCGCCGACCTGTCGGGCGGGGGCTCTCGCGTGCTCGCGTCGCGCGGCATGGCGGAAGGCTTCTCCGTCGCCGGGCCGGCGTGGTCGCCCGACGGGCGCAGGCTCGCCTGCGCGAGCAACGTCGACCCGACCGCGAAGTGGTCTGCGCGGCTGCTCGTCGTCGACGCCGCTGACGGGTCGGTCGCGCCCTTCTCGGCGAACAGGTGGAGTTGGATCGGTCGCGCGGCGTGGGGGTCGGACGGCCGGGGGCTGATCCTCGTCGCGTGGGACAACGAGTCGGCCGTGATGTCGGATCAAATCTGGTACGTCCCCTACCCGGCGGGCGAGCCGCGCCGGATCACGAACGACGTGAACGGCTACCTCGGCGTCAGCGTCTCGGCGGACGCGCGCGCGATGCTCACGGCGCGCTCGGAGCGCGTGGCGGGGTTCTGGGTCGCGCCGCTCGGCGACGCGAACTCGGCGACGAAGGCCGGCGGCGTCTCGGCAGACCTCTACAGCGAGCGGCACGGCATGGCGTGGACGCCGGACGAGAGGATCGTCTACGCCTCGACGGCGAGCGGCGAGCCGAACGTCTGGGTGATGAACGCGGACGGCTCCGCCCGGAAGCAGTTGACCTCCGAGCGCGGCGGCAACGTGCAGCCCGCCGTCTCGCCCGACGGTCGCACCATCGTCTTCGTCTCCTACCGCACGGGCGAGCGTCACCTCTGGGCGATGAACGCGGACGGCGGCGAGCCGCGGCAGTTAACTCGCGGCGAGGGGGACGACGCGCCGACCTTCACGCCCGACGGCGCGTGGATCGTCTACACGTCATACGCGGGGGGCCGACCGACGCTGTGGAAGATGCCCGCGCGCGGCGGCGCGGCGGTGCGCGTGGCCGACATCGTCGCGGACGACGCGGCCGTCTCGCCCGACGGCAAGCTCGTCGCGTGCCACCGCTACGCCGACCCGCTCTCGCACGGCAAGCTCGCGCTCGTCTCGCTCGCCGACGGCGTGGTCGTCCGCGAGTTCGAGCTGCCCGGAGCCGCCAGCTCGCCCGCGCTCAGGTGGACGCCCGACGGCAAAGCGGTCGCGCTCGTCGCGATGAGCGCCGGAGTCTCGAACCTCTGGCTCCAACCCGTAGACGGCGCGACAGCGCGCCGCCTCACCGACTTCAAAACCGAGCGCATCTTCCGCTTCGACATCTCGCGCGACGGCCGCCTCGTCTTCGAGCGCGGCGCGAACGTCAACGACGCGATCCTCATCAGGGCCAGGTGATCGCGGCGCGGGCAGCCTTCGGCGCGAGAAGGATAAATTAAAGATGAGAGGGAGGCCGTCGAGGCGGCGGGTTGAATGAGTAGGTTAGATGCGGCGCTGCTATCGATTACCTACTCAGGACAGGCAGATAGGCCCGCCATGCTCCTACCGCTTCCGTATACTGCTTCGCCATCACTCTGACGATCTGCCCGATGTGGCCGAGGTCATGCACTACCCACGTCGAGAGCAGTTGACCGAGTGTCACCGCCCCGAGTTCAGGATGCAGCCCCCGCTGCTCCAACATCTCCGGCCTTAAGCTCATTCCCTCCAACTCCCGCAAACTCTCTGCCCGTAGCCGCTCGAACCTGTCCAGCAGATCGCCCAGACTCTTGCCTCTCGACTTCTCGAACATGGCGAAGCGGTCGAACGGTTCGAAAGCGCGCCCCTCGCCATACTCCAGGATGATCCTGGCACGGGGAATCCAGTCGGCCTCCTCTCCGTGGATAAGATGACCCAGGACATCAAAGGGGCTCCAACTCTCAGGGCCTTCGTTCGCAAAGGCCCACTCTTCGGGGAGGTGGCGCAGCAGCGCATTCAGCGTAGCGGGAGTACGCCTGAGAATCTCTTTAGCATGATCGAGTTGGCCTTCCATAGCCGATCCACCTCGCGAATGTCGTGTCTCATAAATATAACGCTTATCGACGCAGGAAGCATCTGACGCCCGAATTAACCGGCGCGCCGCATGAAGCATTCAACATCCGCCGCAGGGAGAATGATGGAAAGCGCGCTACCGGCGCGTCTGTTTCAAGCGCCGCACCTCTGGCACGCACCCGAAGTCGAAAAATTCACCAGGCCGCAATCAGGGCACTTTCTGTTACCCATTTGGAGTTAGCCGGGGCAACACCGAATCATGCGCCGGCAATTAGGAGCCTAACGCCCGGCATCACCCGCCGCCCCGCGCCGTTGAGGTACATGAGAGCCGTCGTGTCGGCGCTCGGGTGCATGCCGTTGTTAGCTGCGTGGCTGTGAACCTCCAGTACAGAGAATGCTATATATATTTCTTCGATACAAGTACCAACTCCATTTGCATAACGGTTAATGCGCTCGCTAACTTTTCGTGCTTTGAGAATATTAGATCGAAGAAGACCTTCTTTTGATTTTCGTCTTCTTTTTCGGTCATAGAATATTCGACGAGTGAATCCATATAGCTTAAATTCTCCTCCAGGAATACTTTGAGATGCTGTGACAATTCGGGCGCATAAAAGCCAACAAGCATTTGAATTTTTTCTGATGATAAGAACCTTCGCTCACGTACTTGTTGTTTTACTTCGGAATCATTGTGATTAGCCTTTAATTGCATAAACTGAATGAAAAGCTGCCTATTCCCTTGCTGCTGCTCAGATATGGCTTCATGCAATTCCTCTAACTTCGAGAGAATCAATTTTCGCCGGTCTTGTTGCACTTGGCGGCGCGTTTGTAGGTGAGCATTAAGTAATGTCAGTCCTCCGCCAATTATCGCTCCGATAACAGTGCCGATAATTCCAATCCATGCAGTCATAGGTACCACAATCTAGAAGCAGCTAACTGAAATTATATGCCCTAATGGGCGTCTTATTTTACGCCCAATTCGCCGCCTAATCTGCCGGGCCTGGTCTAATTGCCAAGGTGTCTGTGAGTATCGGAGGAGTTAGACCGCCGATGCTGGTGGTGCATCAGACCGATATCGTGCTCCGCCACGCGCGGGGCTACTTTTACCGTCATCCGCGGCCGAGCACAATCCTTTTTTGAGGCGAATACAACTCACAAAAAAGGGGGAGGGGTCTTTAGCGACCCCTCCTAGGAAGTGGAAGTTAGTTCTCGGTCAGCCGCGCCTTCGCTAGAAGATGAAGCGGGCGCCGAGCCGGATGGTGCGGAACCTGCCGTTGTTGAAGCCGGGGTTCTGGAACGCCCCGACGGTGAAGGAGGTGGCGGCCGCCTCCGTGATGGTGGTCGGCACGCCGAAGTTCCTGCTGTTGAGCAGGTTCTGCGCCTCGGCGCGCAACTCCAGCCGCGTCCCCTCCGTCAGCTTGGTCGACTTGAAGATCGCCATGTTGACGGTGTAGTTCGGATCGCCCGAGAAGGTGTTGCGGCCGAGCGAGCCGTAGGGCGTCTTGAAGAGGCTGAAGGCTTCGAGGGTGCGCGGGTCGGCGACCGAGCCGCGGGCGTAGAGCCCGAAGTCGTTGTAGACGAGTCGCGTCTGACTGAGCACCTGCGCGGGGGTGACGACCGCCCCCGTAGAGCCGGGCTGCGACGTGTTGAAGACGACGAAGTTGCCCGGCGTCAGGGCGCCGCCGTTGTAGTCGCAGTAAGGCCCGCCGAAGAGCACGTTGCAGGCGGCGTTGTAGCCGAAGGCGATGGTGCCGAGCGGCGCGCCCGCGTTGGCGAGGAACGGGCGCAGCGCCCCGGTGCCGCCGCCGAAGGCGGACGTGTAGCCCTGATCGGTGGGGCCGAAGACCTGGATGGGCGTGTAGGGGCGGCCCGACCCGAGCAGCAGGATGCCGCTCAGTTGGAAGCCGCCGAGGATGTGGCCGACCGCGCCCCTCTGCTCCTTGAACCAGGGCAGCTCGTAGACGAAGTTCGAGGTCGAGACGTGCTTCTGGTGGAAGGCGGACAGGCCCCGCTCGCCGCGGCTGCCGTCGAACGGGTTCTGCGGATCGGAAGCGCCCTGGCCGCCCGCGCCCGTGGCGAAGATCTCCGACGAGTTGTCGATGGTCTTCGAGAGCGTGTAGTTGAAGTTGGCGATCAGGCTGTTGGTCAGCCGCGTGTCGAAGCGCAACTGCATGCCGTTGTAGGTCGAGGTGGCGCCGTTGGTGCGCAGGCGCGTGATGCCGAACGTCGGGTCGAGACGCCCGTTGCCGTTCGTGCCCACCGAGTTGTTGAAGCCGCCGGCGGTGCTGATGCCGGTGGAGACGCAGGCCGCCTCGCGCGTCGCCGGGGCGTCGCCCGTCACGTGGCCGGCGGAGAACACGCCCGCATCGAGCCCGAGGCAGTAGGCGGCGCGGTTCAGCGCGCGCACGTCCGGGTTGCCGTTGACGGTCTGGAACTGCCCGACGATGCGCGAGCCGACGTAGCGCACCTCAAGCACCGTGTTCTTCCACAGCTCCTGCTGGACGCCGAAGTTGTACGACATCGTGTAGGGGTTGTGGAAGTCCGGGTCGACCCTCGTCTGGTTGAAGAGGCGCGGGTCGCCGCCGTTCGTCCCCGGCGTCAGGTTGAGCTGCGCCGTCGTGTTGGGCAGGAACGGGTAGCTGACCGAGCCGGCCGCGCCGGGCGTCTGCGTGAACGTGCCCGCCGCGGCGAACGGGGCCGCCGTGACGGTGTTCAGCACGATGTTGAAGAAGGACGGGTCGTAGGCGACGCCGAAGCCGCCGCGGACGACCGTCCGCCCGCCCGAGAAGTGGTCGCCGAGGAACTCGAAGTTCGGCTGCCAGGCGAAGCCGACTCTCGGGCCGAGGTTGTTCTTGTCGATGGGCAGCCTCTCGGCCGTGCGCGTCGAGAGCGGGAACGCCTGGTTGAAGATGGCGCGCGCCGGGTCGGCCTCGCGCGCGTTCGACGCCTCGATGATCGGGTTGAACGGCGTGGTCGAGACCTCGTAGCGCAGGCCCAGATTCAGGGTCAGGTTGGGCCGGACGCGCCAGTCGTCCTGGGCGAAGAAGAAGAAGTCGTTCTGCTTCGTCAGAATCCTCGGGTCGCCGAGCGCAAAGTTGACCTGGTTCGGGCGGGCGAGGAGCAGGTTCTCGAACACCGAGGCGCGGAAGCCCGTGCGGGCGGTGTCGGGGCCGAAGTCGCTGGGCGGGAAGAAGAAGACGGGACCCGCGCCGCCGGCCACGCCGGGGAAGGTCGCCGGGACCAGCCCCGAGTTGGCGTTGGCGGTCGTCGAGTAAGGGTTACTCCCGGTGAACACGTAGGTGCCGAGGAAGTTCGGCAGGAAGAAGTTGTCGACCTTCTGGTGGCGGATGTCGGCGCCGAACTTGACGGCGTGGTTGCCGAGCGTCGAGGAGAGCGTGTCCTGGAACTGGTAGGTGTCGACGACGCGCGACTGCGGCAGGTTGTTCGGCGTGCCGAAGGTGAGGCCGATGTTGCTGGAGAAGTCGGCGTTGCCCTGCAAGGTGAACCCCGGCTCGGGCTTCGCGGCGGCGGGGTCGCCGAACTTCACGTCGAGGCGCGAGAAGGACATGCGCGCCTCGTTGACCATGCTCGAAGAGAGGGTGCGCGTGTAGGTCCCGCCGAGGTTGTTGTTCTTCGAGGGCACGGCGAAGAGCGCGCCGGCGACGACCCTGCCCGTGGCGAGCGGGAACGTGTTGCGGTCGAAGATGTAGCGGAGGTTGAGCGTGTCCCTGCTGGACAGGTTGATGTCCTCGCGCGTGATGATCTGATCGTGATCGTTGTCGGTGCGAATGACGCGCACCGCCTCGCCCGCGTAGAGCGGCGTCTGCACGCCGTTCAGGTTGATGAAGGCGGCCGGCGAGAGGTTGTTGGCCGTGTTGTAGGTCGCGCCGTGGGTCGCCGCCACGCCCGCGGCGCTGAAGGCGAGCGTGTCGGGGATGCCGTCGCCGTTCACGTCGAGCACGGGCGGCGCGAGGATGAACTGGCCCTGGTTCTGCGCGAAGGCCGGGCCGCCGCCGACGCCGCTGTTCAGGAGAATCTGCGCGCCGGGGTAGCCGGCCAGCGCCGCGAGCCGGACGCTGTCGGGCGACAGGGTCAGGACGCTGCCGGCGAGGTTGTTGGCCTGCGCCTCGCCGCGCAGGCGGTCGCCCTCGTAGGTGACGAAGAAGAACGCCTTGTTACGCTTGATGGGGCCGCCGATGGCGCCGCCGAAGCGGTTGTTGCGGAACGGATCGAGGCGGCGGCCGGCCAGCCCGCCGAACTGCGTGAAGCCCTGATCGTTGAGGAACCGGAAGCTCTGGCGCGCGAGCCCCTGCCCCTTCGACGCCGCGTCGAGCGCCGCGTTGTTGTGGAACTCGAAGAGCGAGCCGTGGAACTCGTTGGTGCCCGGCTTGGTGATGGCGTTGATCTGCGCGCCGGAGTTTCGGCCGAACTCGGCCGAGAAGTTGTTGGTGATGACCTGCAACTCGCCGACCGCCTCGGTATTCGTCAGCGCGAGGGCGGGGCCGGCGACCGAGTTGTCGTTGTTGTCCTGCCCGTCGATCTGGAAGTTGTTCGAGCGCCCGCGGTTGCCGTTGGCGCTGATGCCCGTCCCGTTGGCGAAGTCGGTGTCGCCCGGCGTGGTGATGCCCGGCGTCAGGAGCGCGAGGTTGTCAATCGCGCCGCCGTTGAACGGGAGCTGCGTGAGCTGCGTGGGCGTGTAGCTCGTCGAGAGCTGGTTCTGGCTGCTCTGTAGAAGCTGCTCGGCGTTGCCGGCCACGTCGACGGAGACGTTCGAGCCGGAGACGGCGAGTTGCACGTCGGCGCTGTTCTCGGTCGCGAGGCGGACGGCGACGTGCTCGGCGCGCTGCGCGGCGAAGCCCACGGCCGTCACCTCGACGGTGTAGTTGCCGCCGGGCGTCAGGTTGGTGACGCGGTAGAAGCCCTCCTCGTTGGTCGTCGTGTCGCGGCTGATCCCCGTGTCGGCGTTCGTCACCTTGACGGTCGCGCCGGCGACGACCGCGCCGTTCGGGTCTTTGACGACGCCGGCGAGCGCGCCCGTCGTCACCTGCGCGGGAGCGAGCGCCGCCACCGCGCAGGTGAGCGCGAACGACGCGAGCAGGCGCGCCGGCAGTCTCTTCAATACTCGTTTCATCGTAAACCCCCTCCAAGTAATTCAAGTTTGAGCGGCGCGGATTTGAGAACTCGGATTTCCGCGCCCGCTCGGCTTGTAAGGAGCCGGGGGAGACCGGGAGAGCCTTACGAGTTGGCTACTGAATTACGCAACTGATGAGCCACCGGCGGCGCGCGGCCCGCGCCCGCCACGCGGCGACCGCGCTAAAGAGGTGCGCGCCGACTCGTTTACGCGACAGTCGCGCGCGGTCGAAGCGCGCGCGCGGCTGGAAGGCTTAAACGGCATTTCGGAGCGAATCCAACCCGTCATACAAAACAATGGACGCGCTCCGCCACGCCGCCCGCGAGCGGGATGCGCCGACGACTTCAAAGGTTCAAACTTCGGTTTGAATTTTTGAATCGGGGCGCGTGCGTTCGCGATACTTGTAGGGGCAGGGCTCGCCCCTGCCCGCTCGGTCGCGCGAGCGCGAAAGAATGAATCGCGATCCTTCATCGGTGGTTGATCGCGGATCGGTCGAGCGCGCTAAAGCACGCCCAGCGGGCAGGGACGAGCCCTGCCCCTACAAATACTTCGCTCTTGTCAGAGGCTCTTAGACTAGTTCTGCGGTCAACTTAAAAAAGAAGGGGCGCAAGACTCACCTGAGTCTTGCGCCCCTTCTCAGCAGCGCGCGTCCCGGAGAACGATTACTGGGTTAACGGGGTGTCGGGCTCGACGACGACTCTGGTCGTGTAGTCCTTGCCGCCTATAGACAGTTTCACCAGGTAGGTCCCCGGCTCGACCGGCGGCCCCTGGTTGAAGAGGGCGTTCAGGCCGCCGCCACCGCCGCCACCTCCACCGCCGAAGCCGCCCGGCAGGTTCGCGGGGCGCGGCAGCGGGTTCGCGCGCAGATTCCACTGCACGCGGTTGAGGCCCGCGTCCTTCGTCCCCGTCAACGTGCGCACGACCCGGCCCGTGTAATCGGAGATCGTGATCCGCACGTCGCCCGCCGGCGCGGACTTGAGGAAGTAGCTGATGGCCGTGCCCGGCGCGGGGTTGCTGGCGCGGAAGAACTTCGCGCCCGTCGCCGCGCGCGAGTAGCGCGTGTCGTTGAACCAGGCGGTCGCCGGCCGCACGTCGAAGAGGTGCGCGTCTGCGTCCGTGACCTTGCTCGTCATCTGTTGCAGCGGCGTGATGTCGTCGAGGACGAAGATGCCGCGCCCGTGCGAGCCCGCGACCAGATCGCCGTCGCGCGGGTGGACGACGATGTCGTCGATGCGCACGAGCGGCATCCCCGACATGAAGCGCTTCCACTCGCCGCCGCCGTTTAAGGAGACGTAGAGCCCGAACTCCGTGCCCGCGTAGAGCAGGTCTCTGTTCTTCGGGTCTTCGCGCACGACGTTGACGTTGCCCACGGGCGGGAGGTTCCCCGTCACAGACTTCCACGTCGCGCCGTAGTCGCGCGTGACGTAGACGTAAGGGCGGAGATCGTCGAAGCGGTGGCCGTCGACCGAGACGTAACACGTACCCGCGTCGAAGTGCGAGGGCTCGACGCGCGTGATGTGATAAAGCTCGCCCGACTTCTCGCCGAGGACGGGCACGTTCTTCGAGACGTTCGCCCACGTCGCGCCGCCGTCGCGGCTCACCTGCACGTTGCCGTCGTCGGTCCCGACCCACAGCACGCCCGGCACGACGTACGACTCGCCGACGGTGACGATGTAGCCGTAGCTCGTGTAGCCGTCGTTCTTCGACGCCATCGGGTCTTTGCCGGAGACGCCCATGATAGACAGGGTGTTGCGGTCGATGTGCTTCGTCAGATCGCCGGACGAGGTCGTCCAGGTGTCGCCCCTGTCCATCGACTTGAAGAAGCGCTCGCCGCCCGTGTAGATGACGCGCGGGTTGTGCGGCGAGATGATGATCGGCGTGTTCCAGTAGAAGCGGTACTGCGTGCCCGCGGGCGGCGCGGGCACGACGTTCGATGCCCCGCCGAAGCCCCCGAAGCCGCCGAAGCCCTGCGCCGCGGCGGCAGCCGCCAACGCCGCCAGGGCCTCCTCCTGCGTCTGCTCGCCGGGCGAGGGCGAAGGACTCGGAGACGCGCCCGGAGACGCGCCCGGAGTGGCCCCCTGCTGCTGCTGCGCGCGACCGCCGCCGCCGCCGCCGCGACGCTGCTGCGCCGCGCGCGGTCGGATGCTGACGCTGCGACCCGTGCGCAGATCGAGTCGGCTCATCGCGCCGTTCTGGGATTCGGAGTAGACGGTGTTGTAATCGGTCGGATCGATCTGCGAGTAGAAGCCGTCGCCGCCGCCCGTGCGATACCACTCGGCGTTGGTGATGCCCGACTGGTTGCGCGTCTGCGAGGGCGCGCCCCACGAGCCGTTGTCCTGCAACCCGCCGTAGACCCAGTAGGGCTTCCGCATGTCCACGGCGACGGCGTAGAACTGCGCGGCGGGGATCGTGTTGACGTACTCCCAGGTGTCGCCCTGATCGTAGGTCACGTCGAGACCGCCGTCGTTGCCGATGATGATGTGCTTGCCGTTGGCGGGGTCGATCCAGATCGCGTGGTGGTCGCTGTGCGGGATGTTCTGCTGGAGCGACTTGAAGGTCTTGCCGCCGTCGAGCGACTTGCTGAAGTTCAAGCCGCCGACGTAGACGTACTCGGAGTTTCGCGGATCGACCCTGATCTGGCTGTAGTACATCGGGCGGTTGTTCTCGTTGCTGACGACGCGCCACGTCTTGCCCTTGTCGTCGGAGCGCCACACGCCGGACTTCTTCGGATCGACGGGCGTGGGCGTGGGCGAGGCGCTCGGCGTCGGCGTCGGCGTCGCCGAGGGCGACGCGCCGGGCGAGGGCGAAGGGCTCGGCGTCGCCGCGGCGACCGCCTGCTCCTCGCCGCCCGTCCCCTGGCTCGTGCCGACCTCCATCTGCGCGTAGACGACGTTCGGGTTCGAGCGCGACACGTCCAGGCCGATGCGACCGAGGATCGGGTTGGCGGGCAACCCCGCGCCTTCGAGCCTGCGCCACGTGCGGCCGGCGTCGACGGTCTTCCAGATGCCGCTCTCGGCGCCGCCGCCGTTGAAGCCCCAGGAGGTGCGGCGTCGCTGGTAGGAGGCGGCGTAGAGCGTCTTGCTATCGGACGGATCCATCACGAGATCGGTGAAGCCCGTGTTCTCGCTGATGAACTTGACGTTCGACCACGTGCGCCCGCCGTCGGTCGTCTTGTAGACGCCGCGCTCTTTGTTGGGTCCGAAGAGGTGTCCGATGACGGCGACGTAGACGGTGTCGGCGTCGCGGGGATCGACGACGATGCGCGCGATGGACTGCGAATCACGGAGCCCCATGTTCGCGAAGGTCTTGCCGCCGTCGGTCGATTTATAGATGCCGTCGCCGAAGCTGGAGCTCTGGCGGTTGTTCGGCTCGCCCGTGCCGACCCAGACGGTGTTGGCGTCCGAGGGCGCGACGGCGATGTCGCCGATGGAGGCGGTCGAGTAGTTGTCGAAGACGGGCGCCCACGTCGTCCCGTTGTTCGTCGTCTTCCAGACGCCGCCAGTGGCGAAGCCGACGTAGATGGTGTAGGGATCGTTTTCGGCGACGGCGATGTCGTCGATGCGGCCGCCCATGCTCGCCGGGCCGATGCCGCGCCAGACGAAACGCTTGAGCGCGGGATCGTCAGACCAGTTGACGGGGGTGGGCGTCGCCGTGGGCGTCGCCGTGGGCGTGGGCGTCGGCGTCTGGTTGGGGCCGGTCGCGGGCGGCGACTGCTGCTGCGCGTGGCTCGCGACGCCGGCGCACGCGAGGGCGCAGGCGAATGCCAGGAGCCAGGCGATGCCTGATACGGAGTCAGACCTCTTTTTCATGGGAAGGGGCTTCCTTTCGAGCAAGTGTGTCCTGTGAGTAGTAGCCATGAACCGTTAGCTGTTAGCTAAGAGCCATGAGCCGTTAGCCGTTTGCCCTTAGCCGGAAGTTAAACGTATCCCTGTTTGGCTAAGAGCTAACGGCTAACGGCTAAGAGCTGCCGTTTGAGACTAGGCTGCCTCGGTGTTGCTTGTGGCGCGCCGTTACGAATTTAGGGCGTATGACGAGAGCGGGATGTCGTAGGGGCGGGGCTCGTCCCTGCCCGTCTTATCTTTCGCGACCGAGCGGGCAGGGACGAGCCCTGCCCCTAGATCTTTACGCGCGCTCAGAATTTTTTAGCGGAGTCCCCTCAACACCTACTACTGTTCGCATACGTAGACGTGGGCGGACGCGGACGGGTTACGTTCGACGTTAAAAAATTTCCCGCGCCGCGAAAGCCGCGGGGGCGACTGGGGGCTCGACGGCTTCGCTCGTCAATCGGGCTCCGGCGTCGAGAGCAGGTAGACCGCGAAGGAGGCGAGCCAGTGCTCGCCCTCGTAGTTGCCGCTGGAGACGTGACGCAGCGTCGCCTGCGCGTGCCGCCGCGCAGACTCGGCGAGCACGCGCCGCGCTGGGTCCGTGCGCGGGAGCGCGGCGGCGACCGCGCGCATGCACCACGCGCGGCTCAGGTTCAGGCCGTCGAGGTGGACGATCTTCGGATCGGAGCGGTCGGAGACGATTGCCGGCGCGAGCAGGTTGACGGGCAGGCCGCGCGCCACGCCCGGCAGGAAGCGTCGGAACCAGCGCGCGAACTCCGCGGGGCGCATCACGCGCCGCATCAGGTCGGCCTCGACGAGACTCGGCGGCAGGAAGTCGTCCCCGCCCGGCTCCCACGCCGCCGGGTAGTCCGCGTCCGAAGCGAAGTACCTGCGGCTGCTCTCGACGACGCGCGCGCGCAAGGCGTTGAGCGCGCGTTGGTGATCCGCATCCACGCCCTTGACCGCTTCCGAGTAGTCGAGCGCGAATGATAGGCCGAAGGCGGTGTTGAAGTGCGTGCCGACGCGGATGGGGTAGGTCTGCCTGGCGAAGAAGTCTGTGTACTTCTTGACGATGGTGTCGGCGAGCGGTTGCAGCGCGCGGAACCAGCGGCGCGCGTCGGCGTCGTCCCACGCGTAGAGTTCTTCGTGGAGTTTCAGGAGCCACGCCCAGCCGTAGGGTCGCTCGTAAGACTGCCTCCCCTGCTCGCGGAAGTATTCGTCTTCGACGCGGAGGTTCGCGTCGGTCAGGTTGGCGTCGAGCGCGGCGCGAATCTCGCGCGCTTCCGCGAGCGACGGGTAGAGGCGCAGCAGGTGCGCGAGCAGCCAGTGGCCGTGGACGGAGGAGTGCCAGTCGTAGCAGCCGTAAAAGGCCGGGTGCAGCGCGGCGGGCGACTTCACCTGGCTCGCGTCGTTCAGCGTGTGCGTGATGTTGTTCGGGTACTCCTTGCGGGCACAGCGCAGGGCGAGCCGCGCGAAGTGCGAAGCCTGCGCCGCGTCGAGCGCGAGCCGCGGCGCGCCCGCGGGCCGGGGTCGAGGTTGCGCGTATGCCTGTGGTGGTTGCGGGGCGACGAGCAGCAAGCACAGCAGGCTTGCCGGACTGAACCTGAGCATGGCGGAGATTTTTACCACGACTGTGATGCGATGACCAGAGCGGCATGAACGCGGCCCCGCTTCCGAACAGGCGTCACACACGACCGCTGCGCGACCGCCCACGCGTGACACTCGTGGAAGCAGGCGCGCGCGGCGTCCTCCGCCGGCAGCCAGATCAGCTCGTGCTCGCCCGCGCCCGCGTCGCCCGTCAACTCGCCCGCGAAGAACGTCGCCAGCATCCTGTAGTGCCGCCCATCCGCGTCGGAGTAGAAGTACTGGACGGCCTCGCCGAGCCTGCGCGTCAGGCGCACGCCGCGCGCCAGCTCCTCGCGCACCTCGCGCGCTACCGTCTCTTCCGGGGCCTCGCCCGCGAGCGAACCGCCGCCCGGCAGGAAATGCTTTTGGCGAGACGCGACCGTCGCGACCGTCGCGCCGTCGCCGACGACGACGACGTAGGCGGCGCGCCTCTCGACGTAGTCGACGCCCGGCGCGGGCGAGCCGAAGGTGAGCGCGTCGGCTGTCGTCATCATGCCGTCATCATCATCCCGCCGTCGTCGATACTTTCAACAAACCCGTCAGTCCTTCGGGCACGAGTCTGACGTTGTCCGCCTCGATCTCGGCGAGGGAGCGCCAGCGGGCGACGAAATCGCCCGCCAGCTCCAGCTCGTGGTAAACAATCTCGTCGCGCCCGTACAAAGATTTGTCTACGAACTCGGCGTCGTAGACGAAAACTATTTCGTGCCAGCGCCGGCCCACGTAGGTGAAGAGGTTTTCGAGCACGCCGATCAGCTCTAGGTTCTCGATCTCGACGCCGATCTCCTCTCTCACCTCGCGCCGCACGGCGTCGCGGCTGCGCTCGCCGAACTCGATCCCGCCTCCGAGCGGGCGGCAGAAATAGTCCTGCTTCGCAGGGTCGTGCGACTGCGACACCAGGATGCGTCCGCCGTGGCTGAACAGGCAGATGACGATGGGGCGGATACGTTCACCGTCCATGACGTTGCCCCGGTCTCGCCGAATCACCTTCCGGATTCAGCGAGACGGCGTTCGACTCGTGTCGACACGTCACGCCGCGCAGACCTTGCCGAGCGAGTCCGCCCACTTGCTGACCACCGCCTTGCCGTAGAGCTGCTGCTCCTTCTGCCTGCGGATCGCGCACGCCCGGCGGAACGCCGCCGCCTCGCCGTACTTCTTGATCGAGACGGACGTGCGCCCCTTCTTCTCGCGCCCGGCGTTCCACGAAACTTCGTAGACCTCGTTCAGGTAGACGGTGCCGTCCTTGCCCGTGTACTTCTTCACGGCGCGGCGCACGCCCACGATCCCGCTCTTGTTGCGCGGGTTCTCGCCGACGACGACCCAGTCCGTGCGCGGCTTGCCCAGCTCCTGCTCCAGACGATTCCGGCACTCGACGGCCTTGACGAGCCCGGCCTCTTTGCCGCCGTGCTTGCTGTCGCTGATGAACTTCGATTTCGTGACGTTGCCCAAACGGACTCTGACGTACCACCCGACGGTCTTGCGCTCCGGGCAGTCGATGCGGCTGACGCCCTTGTGACCACTTTTAGACATAATTTCCTCGATGAATCTCCCACGGGATTAAGAATTGATAGTGAAGAAACTACCGCGACGCCGACCGCCTGTCAAAAGCGGATGTCCCGGTCGCGGTTGAATGAGTTGTTAGGCGTGGGTTGCGGGCGGAACGGGAACGCGGTCAGCCCGCCGGAGAGGTCGGCCGCCGCCGCCGCTTGAAGTAGAAGTAGACCGGCACGCCGAGCGCGATGAGGGCGAGGCCCGCGGCGGATTCGACCGGGCTCGTGATGATCGTGTTGATGACGAGCCACACGGCGACGAGGATGAAGAGGAGCGGGACGACGGGGTAGCCGAGCGTGCGGTAGGGGCGCTCGGCGTCCGGCATCTTGCGGCGCAGGACGAAGACGGAGGCGGCGGTGACGCCGAAGAAGACCCACAGCGCGAAGATCGAGTAGGTCGTCAACTGATCGAACGTCCCCGACAGCGCCAGCACGCACGCCCACGCGCCCTGAAAGACGGTCGCCCAGACGGGCACGCGCCCGCCCTCGCTCACCTCGCCCATCTTGCTAAAGAACAGCCCGTCGCGCGCCATCGCGAAGGGGATGCGCGCGCTCGACAGGATGATGCCGTTGAGCGCGCCGAGCGTGGAGACGACGAACGCGACGGAGATGAAGGCCGTCCCCATGGGGCCGAGGAAAGTCTGCGCGGCTTTGGTCGCCACGGGGAGCGCGTCCGGGTGCGCCGTCGAGTTCGAGGTCAGGACTTCGCCGACGGGCAGCGCGTAGAAGTAAGCGAGGTTCGCCGACAGGTAGACGGCGAGCACGACGAGCATCCCCGTGACGAGCCCGCGCGGGACGTTGTGCTGCGGCCGCTCGACCTCGCCCGCCACGAGCGGCAGCGCGTACCAGCCGTTGTAAGCCCAGAGCGCCGCCAGCATCGCCGCGCCGAACGACTGCGCGCCGCCCCACTGCGGCGTGCCCGGCGGGGTCGCGAGGTGCGACCAGCTCGCGCCGCCCGACAGCAGGAACACGCCGCCGATGATCGCCGCGATGCCTAAGAGCTTCGCCGCCGTCAGCACCGACTGCACGCGACCGCCAAACGCCACGCCGACGCAGTTGATCGCCGAGAACAGGACGATGGCGGCGACGGCCACCAACTGCTGCAAGCCGAACTGCCAGTGAACCTCCTGCCCCAGCACGCGGAAGGTGCGCGCTGACCACGCCCCGCCCAGGGGGACGAGAGCCGAGAGGAAGATCGCGAAGCCGGTGGCGATGGCGGCGATGCCGCCCGTCGCCGCCACGGCGAACTGCATCCACCCGTAGAGGAACGCGGGGGCGTCGCCGTATGCCTTGCCCAAATAGACGTACTCGCCGCCCGCCTTCGGGAACATCGCGCCGAGTTCCGCGTAGGTCAGCGCGCCCGCGAGCGAGAGCGCGCCCGCCGCCGCCCACGCCAGCAGCACCATCGTCGGCGTCCCCAACTGCTGCGTCATGACGGCGGTCTTCAAAAAGACGCCCGTGCCGATCACCGTGCCGATCACGAGCGAGGTCGCGTCCACGAGCGTCAGGGCGCGGACGAGCGGGTTCTTGGTTTTGGCCATCGAATAGTCTCTGCTTACCGTCGGACGTAGGTGATCAACTTAAATCCGGAGGCGCGCCGTCAACGTCTGGGTGTCAGCCGCCTTCGAGCTTGAAGTGCGGGTTCTCGATGATGCCGAAGACGTTGCCGAACGGGTCGGTCACCGTCGCGACGATGATGCCGCCGCCGACCTCCCGCGGCTCGGCGTGCGGCCCCGCGCCGAGTTCCTGTGCCCTACTGTAAGCGGCGGCGGCGTCTTCGACCCCCCAGTAGGCGACGACGTTCGCGCCCCTCGCGACGCCCCCCACGTCGGGGTCGAGCCCCAGCTCGTAGCCGCCGACGTTGAAGCCGACGTAGAACGGCTCGTCGAAGTACGGCCCGACCCCCAGCAGGCGGGAGTACCATTCCTTCGCCCCTGGCAGATCGTCCACGTGATAGATGACGGTTCTCAGTCCCTGAAACACTCTCGCCTCCTTCGCGCCACAGGCGCACCCGCCGCCGCCCCCGCCGAAAATTAGCGCGGCCCAAAGAGAGGGCAGACGCGTTGAGAATAAGTTTGAGAGCCGGCCCTTCGCCGCGTGCGGCTACGGCGGGCTCGCGTCTTCGTCACGAGTGCAGCCGCCGGAGTTCGGTGGTTAGGACGCCGCTAATCTTTAACATTGCGCGAGGCGGGCGGCGGGGAGCTTACCACACACGGACTGATCCGCGAGCACGCGGCGCGTGTAAAGTTTGTCGCGTGCGGGATCGGGTAAGGGTTAATTATCTGTGGAGACGTGTGCGTGTGCGCTCTGGCGACGCACGCGGTTGCGGCCACACGGCCGCCCTGCGCGGCGGCGCTCGCGGGCGGGCGCGACGCCCGTCAATCGTTGACGTGCGAGCGCGGCGGCGTCCGCGCGCCGAGCAGCTTGCGCACGCGCAGGCGCGCCTTGTGCAGTTGCGACTTCGAGGTTCCGACGGCGCACCCGAGCAGGCGCGCGATCTCCTCGTGCTCGTAGCCCTCCACGTCGTGGAGGATGAGCACGGTGCGGTATCCGGGCGGGAGTTTTGCGAGGGCTTCGGAGAGCGCGAGCTGATCGAGCGCGGGCGTGCGCCCTGTCACTTCGTCGCCGTTGATCGCGTCGAGCAGACCCTCGCCGCCCTCGCTCACGTGAAACTTCTTGCGCGTCTTCTTGCGGCGGAAGTGCATGAGCACCTGGTTGACCGTGAGGCGGTGGAGCCAGGTCGTCAGCGTCGACTCGCCGCGGAAGCCCCCGATGGCGCGGAACAGGTGGACGAACACGTCCTGCGTGAGGTCTTCGGCCTCCGGGGCGTTGCAGAGCATCCGCAGGCAGAGCGAGTACACGCGCCGGTGGTGGCGTCTGTACACCTCCTCGAACGCTGCCATGTCGCCCCGCGCCGCCCGCCGCGCGAGCGCGAAGTCGGACGACTGCGCCGCGGCGCTCGTCTCCTCGTCGTCGTCGCGCGGCGCGGCCGAGACACGCCACGCGCCGAAGACTTCCGCCGTTGCCTCCATCCGAGACTCCTTCCTTGACGCCGACAGCCCTGTCGCACCCGCAGTTGTCGCCCCTGTCAGGCGACTCGTTGCCATTCGTTCGCGCGATCTCACGCCCCTCAAGCCGTGGGCGGCGTAAAGAGTCGGTCAACGGCGTGTAAAGTTTTGTCAACGCGGGGGCGCGCGACGCCGGACGGGTGTGCGTCGGGTGCGCGCCCACCCCTTAGCGCTGCGGGGCGGGAGGCGGCGCGGCGTTCGGCTCGCCCTCCTCGACGATCTTCGACGTGCCCTTGAAGCGTTTGTATTCCGTGTAGCGCACCTTCATGCGCAGGTGCACGACCTGCCCGTTCTTGAAGACGAGTTCGTCGTCCGCGTAGGTGTAGGTCGGGAACCAGTACCGCCCGTCGATCTGCTCGCGGTAGGTCTCGAACACGGGGAAGCGCTGGTTGCCTTCCGGCACGCCCTTGCCGCGCACCTTGACGATCTGGAGGTCGTCAACGTCGACCCAGACGCGCCCCTGGAAGAATCGCTCGCTCACCTTCTTCGGCAAGACCTTCGGCGCCACGTCGAAGACGTAGAGGTCCAGCTCGTCGATGTGCTCCTTGCCGGCGTAGGTGAAGTTGTAGTCGTCGATCTTCGAGAGTTCGAGGGCGAAGGGCTGGACGCCGCCGAGGTCTTCGAGGTCTTCCTGCGTGAAGCCGACTTCGGTCAGCGTCGGCGGCGGCGCGTAGGTGACCTTCTCGAAGCGCTCGCCCGCGTTCGAGAAGGAGAAGCGCGAGACGCGGTGGTACTCGCCCGTGATCTGCCCGCCGAGCCCGACGGTCTGGACGAGCGCGTCGCGCTGGAAGGCGTAGTCGGCGAGGGCGCGTCGGAACTCCGTCTCCTTCGCCGTGAACGCGCGCACAATGCGCGCGACATCGACCGCCTCTGCCGGCGCGCTCGCCGCGTGCGCCCGCGGCTGCGTCGCGGCGCGGGGCGAGGAAGGGCTGCCTGCGGGCAGAGCCAATAGCGCGAGAGTGATGAATGGTATGAATCGTTTCATGATGTGTGCCGACTTTCCGCGCGGGCGTTGATTCGTCGTGCGTCCCGCGAAAGGCTTGAGCCCGCGGCAACCCTTCCCCTGACCCGTCGTCGTTCCTACGTTCGACGCATTCGCGCGAAACGGCGGCGTAAAGAGTCGGTCAGCGTGTGTAAAGTTTTGTGAGCGGGCGGTGCGGACTGTCCGCTTCTCGTGTCGGGTGTGTCGGGCGGCGCATAAACGTCGAAGCGGGGCGGGTCGCGCGAGTGGAAAAC
>DATLMC010000042.1:0-14624 GCA_035537435.1 Pyrinomonadaceae bacterium | reverse complement strand
TTCGGAGCGAGTGGCGGCGGGCTTCGCGCCCGCCGCCCCGGCGACGCGGGCCGTGCGGGTGATGGCGATGCGCTTGTCGCGCTTGCCCTCGTCGGCGACCTGGACTTTGATCTGGCGGACGGTGCCGTCGCGCTTGCTGTTCGTCGGGTAGTAGCCGACGACGTACTGGGTGCGCATGTCCTTCGTGATCTCCTGCGCGACCGAGGGCAGGTCGGCCAGGGACGCGGGGAAGAAGGCGCGCCCGCCCGTCTCGGTGGCGAGCTTGTTGATCAGCTCCGTGGCCTTGTCCTTCGAGCTCTTGCGGATGAAGCCCCCCTCGGCGTCCAGCTCCGACGTGAAGCCGATGACGTAAATCTGCACGTCGTTCTCGCGCAGGAAGTCGAAGAGCTGCGTCAGCTTGTAGTAGCTGCTGCGATCCTCGCCGTCGGTGACGAGGATCATCGCGCGCCGGCGCTTGTCGTTCAGGGCGTCGCCCTTCTTGTACCCGGCGGTGTGCTCGGCGGCGAGGTAGACGGCGTCGACGATGGCCGTCTGCCCGCCCTCGGTGTGCATGTTTTCGAGCGCGTCGAAGAGATCGTCCTTGTTCGCGGTGAAGTCCTGGAGGAGTTTGATCTCGTCGCTGTCGACGAAGCGCAGGAGGAACGTCTCGTCGCCCGGCTTGTTCTCGTTGATGAGGACGCGCGTCGCCTCGATGACCTTCTCCAGCAGCGGCTTCATCGAGCCGGAGTTGTCGACGACGAGGCCGTAGCTGATAGGCACCTCCTCGCGCGAGAAGAACTCGACCTTCTGCGGCGCGTTGTCCTCGAAGACGCGGAACTCTTCGCGCTTCACGTCGTTGACGGGCCGGTTGTTGCGGTCGATGACGCGGACGTTGAGGTTGACGAGGTTCGTGTCGACCGTCAGCACCTCGTCCGGATCGATCTCCTGACCCTTCAGCTCGGGCGGCGAAGGTTGCGCGTTGGGCGTCGCCTGCGCGCCGGGCGTCGCCGCCGGGGTCTGCGCCTTGACGGGCGTGGGCGTCGGGGCGGCCGCGGCGCGCGCGGGCGCGGGCTGTGGCGTCGCCGCCGTGCGCGCGGGCTGCTGCTGCTGCGTGGCGCCCGCGCGGCGCGGGCGCGAGTCCTGCCGGAGCGCGCCGGAGGAGGCGGGCAGCGGCAGGGCCGTGAGCGAAGCGACGGAGAGCGCGGCGCACCAAAGCGCGCGCCGGATCAGTTTGTCAGGACGGGGTCTTGTCATCGCGACTTCAAAACTCCCTGGGTTGGAATCCGCTCCCCTGTAAGCAGAAACGCCCGGCGTGCCCGCACCCCTCGCCGAAGGGCGGGGAGCGGCGGGGCTCGCGCAGGCGTCTCTGACGGTCAGCCGGCACTCAGGCTTCGCGCGGCTGGGGCTTCTCGGAAAGAACTCGCGGGCTTCGCGGTCGCCCGGTGAAAGTTAGAGGTCGGGCGCGGCGCGAGCGTTGCCAGAGTCGCGCGCGGCCGTCGCGGTCAGCGGGGGTTGGTCGTCGCGTAGTAGCCCTCTTTCGAGCGCACGAAGAGGCGCGGCAGGCCCCGCGGCGGCGCGACCTTCACCTTGATCTTGTGCCACTTGCCGTCGTTCGTAAAGTTCTTCGGGCGGTAGGCGATGGAATACTGGTGCCTGAGCTCGATGGCGATGCGCTCGAAAATCTCGTTCATCTCGGCGGCGGTGTCGGGGAAGAAGGCGTGGCCGCCGGAGACGGCGGCGAGCTCTTCGAGCAGCGCCTGCCCGCCCACGTCGAGGCTGCCCGGCGAGCCGCGCTCGACGATGCCGATGGCGTAGATCAGCACGTCGGTCTCTTTCAGCAGGCGGCGCAGCTCGTTGAAGGTGTAGCGCGAGTTGTTGTCCTGCCCGTCGGAGATGACGAGGAGGGCGCGCTTCGGGTGCGCGCCGCGGGTGACGCGGTCGATGCCGAGGTAGCAGGCGTCGTAGAGCGCCGTGTTGCCCTTACTCTCGACGAAGGTCAGCTTGTCGAGCATGGCGTCGGAGTCGCGCGTGCGATCCATCAGGAGCTGGGCGCGCGAGTTGAAGCCGATGAGGAAGTATTCGTCCGAGTCGTGGCTCGTGTCGACGAAGTGGCGCAGGGCCTCGCGGGCTCTCCCCAGCTTGTCCTTGCCCATCGAGCCGGACACGTCGAAGATGACGCCCATCGAGACGGGGGCGTCGTCGTCGGAGAAGAACTGGATCTCCTGCTGCTCCTTGTTGTCGAAGACCGAGAAGGCCTCCTTCGAGAGCCCCGTCACGTAGCGGCCGTACATGTCCGTCAGGGTCACGCTCAGGTTGATGAGGTCTGAGTTGACGACGTAGCGATCATCGCCGGCGGCGTTCGCCGAGGCGGCCACCGTGGTCGCCGTCGCCGCGGCGGGCGGCAAGGTGGCCGCCGGCTGGGCGGACGGCGCGGCGGCGGGCGGCGAAACGGTCGCGTTGGCGGGCTGCGAGGCTTCGGGCTGCTGCTGGCCGGACTTTTGCTGTTGCTGCTGCTGCGCGTGACTCGTCGTGAGGGCGGCGGCGGCGAGCGAGGCGGCAATGAGGCCGGAGACGGACGCGAGACGGAAAGCGAAGGCTACGCGCTGGGCTCTCATCAAACCCTCCTGATCCGGGAGTCCCCAAGAACTCCACGCGGGGAGAAACTGTTTCAGAAAACAAAGGGCGGTACGTCCGTCCGATGCCGACGAAGCGAAGCCGGGTTGTCGTGACTGGCGACAAAAAAGTCGGAGCTGGGGATTCTCCCTGGGAACAGCCCCGATTGTACGACCGGTCGGCGCGGCGCGCAAGACTCATCCGTGTCGAAACCGTTAACTCCGTGCAACTTTCTTAGCCCGCCCCGCGCCGGCAGATGATAGGCGAGCCGCCCGCGAGCCTGTCGAAGCTCGCGGGTAGTTCGCCCGGCTCACTCGAAAACCCTCCCGTCATTCGGGCGGCGGCTCTCCGGGGATGATGCTGACCGGCTCCAGAGTCCTCGTCACGTCCTTATCGCGGTAGACGGTCTTGATGATGTCGCCGTTGAGGTCTGGGGCGCGGTAGAGTTCGTGCGTCTTGCCCTCCTGCTCGTACCTCAGAACGTCGGCGCTGTAGCCCAGCACGATCTCGGTGCGCACGTAGTCTTTGCTCTCTTTAGGCTTGTCGCGAGGGTGGCCGGGGTAAGGCCAATGGAAACGCTTCTCCTTACTCTTGCCGTCCACGATGAAGACACCGCGACCGGCTTCGCCCACCCGGTCGATCCTCGATCCGGCGGCCGACTGGACGAAGCCGCGCCAGTTGCCGTCCGAAGAGTAGGAACGCCTCTCCACGTAGGTATCGACGATCCGGCCGTCGACGTACCGCTCCCGCATCCGCCACAGGATCGTGTACGGGACGAACTTCGGCGGCCGTGGCTCTTTGCGCGCCTGCATGGCGAACGCGGTGATCGCCGCCGCGCAGATGAGAACGCCTGACAGGATTCTTCGGTGAGATTTCATGGTGTGCCTCCGCCTCTCGGCGACGCGCTTTCCAGTCGCCGCCCCGCCCGACGCTACTACTGCGCGCTGTTACAGCCGTGACTAACAAGCCGCGCGGAGCCGCTGAAGTAGCCGTCACAGACGAACCCCTCGACGAGGTACGTGTCGGTGCAACTCTCCCCGTTCATCAATTCCCCGTCGGAGTAGTAGTAGTCTGAGTAGTAATAACAGCCGCCGCCCCCGCCCCCGCCGCCCCCGCCGCCGGTCGGATCGACGCCCCCGCCGCCGCCACTCGCTGTCGGGACACACGTGCAAGTATCGGGGTTCAAGGTAGTGTCAGTCGGGCAATTTTGGGGCGCACACTGGCAGCAATATTGGTCTGTGGGGTTGAGGTAAGCCGTGTCGGGGCATCCGGTTTGATAACGGCTGAAGTCCGCGGTCGCTCCATATAGACAGAGATGGCAAAGATAGCCCGAAACGGGAATGGGACCGCCGATATATGTACAAATGCAAGAATCGTTGGGGCGGGCGGCGGGGTCGCACACCGGCTCAGGCGTAGGAGTGGGCGTGGGTGTGGGTGTCTCTTCGGGCGTAGGCGTCGGGGTCGGGTCTCCGATGGCGCAAGGAGCGCCTGGTCGTTGGAAGCGACAGAGTTGTCTGCCGTTATATTGAGTCTGACATTCTCTAGTCACCGTAGTCGTTTGCGAGCAATAGCCGCCGGGGTCCACGCTGTCGCAGTAGTGAAATCCGAATGAGATAAACATATTCGGGTCGTCGCATGGGCAAGTAGGATTGTCGAAGTCACCGTAGTAACAGTCACCGTTACTCTGGCAGCCACATACCTCTGTGGTCGAGAGGAGTGCTGACGAGCATGACTTAGACGTGCTGACTAGCGAAGAAAAATTAACCCGCGAGATATCCGCGGGTACGATGAAGGGCAGTAATTTGAAAACCCCGCCGGGTGACTTTGGTCTTCCGGCTACCGGAGCGGGCGAATCATTCTTATTCTCCTTACATCAAGGGAGATACGTTCGGAGCTTTTTTTGGGTGTCGGAAGAACTGCCCGTCGGTTCCTCTGAGTCCGGTGCCGTCGCCGAAGTTGATAAGCGCGAAATAGAGTTCAACTTTCTTCGCCTCCGTCCCGCAGTAATCCTCCCGGCAGTGCTCATACCCGATCACCTGATCCGCCGGGATGCGGATGGTGACGGTCTCGCCCGGTTTGATCGGCACGTCGTCGGGCTGTAGCTCCGTGGTGAACCGGAACAGATCCATCCTGCCGTAATGTAACTGAAGCGCGTATGGGATGCCGTCGAGAGTCACGTTCGGCAAGTCAATGTTTATGAGCAGGAAATAGATCGGCTT
Organism: Pyrinomonadaceae bacterium; assembly: GCA_035537435.1. Taxonomy (GTDB): domain Bacteria; phylum Acidobacteriota; class Blastocatellia; order Pyrinomonadales; family Pyrinomonadaceae; genus JAIVGV01. The sequence continues at coordinate 9,813 of DATLMC010000042.1, read as the reverse complement.
ATCACCTGTGTTCTTCACCTCCAGCTCTAGCTCCCGCGCCCAGCTCTTATTCTTCATGTCCTTGAAGGACTTTTCATTCCTGATCTTTACCTTGATCGGTAAGTGGTCGGGTACGGTGTTTTTAAGCTCTCTCTCTTCACGCGCAGGCGCAGCCACATTGTCTTGCGCCGGTTGTGCCGTGCTCGACCCGAACCCGCACAGCGCGAGGAGTAGAACTAATAACGCGACGTGAAAGACGGATAGTCTATGGCTTCGGGGCATGGAAGGTTGATGAGGGCTCACGGCTTTACTCCTTCGCGGCTCGGCTGAGGCGTCCGCCCGCTCGGTGAGACGAACGCAGCATAGGCCCGCCGGCCCCGCGCGTCAACGAGTTTCCCCGCCGCCGAAACGCTATCTCTTGCAACTTTCCGGGCGCGGCGGCGTGTAGGAGCGGGCGCGGGAGTTGGGGCGGCGCGCGGAGTGCCCGGCGCGCCGGGCGCGTGTTATAATCGCGGCTCTCGCGCCGAAACCCCCCATCCGAAGCGCGATTGACGCCGCCGAGGGCGTCATCAACTTAAAAGAAGCATGGCCGAGTTCATCTGTCGTCTGGGGACGCCTGCGGGCGAAGTCGTGACGCGCACCATCGAAGCCGTCGGCGCGGCGGAGGCGCGCGTCCGGCTCGAAGCCGAGGGCTTCCGCGTCTTCTCCGTCAACGCGCCCCGGAAGGGCGGGGCGGCGGCGTTCACGCGCGGCGGGCGGGCGGGCCTGGGCGCGCGCGTCAAGCCGGGCGACTTCCTGCTCTTCAACCAGCAGATGGCGGCGCTCATCCGCGCCGGCATCCCCATCCTGCAAGCCGTCACGATGCTCAGCCACCGCGCGGCGAGCCCACGCCTGCGCGCCGTGCTCTCGAACGTGGAGGAGAAGATTCGCGGCGGCATGGCGCTCTCCGAGGCCTTCGCGCAGCAGGGCCCCATCTTCCCGCGCATCTACACCGCCTCGATCCTGGCGGGCGAGCGCTCCGGCGCGCTCGACGACGTGCTCGGCCGCTACAACAAGTACATGCGCCGGGGCGTCGAGGTGCGGCGCAAGATTCGCGGCGCGCTCGCCTACCCGCTCTTCCTGCTCGTCGCCTCCTTCGGCATGGTCATCTTCCTGACGACCTACGTCGTGCCGCGCATGGCCCGACTCTTCGAGGGCTTCGGCGGGAACCTGCCGACCATCACGGCGCTCGTCGTCGGCATCTCCGGCTGGATGTCGGAGAACATCTACTGGTTCGCCCCGACCATCGTCCTCGGCGCGGTCGCGCTCTACGTCTGGTCGCGCACGCCCCCGGGCCGCCTCGCCGTCGACCGCCTGCTGGTGAGGCTGCCCATCGTCGGCAACCTGATGACGCAGCTCGCCGTCGGGCAGGTGACGCGCTCGCTCTCGACGCTGCTCGCCGGCGGCATCACGCTCGTCGAGTCGTGGGAGATCGCCGCCGAGGCGATCACGAACCGGGAGCTGAGGGCGCGCTCCTCCTCGATCCTGCCGATGATCCGCGAGGGCAGGTCGTTCACGGAGAGCCTGGAGAAGGCGAACTGGCTCCCCGCGCTCGCCATCGACATGATCGGCGTGGGCGAGCGCTCCGGCTCTCTGCGCGAGATGTTAGAAGAGGTGGCGACCTTCTACGACGCCGAATCGGAGGTGCGTTTGGAGCAGTTGACGACCATTCTTGAACCTGCGATTCTCCTCCTGATGGGCGGCGTGGTGGTCACGATCCTGCTCGCGATCTACCTGCCGATCATCCAGTCGATCTCGAACGTCTCGGGCATGGGCGCGCCGCACTGATTTAGGCCCGGCGGCGACCATCCAACGGCGCGTCTCGCGCATCTGACCAGTTCCGGCAATTTCGCCCCCGACGCGGTGGCAGCCACGCGAAGAAGTTAGAGTTTATGACCGCTTCCCTCGAAGACGCCGCCATCGCGCCCGCGGCGACCAGCCAGCAGCGCGCCGGCCTCGCCGCAGTCCCCGACCACGGCCTGCCGCCCGAAGTGCGCGCGGCGATGGAGCTGGCCGCGCGCTACCGCCTCCCTTACGTCGATCTGCTCCCGCCTGAGGGCGAGTCGCCCATCGACTACGCGATCCTGAGCGAAATCCCCGTCGACCTGATGCTGCGCCACCAGTTCGTGCCCCTGCGGCGCGAGGGCAAGCGCCTGCACCTGGCGATGGCCGATCCGTCAGACCTCGAAAAGATCGACGAGCTGGCGAGCGCGCTCCGCTCGCGCATCGTCCCGCACGTCGCGACCGCCGGCGCGATCGACGTGGTCTTGCGCAAGGGCGACGCCACGCAGCGCGTCCTGCAGGAGGCGACTTCGGGCTTCCGCATCTCGCTCGTCAAGGAGACCGAGCACGGCGAAGAGGTCTTAGACCTCGATCGTCTCGCGACCGACAGCGAGATGTCGCCCATCATCAAGCTCGTCGACACGGTCATCTTCACGGCCATGGAGTCGCGCGCCTCCGACATCCACATCGAGACCAGGGACACGGCCGTCCACGTCAAGTACCGCATCGACGGCGCGCTCTACGAGAAGGTCGAGCCGATCGCGCTCGAATATCACCAGACCCTGATCTCGCGCATCAAGGTCATGTCGGAACTCGACATCGCCGAGCGGCGCGTGCCGCAGGACGGCCGCTTCCGCGTGCGCTACAAGGGGCGCAACGTCGACTTCCGCGTCTCGATCATGCCGACCGTCCACGGCGAGGACGCCGTCATCCGCATCCTCGACAAGGAGCAGATCAACGAGAAGTTCCGCAACCTGAACCTCGACGTGGTCGGCTTCGACGAGGACGATCTGCGGGGCTTTCGCCGCTACATCGCCGAGCCCTACGGCATGGTGCTCGTCACGGGTCCCACCGGATCGGGTAAGACGACGACTCTCTACGCCGCGCTGAACGAGATCAGGAACGAAGAAGACAAGATCATCACCATCGAAGACCCCGTCGAGTATCAGTTGCACGGCGTCACGCAGATCCCGGTCAACGAGAAGAAGGGGCTCACGTTCGCGCGCGGCCTGCGCTCGATCCTGCGCCACGACCCCGACAAGATCATGGTCGGCGAAATTCGCGACACCGAGACCGCGCAGATCGCCATCCAGTCGGCGCTCACCGGCCACCTCGTCTTCACGACCGTCCACGCCAACAACGTCATCGACGTGATCGGCCGCTTCCTCAACATGGGCGTGGAGCCTTACAACTTCGTCTCGTCACTGAACTGCGTGCTGGCGCAGCGGCTCGTGCGCCTGCTGTGCGAGGTCTGCAAGCGCGCCTACCGGCCGTCGGAGGAGGAGCTGAGGGAGGCGGGCCTGAAGGGCGCGGAGCACGGCGACCGCCTCTTCTACATGAGCGTCGGCTGCGACGCCTGCAACCACACCGGCTACCGCGGGCGCACGGCCATTCACGAGCTGCTCGACCTCTCCGACAACATCCGCGAGCTGATCATCGAGCGGCGGCCCGGCTCGGAAGTGCGCCGGGCGGCGGAGAAGGAGGGCTTGCGCTCTCTGCGCGAGTCGGCGCTCCGCAAAGTTTTCAACGGCGTCTCGACGCTGCACGAGATCAACCGCGTCACCTTCGTCGAAGAGATCAAGCTCAACGGGAACGGGAACGGGAGCACTCAGCACTCAGCACTCAGCACTCAGTAAGAGTGGCTGCGTCGCCGCCGCTGATCGCCCGACCCTCTCGTCCCGCGAGCCCTACGGCTTTCAGGAACGATTCCGCCGCCCCCGCGTGTAAGTCTTGTCGCGGCTAACCCGACAGGAGCCGACGGTAGACGCTCCGGCTGACCGCTGATTGCTGACTGCTGAATGCTTTTTTATGAGGTCTGAAATGAAGCAAACGACTACGGCGCGCCGCCTGGCGTCCCTCTTCATGGCGCTCTGCATGCTCGCCGCGCCCCTGCCGGTCTCGGCGAAGAAGGGCGAGAAGAACTACAAAGCGGGACTCAACCACGAGAAGATGGAGCAGTGGGAGCAGGCGGCGCAGGAGTACGCGCTCGCCGTCGCCACCAACCCCGCCGACATGGAGTACCAGCTCCACTACCGGCGCGCCCTCTTCAACGCCTCGCAGAAGTTCATGGATCAGGGCCGGGCGCTCTCGGAGCAGGGCGACTACGCGGGCGCGTACAACGCCTTCCGCCAGGCTTACGGCTACGACCCCGTCAACGAGCTGGCGGTGGCCGAGATGAACCGCGTGCTCCGCCTCCAGCGCGAGAAGGAGGGCGTCAACGGGACGACGACCCGCCCGTCCGCCGCGTCCGGCGCGGGCGGCGGCGGGGCGGCGACCGTGCCCGCCTCCTACGACGCGACCGGCGCGGCGCAGGGCGGTCGCGTCGCGGCGCAGGCGGTGCAGGCCCTGCCGCCGACGCGCTCCGAGCAGTTGCGCGTCATCAACTACAACGGCGACCTCGAAGAGTTCGTCCGCAAGATGGCCGAGGAGCTGGGCCTGAACGTCATCTTCGACCGCGACTTCCCCAAGCGCGCCATCAAGGTGAACCTGCGGGACGTGACCGCCGCCCGCGCCCTCGATCACATCTTCATCGCGCAGAACCTCTTCTTCCAGAAGCTCGACCGCCGCACCGTCCTCGTCGCCGACGCGGGCAAGCGCGGGCAGTACCAGCAGTTGATGCTCCGCACCTTCTACTTGACGAACATCGATCCGCAGAACGCGCGCAACCTGATCCAGGCGGCGCTGCCGCCCAACGCCGGCCGCCAGCCCCTCGTCACCCCCAACAAGGAGACGAACAGCATCACCGTCCGCGACACGCCGGAGAACATCCGCCTCATCGAAGAGCTGATCCGCGCCATCGACAAGGATCGCGCCGAAGTCGTGATGGACGTGAACATCTACGAGGTCTCGCGCACGAACCTGTTGCAGCTCGGCAACCAGGTCGGCAGCGCCGCTTCGCTCGGCGGCCTCGGCGGCTTCAACCCGCTCTCGATCCTCGTCGGCGGCCCGAACGGCCGCGGGCTCGATACCAGCACCGGCGGCACCAAGGGCGGCGGGACGAAGACCCTGGCGGACGCCGCGGCCGTGACGGCCGTCACGGCGCTCGGCGGCGCGTTCATACTGCCGGCGACGCAGCTCAGCCTCTTCCAGTCGAGAGACAACTCGCGGCTTTTGGCGCACACGCAGGTGCACGCCTTCGACGGCGAGCAGTCCGTCACGCGCATCGGTCAGAAAGTCCCGATCCAGACCGCGCAGGTCACGCCCTTCGGCGGGATCAACACCGGCACGGGCACGGCCACGGGCGGCACCAACGGCGTCTTCGGCGGCAACGGCTACCCGGTCATCCAGTACCAGGACACGGGCCTGAATCTTAAGTTCACGCCGCAGGTCTTCCCGAACCAGGACGTGGAAGTGAAGATGGAGATCGAGTCGAACGACGTGATCGGCGGGGCGACCGCGCTCACGCCGACCTTCAGCCAGCGCACCATGAGCGGCAAGGCGCGCATCCCGAACGGCCGCACCGTCATGATCGCGAGCGTCGCGCAGGACAAGCAGTCGCGCGGGCGGCAGGGCCTGCCGCTGCTCGGGCTGATCCCCGTCCTCGGCCGCCTCTTCTCGACGCCGACCGACAACAGCTCGAACGCCGACATCGTCATCACCGTCTCGCCGCGCGTACTCTCAGCGCCCGTCGTCACGCCCGACGACATTCAGACGCGCGACGCCGGCACGCTCCAGGCCCCCATCTCCGACTCGCTCGAAGCGGTGGTGAAAGCCGCCGAGCGCGAGGAGCAGCTCGCCGCCGCGCGCCACCTCCCGACGCACACCGCCGTCCAGGTGAACTTCGACGCCCCGACGGAGGCGAAGGCGACCGAGACCGCCGCCAACCACGCGCAGCCCGCCGCGCCGACTTCCCAGCCGAACGCGGCGCAGCCGCCAGTGGCCGAGGCGAGCGCCCCGGCTTACGTCCCCGCGCCGCAGATCCTCTCCGGCGCGGCGAACTCCTTCGCGCCGGCTGCGGCGACTAACGCCTCGGTCGTCTCGGACGTGAAGACGGCTTCGGGCGCGTACGCGATTCCCGTCATCAACACGGACGACGCGCCGCCGCCCGTCCCCGCCGTCGCCCTGAAGGGCGTAGCGGCGGCGGAGCCCGCGCCCGACCCCCCGTCGCCTAACGTCGCAGCGCCCCAGCCGCAGGCGGGCGGCGCGGCGCTGCACCTGTTGACCGGCGGCGAGATGCGCGTCGGCGAGCGGCGGCGCGTCCTGGTGCTCATCAACACCACGACGCCCCTGAGTCTCGCCGCCGCGGCGCTCAAATTTAATCCGCGCATCCTCGCCGTGCGCTCGATCACGCAGGGCAGCCTGTTCGGCGACGCCCAGGGGGCACAGCCCTCTCTGACGCGGTCGGTCGATCCGCGCGGCTCCCTGCTCGCGCTCGTCGCGCCGTCGGCGGGCTCGACGGTGAGCGGTGCGGGCGTGCTGCTCTTCATCGAGGTCGAGGCGCTCGCCGCGGGCGAGAGCCTGATCGGCTTCGACGGCGCGGGGCTCTACCTGATGGCGGCCGACGGGAAAGCGGTCGCCGCGCAGACCTCGCAGGCTCGGCTGACGGTGAAGTGAGCATCATGCGGCGCGCGCGCGAGCAGGGCTGGACGCTCATCGAGCTGGTCATCACGATGACGGTGATGGCCGTGCTCGCGCTCGGCGTGATCCCGATGGTCAAGACGGCGGTGCGCCGGCAGAAGGAGCAGCAACTGCGCGACAGCTTGCGCACGATGCGCGAGGCGATCAAGGAGTTCCGCCGCGACACCATCGGGATACAGTGCGGCGCGGCGGGGCTGACGGGCGCGGCCGGGGGCGAGGCCGGCGGTGGCGGCGTCGTGCAGGGTCAGCAGGGTCAGCAGGGTCAGCAGGGTCAGGGGGGGCAGCAGGTGGCTCAGCAAGGTCTGATCGATCCGCGCAGCAAGGTCGTCGTCGCCGACTGCACGATCTTCGGCGTCGACAACCCCGACCACTACCCGCCCGATCTCGACACGCTCGTCCAGGGCGTCAACGTCGTCCCGCGCGCCGCCTCGCAGGCGCAGACGACCGGTAGCGTGTCGGGCAACTTCTTAGACCGGCAGCAGAACGCGCTCGCGACGAAGAAGAAGGTCTACCTGCGGCAGATCCCGGAAGACCCGATCACGGGGCGGAAGGACTGGGTGCTCTGTTCGAGCTGGGAGACGCAGGACACGGATAGTTGCGGCGGCAAGGAGAACGTCTTCGACGTGCGCTCGCGCTCGCGCGACTCGGCGCTCAACGGGAAAGATAAGTACAGTGATTGGTAAAGCCAGAGAACGCGGGTTCACGCTGCTGGAGTTGATGATCGTCATCTCGATCATCATCATCCTCGCGGTCATCGTGATGCCGGCGTACCAGCGCACGGTCGTCGTGGCGCGCGAGTCCGTGCTGAAGGACGATCTCTTCCAGATGCGGAAGATGCTCGACCAGTACGCCGCCGACAAGGGGCAGCTCCCGCAGTCGCTCGAAGACTTAGTCAGCGCGGGCTACCTGCGCGAGATGCCGGTCGATCCGATGACGGAGAAGCGCGAGTGGAACCCCGTCACGGGCCAGGACCCGAACTCCAGCGAGAACGGGCAGGGCGTCGTGGACGTGCACAGCACCTCGACCGACATCTCGACCGAGGGCACGCCGTACAGCGAATGGTGATCGGATTTCGGATTGCGGATTCAAGAGCTGGACGCCTGCGCTTGGGAGTTAAGAGTTAAGATTCGGATTCGGGGAGACGATCTGTCGGTCTTCTCATCCGCATTCCGCATTCCGCAATCGAGATGAACCCCCTCTCCAGACTCGCGCGCCCGCGACTCCCTTCGTCAGCCGTCGGGCTGACGGGCTCGTCCGCGTCGGTCGTCTCGCTCGACCGGCGGCGCGACGCCTTCGTCGTCAAGCGCGCCGGCATCAGCCCGCTGCCCGAAGGGCTGCTGCGGCCGGGCTTCGACGAGTCGAACGTCGCCGACGTGGGGGAGTTGGCCCGCGTCCTCGCGGGCCTCGCCGAGAGCACGGGGCTCGCGCGCAAGCGCCGCTGGTCGGTCGCGCTGCCCGAGGCGGCGGCGCGCACGGCGATCCTGACCCTGGAGAGCGCCTCCGCCTCGCGCGCCGAGACCGAGGAGATGCTGCGCTGGAAGATCGAGCGCACCTTCGGCGCGGGGGCCGACGAGCTGCGCGTCTCGCGCCACCGCCTGCGAGGCGACTCTCAGGGCAGGGCGCGCTTCCTCGCCACCGCCGCGCGCGCCTCCGTCCTCTCCGAGTACGAAGCGGTCTGCGACGCGCTCGGCTGGCGCGCCGGGCTCCTGCTGCCGAGCCACATGGGCGAGGAGCAGTGGCTCATGCGCGGCGTGCGCGACGCGGCCGACTCGCTCCTCGTCAGCTCGCACGGCGAAGGCTTCACCGCCGCGCTGCTCAGGGACAACCAGCCGCTGCTCGTGCGCAGCGTCACCTGCGACCCAGAGGATCGCGCCGACGAGCTATACCGCTTCCTCCTTTTCTACCGCGACCGCCTTAACTCTTCCAACGACGACGGCTCGTCGGTCGTCGGTCGGATGCTCGTCGCGGGGCAGGGCATCGGGGAGGAACAGGCGCTCGCAATCGTCGAGGAGACGCTGAGCGCGCGCCCGCGACTGCTGCGCGCCGAAGAGGCCCGGCTCTCGCTCCCCTCGCACGAACTGCCCTTCGCGCAGCTCGCCGCCCCGGCCGGGCTCGCGGCTTTGGCCTTCGGCTAAAAAGTCCGGAGTCCGGAGTCAGGAGTCGAGGGTCAACCCGGTGAAGAAATTATTGTTTTCGACTCTGGACTCCGGACGCGTGAATCCGGACTTTTCGCCTTGAAACTTTCGCCGCCCCGCCCTCGTAAGTTCTCAGGTCGAACCATGAGCGCAGCAGCTTCCCCCACGCTGATGAACCGCGTCGCCTCGCTCGGCGACGCCGATCTCGTCCGCCGCGCGATCCGCGGTCGCGGCGACGGCTTCGAGGAGCTGGTGCGCCGCTACCAGCGGCCCATCGTCTCCTACGTCTACCGCATGACGGGCGACTACGAGGCCGCGCTCGACCTCACGCAGGACGTGTTCATCAAGGTCTACGGCTCGCTCTCACGCTACCGCCCCGAGTACAAGTTCTCCACCTGGATCTACCGCATCGCCCACAACACGGCCATCGACCACCTGCGCCGCCACTCCACGCGCGAGCAGGAGCTGAGCGTGAAGACGGCGGACGGCGAGACCTACGAGCGGCCGCTCGCGAGCGACGCGCCGACGCCGGAGCAGTTGAGCGAGCGCGCCGAGATGCGCGCCGAGATCGAGGACGTGATCGACGCGCTCCCGCCGAGCTACCGCGAGCTGATCGTCCTGCGCCACGCCCACGATCTCTCCTACGACGAGATCGCCGAAGTCACCGGCCTGCCGCTCGGCACGGTCAAGAACAGAATCTTCCGCGCGCGCGAGGCGATGCGACAGCCCCTGCGCGAGCGCGGCATCGACCGGGCTTGAGGCGAGGGAATCAAGACGTGCAAGAGGCGACGACGAAAGTGACGACGGCGGCGGCGGCGCACGACGGCGCGCGCCCGCCGTGCGGCTGCACGGACGTTGCCGCGTACCTCGACGGCGAGCTGAGCGTCGCCGAAAGCTCCTCGTTCGAAGAGCACCTGCTCGCGTGCGCCCCCTGCGCCGCCGCGCTCTCGGAGCAGCGTCGCCTGCTCTGCCTGCTGGACGCCGCGTTCGCGCGCGCGCAGAAGAAAGTAGAACTCCCCGAAGACTTCGCCCGCGTCGTGAAGGCCCGCGCGCAGACCGACATGACGAGCGTGCGGCCGTC
>DATLMC010000041.1:0-40972 GCA_035537435.1 Pyrinomonadaceae bacterium | reverse complement strand
AATCCGAAATCCGAAATCCGCATTCCGCAATCGCTATCTCCAACCGCCCTTTTACTTCACACCAAACGTGCCGAGCAGCACCGCCGTGCCCCAGTGGATTTTGATCTCGGCGTCGCCCTTTTTGTCGGCGAGGTCGATGACCAGCAGGTCGGCGGAGTCCGCGGACTTCTCAAGCTTGAGCGGCATCTCGGCGGCGTAGCCTTCGGTCAGCGCGGGCGCGCCCCAGACGCCCGTCTTCGGGTGGAAGGCGAGAGTCCACGTCTCGTCGCCGGTCTTGCGCACCCACAGCGTGTACTTCCCCGCCTTGAGCGTCGTGCCGCCGACCACCATGTCGCCCTCGGACGTGATCTCGGTCGCCTGGTTCATGCCGACGCGCCAGGTCATGCCCGGCTTCGCCTGCGCCAGCAGGTCGCGCCCGTTCAGGCTGGGGCGGCCGTAGCTGATCGAAACTTTCTTCTTGTTGACGGTCGCCTCGGCTGCGCCGCGGCTCGCGGCCTGCGCGCAGACCGTGAGCGGGAGGGCGAGGCAGATCAGGAGCAGGGGTAAGAGTTTTCGGGTCGTCATCCGGGTTATCCTCCGTTGTGATACAGGTCTTCTTGTCGTTGAGAAATGACCGGGGAGTTTCAAACGCTTATTCGTCATCCGCCGGTCGAAAGTTTCAAGGCGCTGCGGGCCGGCGTTCGCGGCCGAGCTAACTCAGGATTGGTGGCTCATCGACAGGCGCGAGATCTCGCGCGCGCGCCCGGTCTCCTCGTCCACGTCGACGAGCGCGGCGCGGATGTGTACGTCGCCGTCGGAGTGCCCGGCGCGCCGCATCGTGACCGACGTGAAGCGCGCGATCACGTCGCCCGCGTCCATGCCGATGACGCCCGCGCGGCTGCCGGTCATGCCGATGTCGGTCAGGAAAGCCGTACCGCCCGGCAGCACGCGCTCGTCCGCCGTCTGCACGTGCGTGTGCGTGCCGACGACCGCCGAGACGCGGCCGTCCAGGTGCCAGCCCAGCGCGGACTTCTCCGAAGTCGCCTCGGCGTGCACGTCCACGACGCGGACGCGCACGTCCGCGGGGATCGACTGGATGGCCTCGTCGGCCGCGCGGAACGGGTCGTCCGCCGCGCCCATGAAGACGCGCCCGATGAGGTTCAGCACGGCGACCCGCGTGCCGCGCACGTCGCCGATCCACAAGCCCCGGCCGGGCGTGCCCGGCGGGTAGTTGGCGGGGCGCAGCAGGCGCGGCTGCTTCTCGATGTAGGGGATGATCTCCTGCTTGTCGAAGATGTGGTTGCCGGAGGTCATCACGTCGACGCCGCTGCGAAAGAGCTGGTCGGCGAGCGAGGGCGTGACGCCGAAGCCGCCCGCCAGGTTCTCGGCGTTCATCAGGCAGAGATCGACCGCGTGCTGCTCGCGCAAGTCCTGCACGCGCTCCAGCACGGCCAGCCTGCCGGGCCGCCCCACCACGTCGCCGAAGATCAGAATTTTCATCCTGCTACGATAAAAAAAGGCGACGGGTGACGGGTGATAGGTAACAAGTAAGAAAGACTGATTTACTTGTCGCCTGTCACCCGTCACCCGTCACGGTCTTGAGTGGCGGAGGGGAATCCGCGCGAGCCGTTCCGAAGCCGTAATTGAACCTGCACTAGACAGGTGGGTGACCTTTGAAGAGCCGCAGCCTCTGGCGCTTCCTTAACTCTGAAGGAGCGCACTGGCATTTGAGCGGCGTCGGTCTCCCTAATCAACGGCGTTGGCTCAATCATCGATGAATCGGTGACGAACCCCGCAGAAATGATCCCTCAGCCGAAGAGATATTAACACGCGCGGGGGTCAGAGGCTAGAGGTCAATTAGAGAGGTCAGAGGTTGGAGGTCAGAGATAACGTTGGAGCTGCCTTCCCTAAGCTCTGACCTCCAACCTCTGACCCCTGTTTTCACGAGAAGACGTGGCTGCCGTTGGGCTGTTCGGGCGCGCGCGACTTGAGGACGCGGTCGAGCATGTCGGCGCACTCAGCGCTGCGCGTGGCGAGCTGCGAGTCGGCCTGCTCGTGGAGCCGCTTGAGGCGGTGCAGCTCGTCGGCGATGTGGAGGGCGGCGAGGATGGCGACCTTGAGCGAATCCACGGTGAGCGTGCCGGAAGAGATTTCGCGCATCCGGTGATCGACGAACTCGGCGAGCTGCGTGACGTAGTCGCTGTCGCCGTCCGAGCGGATGTTGTAGATCTGGTTGTAGATCTCGACCCGGATGGTGGGCGTCCCAGTGGTCTCGCCGGGTCCTTTGATCGTGCTCATCGGGTCTCTTTCTATCGCGGGCTACTTGCGGAGGGCTTCGACCATCTCGGGGTCGAGCACGGCGATGGCGTCGAGCATCGCCTCGACCTTCATGCGGATCGTGTCGCGCTCGGCGAGGAGGCGCTCGACCTGCGTCTCCAGCCTGTCCTTCTCGTCGAGGAGGTTGCCCATCTCGCGGCGCGTCGCGCCGAGTTCGCGATCCAAGGCTTCCTTCTCCTGCCGGAGCGTCTTGGTGAGTTCGATGGTGCGGTAGATCTTATCTTCGAGGTGCGAAAACTTTTCGAGTCCTGTCAGTCCGACCATCTCTTAACCTCTCCCGGCAGCGCGGCTGAAAACGGAGCCCGATTATGCGACTTCACATCGCGGATGGCAAGAGATAAAAGACCGCGCGCGAGGTTCGACGGCGGGGATTTTTTGATCCGCGCGGAGGCGACCACAACATCTTGCCCCGCCCCGGCCGATCACCTCAATCGCGCACGAATTTATTTTCAAGCGCCTCGACGATCCGGCGGTGCGCCGCGTCGACCTCCTCGTCGCGCAGCGTCCTCTCGTCCGAGCGGTACTCGACCCTCAGCGTCACCGAGCGCTTCCCTTCCGACACGCGCTCGCCCTCGTAGACGTAGACCAGCTCGACGCCGCGCACGTTCTCCAGGTTCAACGCGAGCGCCGCGCGCCGAATCTCCGCGAACGTGGCGCGGCGGTCGACGACGAGCGAGGCGTCGCGCGCGACGGAAGGGTATCGCGGCAGCGGCGCGTAGCGCGCCGGCGTCTCCCCCGCGTCGAGCAGCGCGCTCAGATTCACCTCGGCGACGTAGACCGGCTGGCGGAACTTGTAGGCCGCGCCGATCTCGTCCGACAGTCTCCCGATCCACCCTACTGCCGTGTCGCCGAGCAGGACTTGCGCCGACTGCCCCTCGCGCAGGTGGCGCGCGCGGGCCGCTATGAAGTCGAGCGGCGGGAGCCTCATCGCGTCCGCCGCGGCTTCGAGGGCGCCCTTGAGATCGTAGAAGTCCAACTCGCGCGGGGCGGCCACGCGGTCGGCCTCCGTCGCGCCGCCGGTCGCGACCAGACCTAACGACTCGCGCTCGACCGGGCGCGCGCCGCTCTCCGTAGCCGCGGCGAAGACGCGCCCCGCCTCGAAGAGCCGCACGTCGCGCGTGCCGTGGTTGAAGTTGTGGCGCACGGCGTCGAGCAGACCCGGCAGGAGCGTGGCGCGCATCCGCGACGCGCCCTCGATGATCGGGTTCGTGAGCGCGACGAATCGGGCATCGACGACGCCGTCTACGTTTTCGCCGCCTTTTTCGGCAGTTACGTCGGCGAGGAGACCCGGCGGCGACTCGAAGCGGTCGTCGTGGGCGGCGTCGATGAAGCTGAAGCTGATCGCCTCGTCGAAGCCGGAATCGGCGAGGGCGCGGCGGGCGGCCCGACGCTGCCCCTCGTGCGCGCGGTGCTCGCCGACGTTGCCGGAGGCGGGCAGCGCGTCCACGATCTTCTCGTAGCCGAAGTGGCGCGCGACCTCCTCGACCAGATCCTCTTCGAGCGTCACGTCCGTGCGCCACGTCGGCGCGGCGAATTGTGCGCCCTTCCCTGACCGAGAACCGGGGCTTTCTGCCGCCTGAGGCCCGCCGCCGGAGCCGTTCGCGCCGCCTTCGATCATTCTGAAGCCGAGCGCGTCGAGGATGCGGATCGCTTCGCGCGGCGGCACGTCGAGATCGGTCAACGCACGAACCCGGTCGAAGCGGAGCGGGACCGTGGGCGGCTCGATGCGGCGCGGGTAGATGTCGATGGCGTCTTCGGTCGCCGCGCCGCCCGCGAGTTCGGTGATGAGTGCGGCGGCGCGCGCCTGCGCGCGCAACTGCCCCTCGTAATCGACGCCGCGCTCGAAGCGGTCGGAGGCGTCCGTCTGCAAGCCGAGCGCGCGCGAGGTGCGGCGCACGGACGCCGGGTCGAAGTACGCGCACTCGATGAGGACGTTCCCGGTCGCGTCCGAAATCTCGGTCTCCGCGCCGCCCATTACGCCCGCGACGGCGACGGCGCGCGCGGCGTCGGCGATGACGAGCATCTCCGCGTCGAGCTTGCGCTCGACCCCGTCGAGCGTCTTGAGTAGTTCGCCATCGCGCGCGCGACGCACGACGATGCGCCTCTCGGCCAGCTTGTCGAGGTCAAAGGCGTGGAGCGGCTGACCGAGTTCGAGCATGACGAAGTTGGTGATGTCGGCGACGTTGTTGATCGGTCGAAGGCCGACGGCCTGCAAACGCTCGGCGAGCCACGCGGGGCTCGGCGCGATCCTCACGCCGCGCACGACCCGCGCCGTAAATCTCGGGCACAGGTCGGGGGCTTGCAGATCGACCGACGCGAAATCCGTCGCGCGCCCCTCAACCTTTGTCGGCTCCGCCCGCGGCGGCGTGACGCCGCGACCCGTCATCACGCCGACCTCGCGCGCGACGCCCAGGTGCGAGAGCCAGTCGGCGCGGTTCGAGAGCACCGCGATCTCGAAAACGTGATCGCCCTCAGCCTCTTCGATCCCCTCGACCTCCAGCCCACGCAGCGTCAGGCGCTCGCGCAGCTCCGCCGGAGTCCACTCGACGCCCGTCAGCTCGCGCAGCCAGTTGTAACTGATTTTCATAAGAACGTGACAGGTGACGGGTGACAGGTGACAGGAAAGAACAAGTCTCGGTCTTACTTGTCACCTGTCACGGTTCACCGTCACGGCTTTTAATTAAACTGTTCGAGGAAGCGCACGTCGTTCTCGAAGAGCAGGCGGATGTCGTCGAGGCTGTACATGAGCCCGCACATGCGGTCGATGCCGAAGCCGAAGGCGAAGCCGGAGAACTCCTCCGGGTCGATCCCGACGGCGCGCAGCACGTTCGGGTGCACCATCCCCGATCCGCCCAGCTCGATCCAGCCCCCTCCCTTGCACAGCGCGCAGCCCCTGCCGTCGCACTTGAAGCAGGTGAAGTCGAACTCGGCGGACGGCTCGGTGAACGGGAAGTAGGACGGGCGGAAGCGCGTGCGCGTGCCCGCGCCGAAGGTGCGGCGCAAAAACTCCGTGACCGTGCCCTTGAGGTGCGCCATCGTGATCCCGCGGTCGACCACGAGCCCTTCGATCTGGAAGAACATCGGGTTGTGCGTGGCGTCCGGCGTGTCGCGGCGGAAGACCCGGCCGGGCGCGACAACGCGCAGGGGCGGGCGGCGCTTCTGCATGGCGTGCACCTGCACGGTCGAGGTCTGCGAGCGCAGCGCGTAGCCGCCCGAAGTGTAGAAAGTGTCCTGCACGGAGCAGGCGGGGTGGTCGGGCGGGATGTTGAGCGCGGTGAAGTTGTAGAAGTCGGTCTCGATCTCGGGGCCGTCCTCGACCGCGTAGCCCATCGAGACGAAGATGTCTTCGAGCCGCTGGCGCACGAGCGTGACGGGGTGCAGATGCCCCCGGCGCGGGCGGCGACCGGGCAGCGTCACGTCGAGTCGTTCCAACTCGACGCGTAAGGATGCGGCGTGCTCCTTCAGAGCCGACTCGGCCTCGTCCAGAGCGCGCGCGACCTCCGCCTCGACCTGCTGCACGCGCTGCGCGAACGCGGCGCGCTCCTCCGGCGCGACGCGGCCGATAGTCTTCTTCAGGGCGCTCAGAGCGCTCTTCTTCCCCGTGTGGCGCGTGCGCAAGTCAGCCAGCTCGCGCAAGAAAGTCTCGGCGTCGGCGAGTTTCAACTCGCCGGGCGCGCCCGCGCCTTCCTCCGAGCGAAAGCGAGCGAAGCGTCCGAACTCACGCTCGAACGCTTCGCGCACAGCTTCCGGCTGCTGGCCCGTGACCTCTGCACTCATCGAGAGCCCTCTGTCATGTCAGGCGGCCGCCGCCTGCTGCTTGCTGTCGAGCGCGCCCTTCGCCTGCACGGCGAGCGCGGCGAAGGACTCCGGCGAGTTGGCGGCGAGGTCGGCGAGCACCTTGCGATCCAGCTCGATGCCGGCGAGCGTGAGCCCGTGCATGAACTGCGAGTAGTTGAGGCCGTTCAGGCGCGCGCCCGCGCCGATGCGGACGATCCACAGGCTGCGGAAGTCGCGCTTCTTGAGCTTGCGCCCCGTGTAGGCGAAGTTCAGGCCGCGCTCGACCGACTCTTTCGCCGACCGGTACAACTTCGACTTCGTGCCGCGGTAGCCTTTCGCCAGCTTTAAAATCTTCTTGCGCTTCTCGGTGCGCTTGTTCCCACGTTTTGCCCTCGGCATGACTTAAACACCTCCTATAAAAGCTGTCCGTTGTCCGTTGTCCATAGTCAGTTGCTTAACTCATCGGCTCGTCGCTCGTTCGTCACGAGCAACGGACAACTGACCACTGACGACCGACAGTTTTTAACTTAACTCCGCCCGTAGGGCAGCATCGCCGTGATGCGCACCATGTCGGACTCCGACACGAGCGTGTCGAGGTCGAGGTGGCGCTTACGCTTCTGCGTCTTCTTGGTCAGGATGTGGCGCGCGTGCGAATGGCCCCGCTTCGCCTTCCCCGAGGCGGTCATGCGGATGCGCTTGGCCGCGCCCTTGTGCGTTTTCAGTTTCGGCATGATGACTCCTTAGTTAAGGGTGACAAGTAACGGGTGACAGGTGACGAGTAACTCCGAATCCATTTCTTGCTCGTCAACCCGCCACTCGCGACCGATCACGAATTCGACACTTCCGATTCAATCGTAACTTGTACGCCCGCGGCCGCGGTTTCGACCTCAGGCTCCGGCGCTGTCGCTGGCTGGGCCTGCGGCGGCGGCGCCGCGGCGGGCTGCTGCGGCTGCTGCGGCGGGCGCGGCGCGGCGGCGGGCTTCGCCACCTTGTGCTTCTTCGGCGCGAAGATGAGGAACATCTGGTTCCCCTCCATGCGCGGCCGCGCTTCGACCTCCGACACGTCCGCCAGATCCTTCTCCAGCTTCGCCAGGAGTTGCGAGCCTAGCTCGCGGTGCGTGATCTCGCGCCCGCGGAAGAAGATCGTCGCCTTCACCTTGTCGCCCTCCGAGAGCCAGTCGTGGGCGTGCTTCATCTTGAAGTTGTAGTCGTGGTCGTCCGTGCCCGGCCGAAACTTCACTTCCTTGACGGTGATGATGACCTGCTTCTTCTTCGCCTCGTTCGCCTTCTTCTTCGCCTCGTACTGGAACTTGCCGAAGTCGATGATGCGGCACACGGGCGGCTCGGCCGTGGCGGCGACCTCGACCAGGTCGAGCCCCTTCTCGCGCGCGAGCTTGACGGCGTCGCGCGTGTTCATCACGCCGAGCTGTTCGCCCGCGTCGTCGATCACGCGCACCTCCGGCACGCGAATGCGATCGTTGATGCGGGTCGCCGGCTGGCGACGATTGTCTGGGCGGTAGCCTCGCCCGCGAAAACCTGGAATAGAAGCACCTCCTCAGTTAGGAGCCTCGGGGTCTCGTGGTCTCGGAGTCAGGAGTCCAAAAGTTTTTCAGCCTTTGACTCACGACTCCGGACTTTAGACTCCGGACTCGTTGACGTTGACGAGCGCGCGCGATTCGACGAGTCGCCGCGCCATCACTGTGAAATCCTCGACCGACATCACGCCGATGTCGCCCTTCGTTCGTTCGCGCACCGCGATCTGATTTGATTCCGCCTCGCGGTCGCCGCAGACCAGCATGAACGGGACTTTCTGCATCTGCGCGTCGCGAATCTTCGCGCCGATCTTCTCGCTGCGCGTGTTCACCTCGACCCGCAAGCCCGCGGCGCGCAAAGTCTGGCCGACGCTTTCGGCGTACTCGTTGATGCGATCCGTGATGGGCAGCACCGCCACCTGCACGGGCGCGAGCCACATCGGGAAAGCGCCCGCGTAGTGCTCGATCAGGACGCCGAAGAAGCGCTCGACCGAGCCGAAGAGCGCGCGGTGAACCATCACGGGCCGGTGCGGCTTGTTGTCCTCGCCGATGTATTCGAGCCCGAAGCGTTCCGGCAGGTTCGGGTCCCACTGCACGGTTCCGAGTTGCCACAGCCGCCCGATGGCGTCCTCGATCTTGAAGTCGATCTTCGGCCCGTAGAAGGCCGCCTCGCCCTCGAACCGCTCGTACGGGACGCCGCGCGAGTCGAGCGCTTCGGCGAGCGCGGACTCGGACTGCGCCCACTCCTCGTCCGAGCCGAGCCAGTTCTTGCTTGTGTCGCTGCCCTTCACGGACAGCTCAAACCTCACCTTGTCGAAGCCGAACGTCTTGAAGACATCGACGACGAAGTCCACGCAGTCGCCGATCTCTTTGCGCACCTGTTCGGGCGTGCAGAAGAGGTGCGCGTCGTCCACGGTGAAGCCGCGCACGCGCATCAGGCCGTGGAGCGTGCCCGAAAGCTCGGCGCGGTAGACCGTGCCCATCTCGGCGTAACGCTGCGGCAGGTCGCGGTAGCTGCGCTGCTGCGACTTGTAGATGCCGATGTGGAACGGGCAGTTCATCGGCTTCAGGCGAAACTCCGTCTCCTCCAGCTTCGTCGGCGCGAACATCGAGTCGCCGTAGCTCTGCTCGTGGCCCGACACCTGCCAGAGTTCACGCTTGGCGATGTGCGGCGTGTAGACGAGCTGGTAGCCGCGCTTGGCTAGCTCGGCGTAGAGGTAGTCCTCCATCGCCTTGCGGATCATGGCGCCCTTCGGGTGCCAGAAGATCAGGCCCTGCCCGTAGGCGTCCTGGATCGAGAAGAGATCGAGCTCGCGCCCCAGGCGACGGTGATCGCGCCGCTCGGCCTCCTCGCGCTGCCTCACCCACGCTTCGAGCTCTTCCGGGGTGGCGAACGCCGTGCCGTAGACGCGCTGCATCTGCGCCTGCGTGGCGTCGCCCATCCAGTACGCGCCGGAGAGCGAGAGGAGCTTGAACGCCTTCAGCCGGTTCGTGTTCGGGACGTGCGGGCCGAGGCAGAAGTCTATGAACGGCGAGCCGTCGATGTAGTAGACGCTGACGGTCTCGCCGCCCTTGTCGTCGATCAGCTTGCACTTCAGCGGCTCGTCGCGCTCGGCGAAGAGTCGCAACGCCTCCGACTTCGCGATCTCCTCGCGGCGGTACGGCATGTTGCGCTTCGCGATCTCGCGCATCCGCTTCTCGATGACGGGCAAATCTTCGTCCGTCAACTGGCGCGGCGCGATCACGTCGTAGAAGTAGCCGTAGCGCGGATCGTCCAAGAGGGCGGGTCCGACGCCCAGCTTCGTGCCCGGAAAGAGATCGAGGATGGCGGCGGCCAAGAGGTGCGCCGTCGAGTGGCGCAGGACTTCGAGCCCCTCGCGCGTTCCGGGGAGCACGGGCACGATCTCGACGGTTTCTGCGGCGTTGCCGTTCGCCCCGAGCCGGTCGAGCTTGAAGGCGAGATCGACCTCGCTGCCGTTGACGCGCGCGGCCACAGCCTGCTTCGCCGCGTCGCGGTCGAGCTGCTTGAGGGCCTCCGCCACGCTCGCCGAAGCCGAGACTTGCGCGGCCGCGCCGCCTTTCAGTTGGACGTTAACTTCACTCATCGCCTGTCGTCCTCCGCGAAAAATTCCGGTGCGACCCGAAACGAGAGGGTCGCGCCGCCTAGACCCCGCCCGCGCGAGGGTCGGGAGAGCACCGCCGCGCCTGGTGGTAGTTCGGGCTTCGCGGAAGAAGCGCCAACTCTGTCTGTCTGTCGGGACTCGCCTTTTAAGGGTGGCGAATCTTAATTGATCGGATTCGACAGAAGCGCCTTCGCCGCGACGCCCGCGCCGTGGGCGCGGGTCGTGGTTGATTAGAATCGAAACGTCGTTCGAGTTCGCGTCAACATGTGCAAAGGTCTTCCGGAGCTCGCCGTCGAATGTTTGAATCGTAGGAGCGCGCGGATTAAACCGCGAGTCCCTACCGTGTCAAGGTGCTTCCAAACGCTACGGATAGCGCGTAACCGCCTCTTGAAGCTCTAAAATTTAACCAAAGCGGCGTGAGAAGTCAATTTGGCGCGGGCGGGACCCGGATGAGCTCCATACGTGGTCTGGCGAAAGACTGGTAGCCATTGCACCCCGGCAGGCGGCGGCGGCGCTTGATCCGTCACTCGTCGCGCCCTCAATCCTCGCGGATGAGCCGACGGTATACTTCCACCAACTCGTCGTTAAGCCTCGCGATGTCGTGGCGCTCTTCGACGGCGGCGCGGGCGCGGCGCGCCAGATCGCGCCACGAATGCCCGTGGTCGATCAGGAAGCCCAACCTCTCCGCGAGCGCGAGCGCATCCCCTTCGGGGGCGAGAAGGCCCGTGACGCCGTCTTGCACCAGCTCCGGAATTCCGCTGTGCGCGGTGCAGACCACGGGCAGCCCCGTCGCCATCGCCTCCATCAGCGCGACCGGGATGCCCTCTTCGTCCCCCTCGGCGCTCGTCACGCTCGGCGCTAAAAAGACGTGCGCCCTTTGCAGCATCCCGCGCACTTCCCGGCGCGACTTCCACCCCGCGAGCCGGATCGCCCCGCCCGCGCCCGCTTCGTCGATCACGCTCTGTAGATGCTCGCGCAGCGCGCCGTCGCCCACGATGTCGTACTCGACGCGGCGGCCCTCCTTGATCAATCGGGCGACGGCGCGGACGCCGTACTCCAAGCCCTTCTTTTCGACGAGCCGCGCGACGGTGACGACGGATATGCGCCCGTCGGCGGGCGGGCGCGGCTCCCTGAACGCGAACTCGCTCAGATCGACCCCCGTCCGGTGAGTCCTGATCTTAGCGCGCGGGCAGTTCATCTCGACGAGCCTCGCCCCCCAGCGTTCGCTGACGGGCAGGAAGAGGTCGCCCTTACTGAAGAGCGTTTGATAGACCTTCGCCCCGCGCTCTTTCGTGTAGGCGCTCAGGTCGTAGCCGTGAAAGCTCGTCACGAGTCTGCCACGCGTCGCGCCGATATCGCGCAGGAGCGCGCCCTTCACGCCGTTCGGGCCGAAATGGCAGTGGATGATGTCGTAAGGCTTCCTGCCGGCGAATAGCGCCGCTGCGTAGAGCAGTCGGAGCGACGCGGCCCGCGCGCCGTACTCGAAGACGTTCAGGGCGCGCAGGCTCGCGTCGAAAGATCGACGGTCGCGCGGGCGGAGTAGTCGCGGAATGTTCAGCACCCGCCGCAGGCGATTGCGCGGCGTCCGCTCGTAAGAAGTGACGTTTAAGAGGCCATACTTCTCCACGTCCGGGTGAACCGGAGAGCGTTCGCCCTCCCTCTCCGCGAAGATGTCAACCTCGTGCCCGCGCGCGACGAGCCCGGTGATCTGATCCAGGATGAAAGTCTCGGAGACGGACGGGAACTCCGTCACCAGCATCGCGACTCTCATGATCCGGAAATCTTCTCGCCCGCCGCCGCGCGCGGGCGAAGGACACGTGCGAGCGAAGACGCGGCGGCGCGCATGATGGCCGGGGCCGTGAGCGGCGAGAAAAAAAGCTCGGGGGCGATCACGCACGACTTGAGGTAACACGAGAGGGCCGCCGCGTAATGAGCGCGCGCGAACTCCGCGTCGGCCCGGTACAGAGCTTCCCCGCCCGCCCGCGCCCGACGCGCCCGCCGCCGCTCTTCCTGGGGAAGCTCCGCGATGAAGGCGGCGAAGACCTCGCGGCGCATCTCGAAGAGGTTCGCGGGTCGCCACTGCCCCCCGTGGTCTCGGTACTCAAGGACGATGTCGGGCAGCACCACGACCGCGCCGAGGCGCGCGACGCGCAGCCACAGCGCCCTGTCTTCGACGACGACGACGCGTGGCGGGTAGCCGCCCGCGCGCCTGACCGCGTCCGTGCGGTAGAGCGTCTGCCCCGAGACGGCCGACCAGCCCCAGCCCGCCAACAGCTCCGGCAGGATGTCTCGGCTCGTAGTTTTCAGCGCGGGCCAGATCACTCTCTTCGACCGCCTCACCGGATGATTGATCCTCGTCGCGTAGACCCCATCCCTAAACTTCAGGCGCGCGCCGACCGCCGCCACCGCCCGCGCGTCGCGCCTCAAGGGCTCGACCAGATACGCGAGGGCTTCGGGGCGCAGACGGTCGTCGTCGTCGAGGAACATGATGAACTCGCCGCGGGCCGCCGCCAGCCCGCGGTTGCGCGCCACGGATCGTTCCGAGTGCTCGTCGAGTCTGAATGAGCGCACGCGCCCGTCGCCCGGATTCGCGAGCCACTCCCGCGTGCCGTCCCGCGAGGCGTCGTCGACGACGAGCAGTTCCCAGTCGCCCGACGTTTGGCGTCGGACGCTCTCGACCGCTTCCGCGAGCAGTTCGCGCCGGTCGCGCGTCGCGATCACGACTGAGATCAACGGCTCTCCCACCTTACGTCTCATCCCCCGTCATGAGTCCGCGCCCCACACACGCGCGCAGAAGATCGCGGAAGGCTGCGAGGAAGCGCGCGCGGCTGTGCGTCTCCCCCACCCAGCTACGGCCCTCGCGACCCAGCCGGGCGCGCAGCCCTTCGTCGCCGAGCAGACGCCGCAGCCCCGCGGCGAGTTGCGGCAAGGCTTCGAGCCCCGCCCCGCCGAAGTCGCCCGCGTGGATGCCGAAGCGCGACACGACGCCGCCGGGGTTCTGGCAACTCAGGATCGGCGTCTCGCACGCGAGGGCTTCGAGAAAGCTGATCGCCAGGCCCTCGTGGATCGAGGTGTTGATGAGCGCCCACGCCGAAGACAGAGCGCGCGCCTTCTCCCGCTCGCCCACGTGCCCCATGAAGCGGACGTTGGTCGGCACCCCCTCGCCCGCCCGCGCTAGGCCGCTCTCGAAGTGTGCCTGACCCAGAAAAAGGAATTCGACGTGTGGAAACTGCTCCGCTAATTTGGCGAAGAGCCAGGGTCGCTTACACGGATCGAGCCGCCCCAAAAAGACCACCCGCGGGCGCGCGCTCTTCACCACCGCGCCGCGGTGGAGGTCGATGATGTTCGGCAGGAAGAAGAGCTCACTCTTTTTGACGCCGTAAGTCCCCTCGCACTTGGCCGCCAGGTGCGGCGCGGGCGTGGCGAAGAGGACGGGGCGGGAGACGAGGCGCGACATCTGAACCACCCGCGCGAGCGAAGTGCAGTCTATCGGATCGACGCCTTCGGGCTGCGGCGCGCCCGCTTCGGGGAAACGCAGCGACTTGACCTCGGCCACGTCTTCGGGCGTGCGCGGGTCGCGCACCCAGTTGACGAGGGGCGTGCGCGGCAGGGAGCGGTAGAAGAAACGGTAGTTCGGTCGGTAGTCGATGCCGAGCAGCAGGTCGAGCCGTTCGGCGCGGAGGCGGCGGAAATTGTCCAGCCGCCCGCGGTTGAACGAGACCAGTCGCGTCCCGTGGACGGTCGTTTCGGGTCGCCCGTTCCCCACCCCGGAGGCGTTGGTCAGGAAGACGACTTCCACGCCGAGCGACGGCTCTTCCTGGAAGCAGCGCGCCACCTGCCTCGCCGCCCACCCGAAGCCGCCCATGCGACCGAGTCGGAGGTCGAAAAATTCGTTGGCGACGACGCCCAACTTGATCCCCCGTCGGTTCGGACTCTCACGCCTCATACGAAGTTCGGTGTCACCGGGAAGAACTGAGTCGCGAAGCGGGATGCGCGCGCCCGCGAACGGTTAGTAGTCGCACGGTTCAAACCTGATCAGCCTCTTCACCCTTCCGCCAGAAACTTTTGGCTAACGCCAGCGTCTCCCGCATGGTGCGCCTGCCGTCCGGGAGCGCCGCCCACGCGGCGACGTAGAGGAGGAGGTAAAGCGCCGCTTCCGCCGTCAGGGTGAGCGCGCGGTTCGTCGCGGAGGAGAGCCGCGCGTCCACGAGCGCCAGCACGGCGGCCGCCGCGACCGACGCCAGCGCCGGTCTGGAGACCGTCTTCACGACCGACACCCAACTGAGCGGCGTGCCGTGACAACTGTAAATGAGCGTGGGCAGTTGAACCAACACCCGACCCGCGGTGTAGGCGACCGCCACGCCGACCGCACCCCAGCGCACGCCGACGAAGAAGCTGACGAGCGTCAGGACGGAGACGGCGAGCGACCATTTGAACTGGCGGCGCGTGCGCCCCAGCGAGACGAAGATCCACCCCACCCCGGAATTCAACGTGCCGAGGAAAGCCGCCGGGGCCAGGGCGCGGAAGAGCGCGACGGAGCCCGCCCACTGATCGCCGAGGATGAAAGGGATCGCCTTGCCGGCGACGACGAAGAGGAAGGCGACGAGCGGCATCCCCGGCGCGACGACGAAGAGGATGCACTTCTCGAAATATTCCCGGTAACGCCGTGGATCGTTTTGCAGGCGGCTGAGCACGGGGATCGTCACGCCGGAGAGCGGGTACGCGAACTGACGCGCGGGCAGGAGCAGGAGTTGGTAAGCCTTGTCGTAAAACCCCAACTGCTCCACGCCGCAGTACCACCCGACGATCAGATCGTCGCACTTGCGCGTCAGGTAGCTGATCACTTCGAAGCCCGTCAGGTGTCCGCCGAAGACGAGCATGGGGCGAACGCCCGCGCGACGCGACGGGCGGCCGGGACGCCAGCGGCACACCGCCCACAGCCCCGCGGCGCCGCCCGCCTCCGCCGCCAGTTGCATCAGCACGAGCGACCAGTAACGCGCGCCGAGGAGGGCCGAACAGATCGCCACCACGACTCCCAGGAAGAAGGACGCGAGATCGACGGCGGACAGGAGGGTCATGCTCAGTTGGCGGCGGAGCAGGGCGCGGTGCTGACTGCCCAGACCCGCGAAGAGAAAGCCCGCGCCGAGCGCGACCGTCATCCACACGAGGCGCGGCTCGCCGTAGAGCAGGCCCACGGCGGGGGCCGAGAGCGCCGTCAAGAGCGCCAGGGCGCAGCTCATGCCGAAGTTGATCCAGAACAACGCGCTGATCTGCTCGTGCGTGATCTCGGCGCGCTGGACGGTCGCCAGGTGTAGACCCAAATCCTTGAAGATCGAGAAGAAGGTGACGACGGCGAAGACGATGGCGAACGACCCGTAGTCGCCGGGCGTGAGCAGGCGCGCTAGGACGGCCGTGGAGACCAGTTGGAGAAAGAACTTGCAGCCCTGCGAAGCCAGCGCCGCCGTCCCGCCCCGCAGCGCGCGACGCCTGAGGTCGGCTTGCAGGTGGTCGGTGCGGAAATATTGTTCCGCGCTGTAGAGCCGGTCGCGCGCGAGCGACGCGCGCCATTCACCCCGCTGAAAATACATCTTTCACCTGCGCGCCTTACCCCCCAGCGCCAGCCGCAGCTTTTCCCACGCCTGAACGTAGCAGACGAACAGAGCGACCCCGACGGCTTCACCCCTCTCCCGCGGACTCTTTAGTTTCGGGTCTCTCCAGATCGCGAGCGGGTATCTGACGGGCGGCAGGAAACTCGCGAGCAACGACCACGAGCTGATCCCGTTCAGGGAGTGTGAGCCGCCGGCGATACGCACCACCTTGCGGTAGAGGTGGCCGAAGGTGCGCCGGGCGGGGTGCGCGACGAGCGCGTCGTCGGCGTACAGCATTTCGTATCCGAGCGCAGACACTCTGTGCCCCCACTCGACATCGCCGCCCGACATCATCCCGCCGTTGAAAGTCCCCACCCGTTCGAACACGCTCCGCAGCGTGAACAGGTTCGCGGTCGCGCCGAACCCGTCCACCTCGACGTGCTTCTTCTGCTGTAGGTAGGTGACCATTTCGTAGAGCTCGACCGCCGTGGCGCTCCCGCGGTCTTCGGCGAACACCTCGACGCGACCTGCGATCAGGCCGCAGGCGGGCGAGCGTGAAAGGCGCGCGACCCCCCGCTCGATCCAGTCGCGCGCGGGGATGCAGTCTGCGTCGGTGAAGGCGATGACCTCACCGCGCGCCAGGGAGAGCCCGCGGTTGCGGGCTGCGTAGGAGCCCGGTCTCGTCTCCGAACAGAGGCGCACGCGGCCCGGGCGCGCGACCGACGGAGCGGGGCTCTCGTCGGAACCGTTGTCCACGACGACGATTTCGTAAAGGTGCTGCGGGTACGTCTGCCCTTCGAGGGCACGCAGGCAGAGTTGCAAACGCTCCGAGTCGTTATAGACGGGGACAATCACCGAGACGAAAGGATGAGCCGTCATCGCCCTCTATGAATCGCCTGAGTTCTAGACGAACCTCTTGGAAGCCGGGAAGGGCTGCGCGCCTGCGGTCGGGACATTATCATCACACGACGTTACTGAGGCAACACCGTAACCGCTCGTCGGGAGTTTCTCGCGCGGCGCGGCGGACAGCGTCCGGGCGGCAGACGACACCGAAGGGGGGCGAACAACTCCGCCACGCTTGAGAGAGGGCTGGTGCGTACTCTGAGTCCGACAAAACTCTGGCGGGTGCGCAGAGCGACCGGGGCGGGTCGGATCGGGCGGGGTTTTAAAACCAGAAGGTTAGATGATAGGCACGCGCGGATTTGAACCGCGGACCCCTACCGTGTCAAGGTAGTGCTCTACCCCTGAGCTACGTGCCTGCAACTTATCAACCATCGCTTCATACTCGTGACAAGCGAAGGGTGAAAACTAACAGACGGCTCGCGCGACTGTCAAGCAGCCCCCGCGCGCGAAAACCGCGATTTTCCGCGCCAATTTCGGCGTCTCGCCGCCCGCCCCGACCCGACCCGCCGCCTCACGCCCTCCAGGTAAAAGATCGGCGGGCGCACCTCCTAATTTTTTAGTTGACAGGCGGGGCCGGTCGCGCGTATGCTCCTAACGAATTAGGAGGCAGCCGTGGCGAGAAAAAAGTCCGAACACCTGACGCCGCTCGAACTGGAGATCATGAAAGTCCTGTGGGAGGCCGGCCCCTCGAACGTCCAGACCGTCTTGCAGGGGTTGAACAGCGGGCACGCCTACACGACCGTGCAGACGATGCTGAACGTGCTGCACCGCAAGGGCAAGGTCACGCGCAGGCTGAAGGATAAAGCCTACTTCTACCGCCCCTCTGTGAGCCGGCGCGAGGTCGTCGGCAAGGCGATGGGCGATCTCATCGAGCGTATGTTCGGCGGCGACGCGGAGAGCCTGGTGATGAGCCTCGTCGAGGCGAAACACATCACGCCGGAAAAGCTCGCGCGCCTGAACAAGCTCGTCGAGGAAGGGGGCCGTGATGAACAGGATCGCTGAAATGCTCCCGACGTTTCTGCTCAACGCCGCGTGGCAGGTCGCGGCGGTCGCGCTCGTCGCCACGGCTTGCGCGCGCCTCCTGCGCGACGCGCCCGCGCGATTGCGCCACGGCCTCTGGGTCGCCGCGCTCCTGATCTCCGTCGCGCTGCCGCTGCTCAGCGTCTACGACACTTCAACCACGCCTTCGACGCCCGAGGCGGCTCCTGCTATACGCGTCGAGCGCGCGCCGGAGACTCGGGCCGCGGCGGCGAGCACCCCGCCAGCCGTTAACACCGGCGTGCCGACCGTGACCGTAAGCGCGGGGGACGACGCAAACTCCTTCCCGCTCGCGCGTTCGCTCCGGCGGCGCAGGCAGACTTTGACGGGCGCTCCCGCGCTGCCGCTCGCACTCGCCGCCTGCTACCTGCTCTTCCTGCTCTTCCGCGTCGCCGCCCTGTGGCGCGCGTGGCGCAGGACGCAGGGCCTGCGCCGTTCCGCGCGCGCGCTTGAGATTTCGTCGCGCCTCGGCGCGGTCGCGGAGAGTTGCCGCGCGGCGTTCGGCTTGCGGCGGATCGAGATCAGATGCTCTTCGGAGGCGTCCGCGCCCGCCGCGCTCGGCGCGCGCGCACCGTTAATCATTCTGCCGGCGAGTCTGTTCGACGGGGCCACGACGGAGACTTTAGCTTCCGTCGTCGGACACGAGGCGGCTCACGTCGCGCGCCGCGACTTCGCGCTCAACCTCGCCTACGAATTTATCCTCCTGCCTATCTCTTTCCACCCGCTCGCGCGGCTGATCAAGCGGCAGATCGATCGCACGAGGGAGTTAGCCTGCGACGAGATGGTCGCCGAGCGCGTCGTCGCGCCCGACACTTACGCGCGCTCGCTCGTCCGGGTGGCGGGCGCGCTCGTCTCGCACGCCGATCGCGCCTTCACGCTCGGAGTTTTCGACGCTGACATTCTGGAGGAACGAATCATGCGACTGACACGAAACACGCGCCGCACCGACGCCCGCGCCGCCCGACTGCTCGCGCTCGCGGCTCTCTCCACCCTCTGCCTGTCGTGCCTCGCCATCTCGACCTTCTCCTTCGAGCTTCGCGCGCGGGTGTCTCCGGGCGGCGACGCCCCGCGCGCACACGCGCGCGACGCGGCGTCTGAGCGCGCCCCCCGCGATGTCCCGCAAGGGAGGCGGGACGAACCGCCCGCGCGCGAAGAACGCGGGAGCGCAGTGGCGCGGCGCGGGGAGATCGCCCAGATGTTGGCTTCCGACAGCCCTGAGAGGCGCGCGCAGGGGGCTTGCGCGGCGGGACACGAGCGTGCCGTCGATCTCATCCCCGCGCTCGCTTCGATGCTCGGCGACGACGCGGCCGTCCAGTTAAGCCGCTGCTGGGAGGACGGCAACTGGAGCCCCGCGCTCGACTCCTTCAAGCAGCCCTCGCCCGGCGAGCAGGCGGCCATCGCGCTCGCCTCCATGGGCAAGCCGGCGCTCGCGCGCCTCACCGTCGCGCTCGACGAAGGCAACGCGAGCGAGCGGCGCAACGCCGCGTGGGCCATCGGCGAGCTGACGAACATGCGCGGGGGCGAGCGCGCCGAAGCCGTGCCGCGGCTCGTCTCGCTGCTCGCCGATTCGGACGAGTGGGTGAGGATGGCCGCCGCGCGCGCGCTCGGCGAGATCAGGGACGAGCGCGCCCTGGACAAACTGATCGCCACGCTCGGGGACGGCGAGTGGCGCGTCCGTCAGCTCACGGCCTGGGCGCTCAGCGAGTTGAAGGACGAGCGCGCCGTCGACGCGCTCTGCCGAGTGCTCGCCGCCGACGCGCAAGCCGACGTGCGGCAGACCGCGGCGATGGCGCTCGGGGAGATTCAGAACCGGCGCGCCCTCGCACCGCTCAAGGAGGCGCTGAACGATCCTGAGCCGCGCGTGCGCGCGAAAGCCCAATGGGCGATCTCCGAGATCGAAGACAGCGACGGCTGAAACGCCCGCGCGCCGGCCGGACGAACCTCGGCGCGTCCGGCCGGCGCGGCGGGACTCTCGCACGAGTGACCCACCGTTAAACCTTCCGCGCGCCGCGTCGCGCGCGGGAAGATCAGTTTCAAGAGGAGGCTATCCGAAATGTCCAGACTGAAGTCTGTGAGCCGAAGGTGTGTCCGGCTGCTCGCGCTCGTCGCGGTCTGCGCCGCGCCCGCGACGGCGCAGCGAAAGGCGGGCGATCTCACGGTCAGGCCCTACGTCTTCGAGAACGCGAAGGGTGAGAAGACCGACGCCGAGTTCGGCACGCTGCTCGTCCCCGAAAACCGCGGCAACCCGCAGGGCAATCTGATCGAGTTGGCGTTCGTCCGCTTCAAGAGCACGTCGAAGACGCCCGGCCCGCCCACCGTCTACCTCGCGGGCGGGCCTGGCGGGAGCGGCATCGGCACGGCGACGGGCTCGCGCTTCCCCCTCTTCATGGCGATGCGCGAGGTGGGAGACGTGATCGCGTTCGATCAGCGGGGCACGGGCTACTCGAAGCCGAACCTCGGGTGTTACGAGCGGTGGGACTTCCCCGTGAATGTCGCGCCCTCGCTCGAGGCGATGCTGAAGGTGGCGCGCGAACGCGCGAAGGATTGCGCGCACTACTGGCGCGACATCCAGCGCGTCGATCTCGCGGGCTACAACACGAACGAGAGCGCGGACGATCTGGAAGACCTGCGCAAGGCCCTCGGCGCGGAGAAGATCAACCTCTGGGGCATCAGCTACGGCACGCACCTGACGCTCGCCGCGCTGCGCCGCCACCCGCGATCAATCGCGCGCGCCATCCTCGCGGGGACCGAAGGGCCGGATCACACCTACAAGCTGCCGTCCAACATCGAGAAGCACCTCGCCGCCCTGAGCGCGGCGGTCAGGGCGGACGCCTACTGGGGCGGGAAAGTTCCGGACTTGGTCTCGCTGATGAAGTCCGTCCACGAGCAGCTCGACAAGAAGCCCGCCGTGGTCGAGGTCGTCGATCCGCAGACGAAGCAGAAGGTCTCCGTCACGGTCAACAAGTTCGTGATGCAGTTCCTGACCGCGAACAACATCGGGACGACCGTCGAGTCGTTCTACCCGATGATCTACTACCGCGCCTCGCAGGGCGACTTCACGCCTTCGGCCGAGGCGTGGCTGAACCTCTCGCGCGGCGACTTCGGCTCGGCGATGTCGTACATGATGGACTGCGCTTCGGGCATCAGCCCCGCGCGCTCCGAGCGGATCGTGCGCGAGGCCGGCGCGGCGCTGCTCGGCGCGCTGATGAACGAGCCCTTCCCCGGCGTGTGCTCCGAGTGGAACGCGCCCGACCTCGGCGAAGAGTTCCGCTCGCCCGTCAAGTCGGACGTGCCCGCGCTCTTCATCAGCGGCACGCTCGACGCGCGCACGCCCGTCTCGAACGCGGATGAGTACCGCGCCGGGTTCTCGAACAGCACGCACCTCATCATCGACGGCGCGGTGCACAGCGATCCGCTCTTCCTCTCCTCGCCGCAGATCAAAGACGTGATGCTCCAGTTCATGAAGGGTCAGCCCGTCACGACGACGCGCATCACGCCCCCGCCGATGAAGTTCATCCCGCTCAAAGAGCAGGCGGCGAAATAGACCCGTAGGGGCAGGGCTCGTCCCTGCCCGCCGGGCGTCTGACAGATCGCTTGATAAGAAGCGCGGTCATTCCATTCTCGAATGACCGCGCTTCCATATTTCGCGCCTTCGCGCCCGAGCGGGCAGGGACGAGCCCTGCCCCTACAATTGTTCAGGCGTTTGCGGCTTCGGCGGCGACGCGCTCCCATTCGGCGTAGAGAGCGCGCAGTCGCTCGTCCGTCGCGCGGTAGTCTTCGTTGAGGCGCGAGGCGCGCGCCTGATCGCGCGCGACCTGGGGGCTGGAGAGTTCGTCGGAGAGCGAGGCGAGGCGCTTCTCGGCTTCGGCGATCTCCGACTCGATCTGTTCGGGCGTGCGCGCGGGCGTCTTCGATTTCTTCACCACCCTCACGCCGCCCTTCGACTTCTCGGCTTCGCCCTTCCCCCTGGCGTGCGCGCCTTTCGACTTGGCCGACGCGTCGTCCCGCGTCGCGCCCGCGTCCTGTTTCCCGCCCGCCGCGGGCGCGGACTTCTGCGGCGCGGGGGCCGGCGCGGGCTGCGGCGCGGAGCCGCCGGCCGCCTTCCAGTCGTGGTAGCCGGTGTAGTCGCCGTCGTAGTGTTCGGCCGTGCCTCGGCCGTCGAGCGCGAGGATTTGCGTGGCGACGCGGTCGAGGAAGTAGCGGTCGTGGCTGATCGTGATGATCGTGCCGTCGTAGGCGTCGAGCGCCTCTTCCAGGGCCTCGCGCGAGGGGATGTCGAGGTGGTTGGTCGGCTCGTCGAGGACGAGGACGTTGACGCGCGAGTAGATCAACTTCGCGAGCGCGAGCCTCCCCTTCTCGCCGCCCGAAAGATCGCGGACGTGCTTGTAAACGTCGTCGCCCGTAAAGAGGAACTGCGCGAGGAAGCTGCGCAGCTCGCCCGCCGTGACGGTCGAGGGCGCGACCCGGCGCAGCTCCATGATGATCTCGTTGCGGTCATCGAGATCGTCCAACTGCTGCGCGTAGTAGCCGACCTGCACCTTCGAGCCCCAGCGCGACTCGCCCGCGAGCGGCGGCGTCTTGTTGAGCAGCGTCTTGACGAACGTCGTCTTGCCCGCGCCGTTCGGGCCGATGACGCCGAGGCACTCCCCGCGCATGAGCGTGAACGTGATGTCGCGCGCGAGCAATTTATCCGGGTAGCCG
Source organism: Pyrinomonadaceae bacterium (assembly GCA_035537435.1). Classification (GTDB taxonomy): domain Bacteria; phylum Acidobacteriota; class Blastocatellia; order Pyrinomonadales; family Pyrinomonadaceae; genus JAIVGV01. Next base: position 18,994 of record DATLMC010000041.1, on the reverse strand, counting down.
ACGGACAGGTCGGTGACGATCAGCGTCTGGTTGCCCGTGCGCTCGACGCCCTTGAGCTGGAAGTTGCCCTGCGAGGCGTCGGCCCTCACCGCCTCGACGCGCTCCATGCGCGCGAGCATCGTGCGGCGCGACTTCGCCTGCTTCGTCTTCTGCCCGGCGAGGTTGCGGCGGATGAAGTCCTCGGTCTTCGAGATGAGGTGCTGCTGGTTCTCGTAGGCGCGGCGCTGCGCCTCGCGGCGCTCCTCGCGCTCGACGAGGTAGTCCGAGTAGTTGCCGTTGTAGCTCGTCGCCTTCCCCAGCTCGACCTCGACGATGCGGCGGCAGCAGCGGTCGAGGAAGTAGCGGTCGTGCGAGATGATAACGTAGGCCGACTTGTAGCCGGACAAGAACTCTTCGAGCCACTCGACGCCGGCCACGTCGAGGTGGTTCGTCGGCTCGTCGAGGAGCAGCGTGTCGGGCTCGGCGAGGAGCAGGCGCGCCAGGCCCAGGCGGTTCTTCTGCCCGCCCGAAAGTTTCTCCACTTCGAGCTGCCACGTCTCGCGGGCGAAGCCTAAGCCCAACAGGATCGCCTCCGCGCGCGCCGAGTATTCGAAGCCGCCCTCGCGCTCGAACTCGTGCTGGAGATCGCTGTAGCGCGCGAGCACGGCGTCGAGGTCGTCGGTCGCCTCGCCCATGCGGTGCTCCAGCTCGTGCATCTCGTGCTCGATCTGCTGGAGGTGCCCGAAGGCGGCGAGCGCCGACTCGTGGACGGTCGTGCCGGGTTCGAAATCGACGTGCTGTTCGAGCAGACCGAGCCGCAAGCCGCGCATCCGCACCACGTCGCCGCGGTCGGGCGTCTCCTCGCCCGTGATCATGCGGAAGAGCGTGGTCTTGCCCGCGCCGTTGCGGCCGACCAGCCCGGCGTGCTCGCCCGGGTTGACCTGCAAGGACGCCCCGCGCAGCACGTCCTGCGTGCCGTAAGACTTATGAACCTCTGAGAGACGGAACAACATAGCCGGGGCGTCACGGCCGTGAACCGTAAACCGTGACGGGATGAGCCATCTCTTCCCTGTCACGGTTTACGGTTCACGGCCGACGAATTTTCTTACCTGTTGCTGTTCGCCGCCCTCGCGGGCGTGGCGGCGGCGTTGGCATTCGCCGCGGGCCGCGCGGCGTTCGCGTTGTTAGCGTTGGCCGGGCGCGGAGTCTGCGACGACGCCGGCGTCGTCGCGGGCGCGGCGGGAGAAGCCGACGCCGCGGGCGAGGAGTTCGCCGCGGGGCTCGACGCGGGCGCGGCGGGTTTCGCCGCCCCGGCGGGGCGCAGGCTGCTCAGGCTGTTCGCGCTGTTGAGCATCGACTCGGCGAGCTTGTTCTCGATCTTCGCCTCGCGCATCGCGACTTCGAGGAGCGCGGCGTTGACGAGCTGCTTGCGCGTGTCGATGATGTTGTCGGCGGCGTCCTTGCGCACCTCCGGGCGGTCGAGCGTGAGGTTCTCGCTCTGGAGTCGGCGCGAGGTCAGCTTCCAGATCGACCAGCGGCCGTCCGAGCCTCTGGTGGGCGGGGTGCTGTCCCCGATCTGCATCTCGTTGCCGAAGAACTTCGCGATCAATTCCGGCGGGAAGCCCGCGCGCTTCAACTCGTCCTCGCTGAAGAACCCGATCTCGCCGCCGCGCGAGACGGTGTTCGGGTCCTCGCTCTGCTCGCGCGCGACGGTGGCGAAGTCGCCGCCGCCCTTCAGGCGCTGGTAGATGATGTTGATCTTGTTCTGCGCCTCGGAGTCGCTCTTGGCGTCGTTGGTCGCGCCGTTGTCCTGCGGGTCGGCGTAGATGGCGGCGAGCCCGACGCCGCGGGCGCTGACGTAGCGCTCGCGGTTCGCGTTGTAGAAGTCCTCGACCTCCTTGTCGGTCGGCGCGTCGATCTTGCCGTCGACGCGTTCGAGCAGCTTGCGGATGGCGAGCTGCTTGCGCGCCACCTCGCGCAACCCCTCCTCGGTCTGCCCCGTCTCTTTGAGCATCCGCTGGTACACGTCGCTCGTGATGCCGCTCTGCTGCTTCTGCTCGTTGATGACTTGCGTGATCTCGTCGTCGCTCGGCAGCAGCTTCTCCCTCTGGGCGCGCTGGAACAAGACCTCCTGCTTGATCAGATCGTCCAGGACCTGGAGGCGGCGCGCGCCGAGTTCGAGCGGGGAGAGCTGCGCCTGCTGCCCGCCCGTCTGCTGGCTGATGACCCGATCCACCTCGACCAGCGTGATCTCTTTGCCGTTGACGGAAGCGGCGATGTCCTTGGCCCCGCCCGACGCGCCCCCGCGCTTGCAGCCCGCCCCGGCGGCGGCGACCAGCAGGGCGGTGGTGGCGATGACTGCGACTCTGTTAGCGACTCTGTGCACTTTCTCTTTGGCTCCTTAACTTTCGTTGGTGATTCCGCCGACGCCCCGCGCGCCAGGCGCTTGACCGCGCGCGAAACCGTCTGTTATAAAAATCGTTTCCCGCGTGCTCGCGATTCGTCACCTTGGCGGGTGACGCCGAAATGAGCCCGGAGCGCGCGGCGCACTCAAGCCCGGAGGTATTTCAAGCAGTCATGGCAAAACGATGCGAAGTCTGCGGCAAGGGTCCGCAGTTCGGCAACAACGTCTCGCACGCGAACAACCGCACCCGGCGGCGCTTCAACCCCAACCTTCAAGAGATTCGCGTCCAGACGCCCAAGGGCGGGGCGAGCCGCATGAAGGTCTGCACCACCTGCATCAAGGCGGGCAAAGTGCAGAAGGCGACACAGGTCCAAAAAGCGGCGGCGTGACGGAAGGGATGAGGGCGGAGGGATGAGGGATGAAAGAAAAGCTGACGCCTGGTCAGCCACGTTTTCATCCCTCATCCCTCATCCTTCATCCCTTTTGATCGCCACCACGTCGATCTCGACGCGGGCGTCGCGCGGCAGTCGCGCCGCCTGGACGGTCGAGCGCGCGGGCGGATCGATCTTGAAGTAACGCCCGTAAGCCTCGTTCATCGCCGCGAAGTCGTTCATGTCCGCCAGGAAGACCGTCGTCTTGACCACGTCTTCGAGCCCGCACCCGGCAGCCTTCAACACCTCAGTCAGGTTGCGCAAGACCTGCTCGGTCTGCTCCGCGACGCCGCCCGCGACGAACTCGCCGGTCGCCGGATCGAGCGGTATCTGCCCCGACGCGAAGACGAAACCGCCCGCGACAACCGCCTGCGAGTAGGGTCCAATCGCGCCCGGCGCGCTCTTCGTCGCAACTGTCTGCCTCACTGTTGACGCAACCTCTTTTTCAGACTCCGCGAACAAACCGTGGATTTTATCAGAATCCGCGCCGGCACACCAACGCGGGCGGCACGACGCCGCGCAGATGACGGCCGCCACGCACCCCGACACGGAAACAAAAAACGTCGTAGTCGATTGATGAGGCCGGCGGGCCGGCGGGATGCTTGGGCGGGCGCGGATAATTTCGCCTCCGCGGGGGCGCGGCGCGGCCGTCGCGCGTCAGGCGTCGCGGCTTAACGCGCGTCAGGCGTCGCGGCTCAAGCCGCGCCGTTCATGCGCTCCACGTCGAGCACGCCGGGGACGTTTCGGACGGAGCGCATCACCCTGTCCAGGTGCTTCACGTCGAAGATCTCGACCGTGACCTCGACGCGCCCGCGGTTGTCGGGCGCGACCGTGGCGCGCGCGTCGCGGATGCCGGTCTTCATGTCGGAGATGGCGGCGGTGATCCCGGCGAGCATCCCGTTGCGGTTCTCCGTGACGGCCAGGAGCTTGACCGCGTAGGCGACCGAGTCGGGCTTGCCCGCCCACTCGACCTCGACGATGCGCTCCGGGTTGATCATCAACTGCTCGACGTTCTTGCAGCGGCGGGCGTGGACGGCGACGCCCTTGCCGCGCGTGACGTAGCCGACGATGGCCTCGCCGTGGACGGGGTTGCAGCAGCGCGCGCGGTTGACGAGCAGCGCGTCGACGCCTCGCACGACGATGGAGTCGTCGCCGAGGCGGATCATGCGCTTGACCGCCTCGACCGAGTCGCGCAGGCGCGAGGGCTTCTGGCCGTCGAGCTTCTGCGCCTGCTCGTCGAACTTCTCCGGCCCCAGGTACTTGGCGATGATGTTGCGCGGGACGAGCTTGCCGTAGCCGATGGCGGCCATCAGATCGTCGGGCCGCACGTAGCCGTACTCGCCGGCGACGCGCTTGATCCCGCCGTCCGAGTCGTTCAGCAGTTTTTTCGCCGAGAGGTGGAAGCGCGCGGCCTCGCGCTCGAACATCTTGCGTCCGATCTCGATTGACTCCGCCCGCTGCTGCTCCGCGACCCAGTGGCGCACGCTGCTGCGCGCCTTCGAGGTGACGACGAAGTTCAGCCAGTCGCGCGAGGGGTGGGCGCTCGGCGTCCGGACGATCTCCACCACGTCGCCGTTCTGGATCGCCGTGCGCAGCGCGGCCATCCGCCCGTTGATGCGCGCGCCCGTGCAGGTGTTGCCGACCTCGGTGTGGATCGCGTAGGCGAAATCGACCGGCGACGCCCCGCGCGGGAGCTGGATGATCTTGCCCATCGGCGTGAAGGCGTAAACGTCCTTCGGGTAGAGGTCGAGCTTGAGGGATTCGAGGAAGTCGCGCGAGTCTTTCACCTCCTGCGTCCACTCGATGAGCGATCGCAGCCACTGGAACGCCTCGTCGTCGTCGTGCGCGCCCCTCCGGCCCTCCTTGTACTTCCAGTGCGCCGCGACGCCCTCCTCGGCGACGCGGTGCATCTCCTCGGTGCGGATCTGAATCTCGAAGGGCTGGCCCTCGGGGCCGATGACGGAGGTGTGGAGCGACTGGTAGAGGTTGTCGCGCGGCGTGCCGATCCAGTCCTTGAAGCGGCCGGGCACGGGCTTCCAGGTGTTGTGGATGACGCCGAGCGCGGCGTAGCAGTAGCGCACGTCGTCGGGCGTGACGACGCGCGCGGCGACGAGGTCGTAGACCTGATCGAGCTCGATCTTCTGCCGCCGCAGTTTTTTGAAGATCGAGTAGAGGCGCTTGACCCGCCCCTCGACGCGCACGAAGGGCACGTCCGACTCCTTCAGCTTCTCCTCGATCTTCGAGGTCGTCGCCGCGAGGAACGCCTCGTGCCCGGCGCGGCGCTCTTCGAGCTGCGCCGTGAGCGAGCGGTACTCATCCGGGTGGAGGTGTCGGAAGGAGAGGTCTTCCAGCTCGCCGCGCACCTTGCCCATGCCGAGGCGGTGGGCGATGGGCGCGTAGATGTCGATGGTCTCCTGCGCGATGCGCTGGCGCTTCTCGGGCTTGAGGTAGTGGAGCGTGCGCATGTTGTGCAGGCGGTCGGCGAGCTTGACGAGGACGACGCGCACGTCGTCGACCATCGCCAGGAGCATCTTGCGGACGTTCTCCGCCTGCTGGACTTCCTTCGACTGGTTGCTGATCTGCGCGATCTTGGTGAGCCCTTCGACGAGGTGCGACACGTCCTCGCCGAAGTATTCGCGGATCGTCTCCGGCTCGGCGAGCGTGTCCTCGACCACGTCGTGCAGGAGCCCCGTCGCGACGGAGACCTCGTCGAGGCGCATGTCGGCGAGGATGTTGGCGACTTCGAGCGGGTGGACGAGGTAGGGCTCGCCCGAGGCGCGCGTCTGCCCCTTGTGGGCGCGCGCCGAGAAGAAGTAGGCGCGGCGCAGCAGATCGAGGTCAGCCTCCGGGTGGCTGCGCCCGACCTTCTCGACGATCTCCTCGATGCGAATCATAAAAAGAAGCCGTTAGCCGGAAGCCGCTTGGATTTTTGGTTGGCTAAAAGCTAACTGCTAACCGCTTGATACAAGAATAGGTGATGCCCGACGGTAAAGTCGAGCATCACCTGATTCGGGGGGTGCGCGGCGGGGCGGCGCCCGCGCCGCGCGCGCGTTGTGGCAGACGGCTAAGCGGACGGCTAACCGGCCGTCTTGCCCTTCGCCTCTTTAGCCTTCTCCTCGGCCTCGCGCTTGCGCTTGTTCTCTTCGTTCAACTGCGTGGTGCGCTGCTGCGCGGCGTCGGCCTGCTTCTGGTACTCGGCGGCCTCCGAGTCCTTGCCGTCCATCTTGGCGAGCTTGACGCGCTCCAGCAGCAGGTTCGTCTTAAACGACCAGGCCTGCTCGCTGTTGGCGTCGAGGCTGATGGCCTTGTCGGCGAGCTGGAGGCCGTCGGCGACGCACTTCATCGCCTCGTCGTAGTCGCGCTGCTCCTTGGGCTTGCGGTACTGGATGAGCGCCTTGCCGTCCTTCATCACGGTGACCTTGTTCTCGGTCTGCTCGGTGATGTTGTAGGAGCACTGCCAGTTCTTGCTGGCGAGCACGGTCAGAGCCTGCGAGCGTTTGACGCCGGGCGCGGATTCGAGGTTGGCGCGCTGCATGAGCCAGTTGCGCTCGCTCTGCTCGTCCTTGAGCATGCGGAAGAGGTAGACGACGGCGTTGTAGGCGTCGTCGTTGTCCGGCTCGTTGTTGAGCACGTCCTGGTAAGCCTTGATCGCCTCGCGCGCCTTGGCGACGTTCGCCTCCTGCTCGACGCCCGGCTTGTACTGCGCGTGGATCGAGCGGGCGATGAAGAGGCGCGCGTTCTTCTGCTCGGGGTTGAGTTCGAGCGCCTTCTGGAAGTGCTCCTGCGCCTCGCCGTAGTTGCGCGCCCGGTAGGCTTGCGCGCCGTCGTTGAGCTGACTCTTGGCGCGCAGGTTGTTGACGAAGCCGCAGCCGGTCGAAAGCGTGGCCGCCAGCAGGGCGAAGGCCGCGGCTGAGAGTCTGAGCTGAGAGGGTCGCATCTATTTTTTAACTCCCGCAGGAAGCTTTTAAGGCGTAGGGCAAAGATTGACGAGTGACGGGGAGGATTCGCGCGAATCCCTTTCCCCGCCACTCGTCCGTGCCGCGAAATCAGAACGTAGGCTTCGAGCCGCCACTGCTACTACTGCGCCAGGTCGTCGAGCTGGAGGCCGATGGGGTTGCCGCCCGCGCCCTTGATGGCGTCGATGACCTTGACGACCTCGATGTACTTCATCGAGCGGGGGGCTTTGACGAAGACCGCCTTGGCGATGCGCTCGTCCTCGGAGAGCTCCATGCGGTTCTCCATGCCGGGCGCGTAGGCGCGGTTCTCCCGGCGCTGCCGGAACGTGTTCGTCAGCATCTGGCTGAGCGCCGTCGGGTCGTTGACCGAGCCCGCGTCGTCGAGGTTGAGCTTGAGCTTCAAGTCCTTCTCGATGGAGACGACGAGCGTCAGCGGGTTCGGCTTGATCGGCTCGTTGGAAGGCGGCGGCTCGGTCGGCACCAGGGCCTTGAAGCGGGTCGGCTTCAGCGGCGTGATGACCATGAAGATGATCAGCAGCACGAGCAGCACGTCGATGAGCGGGGTCACGTTGATGTAGGGCACCGCGCGGGTCTCGCCGTGGCTGCCCGATGAACTCATTCCCATCGCTACAAAATCCCTCCCTGCCGTTTTGTCGGTGTCGCGAGGCGGGGCGCGAGCGCCCTAGCCCGCGGGCGTGGTCGAGGCGGGCGCCGCGCCCGCGCCCTTCTTCTTGTCGGCGACGAGGCCGATCTGGTCGATGCCCGCCTGGCGGATCGAGTTGATGACCTCGACGACGCTGCCGTAGTTAGCCTCCACGTCCGACTTGATGTAGACGATGCGCTCCTCCGGCTTCTTATTCTCCATCGCCTTCGTGACTTTATCCTTCAGCTCGTTGATGTCGACCTTGTCCTTGCTGACGAAGAACTCGTTCTCCTTCGTGATGGCGACGACGAGCGACGACTCCTTGATGATCGCCTTGTCCTCCTCCGGGTTCTTCATGTCCTTCGGGAGCGCCACCGACACGCCCGACTGGAGGAGCGGCGTGACCACCATGAAGATGATCAGCAGCACCAGCATGATGTCGACCATCGGGGTGACGTTGATCTCGGAGTTGAATTTCTCGTTACCGCCCGCAGCCATTCCCATGAGGCACTCTCCTGTTTGCGGCGGCCGGCGGGCGCGCGCCGCTGGAAGCACGACGCCGCCCCGCGATCCGCCCTGCGCCGATAAAAACCGCTAAAAACCGCCGACGAAAAAACCGCCTACGCCTTCAACTGGCGCGTGCGGTTCTTGATGAAGTAGTCGATCAGCTCGGAGGCCGAGTTGTCCATCTCGATGACGAAGCCGTCGACCTTGCCCGTGAAGTAGTTGAACACCCACACAGCCGGGACGGCCACGGCGAGGCCGAGCGCGGTCGTCAAAAGCGCCTCGGCGATCCCGCCGGCGACCGCGCCGATGCCGGCCGATTCGGCGCTCTTCATGCCGGTGAACGCGGCGATGATGCCGAACACCGTGCCGAAGAGTCCGACGAACGGGGCGGTCGAGCCGATGGTCGCCAGGCCCGACAGGCCGCGGCGGAACTCCGCGCTCTTGATGGCGATGGCGCGCTGCAGCGCGCGCTTCGACGCGTCGATCTCCTCGCCCGACAACTCCGCGCCCGACTCGTGCGCGCGGAACTCGTGGAGGCCGGCGTTGACGACCATCGCGAGGTGCGACTTCTTGTGCTTGTCGGCGATGGTGATCGCCTCGTCGATGCGGTCGTTCTTCAGGGCCTGCGCGACGCGCGGCGCGAACTCGCGCGACTGCTGCTTGGCGGCGCGGTAGGTCAGGAAGCGCTCGACCATGACGGCGATGGAGTACATCGACATGATGAGGAGGATGGCGATGACGCCGATGGCGATGGGACCCAGGTTGTGGATCATCTCGCGCATCGTGAACGCGTTCGCCATGTTGTTGGCCTCTTGCCCGGCGGGCGCCGCCGCGTCTTGCAGCAGGAGCATGAAGCCGAGCACTTTCGATCCGAGTAAACTCGTCAGAATGGTCACGGTAGAACCCTCCAAATAATTTTCAGTCTCAGTATTGCCAGAGCCGTCTGCCGCGCGCGCGGGGCCTCCTGATGAGAGCCGGCGGCCGCCTCACTGCAAGGTAAAGTTGAACGTGATCGTGCCGTTGACCTTCACGGGTTGCCCCGAGAGCATCGTCGGCGAGAAGCGCCACCCGTAAGCCGACTGCACCGCCGCCTGGATCAGGAGCGGGTGGCCGCTGACGCCGCGCGCCGAGACGACCTTGCCCGACTCGTCGACCGTCACCGAGACGACGACGACGCCCGAGGCGCGCGCCGCGCGCGCGATCGGCGGGTAGGCGGGCTGCGGCTTCGAGATCGCTTTGCCGTTCAGGACGCCGCCCGAGACGATGGTCTTCGGCTTCGGCGCGGGCGTCGGGGTCGGGGGCGGCGGCTCGTCCGTGTCGGGGACGACCACCCTGGGCGGGGCCGTCCCGCCGATCGGGCCGCCGACGCTGCCCGTGCCGGGGCCGACGGGGCCGGAGGGGCCGCCGACGGGGTCGGAGTTTCTGCTGCTCAGCACCGCGCCGCCGGGCGGGACGGGCGGGACCTTCGAGGCCACCGCCTCGACCTTCTGCGGGACTTTCGTCGGGTCGAGGTTGCTGGCGACGAACTCCGTGCGCGTGGCGACCTGCTGCTCCTGCTGCTGCTGCGGCTTCGCCTGCTCCTTCTGCTGCTCCGGCTGCTGTTCGGGCTGCGCCTGGATGGGCACGGGCGCGACCATCGTCATCAACTCCATGTTCTGCGCGTCGAGGTGCGTGTTGTACGTCAAGATGCCGACGACGGAGATGATCACGAAGAGCACGACATAGAGCGCCAGCGTGCCGAGGAAGAAACTCCCTTTACGCGAGAGGTCATCCTTGTGTGAAGTCGACTCGACTAAGTTCTCGAACATCTGTCTCCTCCCTCAACCGGTGCCAGTGGATTCGGGGCGCGAATGCCTTAGCCTCTTAGAAACCGGAGAGAAGTGTTATGTTCCCGAACGTCTTCTCTCAGACTGATCGTTTTGTGATTGAACGAAATTTCCGGGGGTGTCGTCTGACGATCGGGCGCGCGGCGCGACGGCGAGTCTTCTGCGGGGAAGACTCCGGACGCGCGGCGAGCGGGGACTTTACTCGCGCCTCCCGAACCGCCTGGGGCAAACAGCCGCGAGCACATTCTCCGGCGCACTCGTGCGCTGGGAATGCTTGCGCTCCTTGCCGAAATATTCAGTTAGCCAGCAACGCGCTGAGTCTATGTCGTGACCCGTTTGAAGTCAAGCGCAAAGTCCGAATTATGACCGCCGCCTAAGCCCCTAGCGCGCCGCGCGTTGCGAGCGGCCGGAAGCCGCCGTGCGCGCCCTCGGCGCGCGCGCGCCGCCCGGCCCGCCGGCGGCGGCCGCGCGCGCCTCCTTGACGGGCGCGGCGCGCGGCGTCTGCCGCTCCAGCCGCTGCTGCCACCAGACCATGATGGGGCTCGCGATGGCGATTGACGAGTAGGTTCCGAAGACGATGCCGATGACCAGCGCGAGCGAGAAGGGGCGCAGCACTTCGCCGCCGAAGAGCACCATCGCGACGACCGACAGGAAGACGAGCCCCGACGTGATGATCGTGCGCGAGAGCGTCTGGTTGATCGAGTCGTTCGTGATCTTGTAGAGCGAGTCGCGGCGGTGCAGGCGGAGGTTCTCCCTGACGCGGTCGAAGGTCACGATGGTGTCGTTGACCGAGAAGCCGACGAGCGTCAAGAGCGCCGCGATGACCGTCAGGTTGATCTCCCAGTAGAAGACCGAGAACATGCCGAGCGTGACCAGCACGTCGTGGAAGACGGCGATCACGGCGGCCGCGCCGTAAGTCCACTCGAAGCGCAGCGAGATGAAGACGAGGATGCCGACCAGGGCGAGCAGCGTCACCGCCACCGCCTGGTTCCTCAGCGCCGCGCCCGCGACCGCGCCGACGGCGTCCGTCCCGACGATCTTGAAGGAGTTGCCTTCGGGCGCGAAGTTCTGATCCGCCGGGACCTGCGCGCCGAAGCTCTTCAGCGCCTCGGCGACCTTCGTGCGCCCCACGTCCACCTGCGCCTCATCCTGCGCGTTCTCTTCCGAGCCGAGGCGCGGCAGCTTGATCAGGACCTCGTCGGGCTTGTCGCCGACGGGCTGGATGATGGCGTCGTGGAGCTGCGCGCGCTGGAACGAGGCGCGGATGTCTTCGGCCGAGGGCCGCTGCTTGAACTTCGCCGTGATGAGCGTGCCGCCCTTGAAGTCGACGCCGAGGTTGAACGGGGCCTGGCCGCGCGAGTAGCGGAAGATCGCCGAGCCCATCCCGGCGAGCATCAGCAGGATCGAGACGGCGATGAACGCGCGCCGGTTCGCCAGCCAGTCGAAGTTAATGTTGTGAAAGAGTCTGACCATGATGAAAGCCCGTAACAGGTGACAGGTAACGGGCGACAGGTGGGAACAAGTTTTTTTCTTTACTCGTCACCCGCCACGGCTCACCCGTCACGGTAGTTAAATGCTGAGCGTCTCGGCGCGCCGCCCCCGGCGGCTCAGGAGCCAGATGAAGATCGTGCGCGAGACGTAGACCGCCGAGAACAGGTTGACGACGAGGCCGAGCACGAGCGTGACGGAGAAGCCGCGGATCGGCCCCGTGCCGAAGACGAAGAGGAACAGCGACGAGACGATGGTCGTCACGTGCGTGTCGATGATCGTGACGAAGGCGCGCGCGAAGCCCTGCTCGATCGACGAGGCGACGGTCTTACCCGTCGCCAGCTCCTCCCTGATGCGCTCGAAGATGAGCACGTTCGAGTCCACCGCCATGCCGATGGTCAGGATGATGCCCGCGATGCCCGGCAGGGTCAGCGCCGCCGGAATCCAGATCAGGACGGCGACCGTCAAAAGCAGGTTCAGGATGAGCGCGACGACGGCGTTGACGCCCGCCCCGCGGTAGTAGAAGAGCATGAAGGCGACGACGAGCAGCAGCCCCACGGCGGAGGCCAGCACGCCGGAGCGGATCGAGTCCTCGCCGAGACTCGGCCCCACCGTGCGCTCTTCGAGGTAGACGAGCTTGGCGGGCAGCGCGCCGGAGCGCAGCGTGAGCGCCATGTCCTCGGCCGACTGCTTCGTGTAGTCCCCCGTGATCTGGCCGTTGTCGGTGATCTGCGACTTGATGTAGGGCGCGCTCTTGACCTCGTCGTTGAGGACGACGGCCATGTACGCGCCGACGTTCGCCCCCGTCCACGCGCCGAACTTCTCCGCGCCCGCCGGCTTCAGCGTGAAGTTGATCTCGTAGTTGCGGTCGCTGCCCGTGCGCGACAGGGCCTCCGCGTTGCGCAGTTCGCTGCCGTCAACGACGGCCGGCGATTCGACGACGACCCAGCGCTTCGGTTTGTTCGGGTTGGGCTGCGCCGGGGCGTCGCCCGCCGCGGTCGTCTCGTCGCGCTCGACGAGAGGCAGCACGCGGCGGTTCGGCGGGACCTGACCGCCGAGCGAGGCTTTCGCCTCCTCCTCCGTCCCGTAGGTCTGCATCGGCGAGGGGTTCGACGGGCTGATGACCTTCATCAGCTCCAGACGCGACTCGCCGACGATCAGCTTCTTGATGCGCTCCGGGTCCTGGATGCCCGGCATCTGCAAGAGGATCTGGTGCGACCCCTGCCCGCCGTGCTCCTGCAAGGTCGACTCGGCGACGCCGGCGGCGTTAATACGCGTGTCGATGATCCTCATCGCCTGCTGCGTCGCCTGATCGCCGAGTAGGCGCTGCGCCGAGCCCGTCAGCGACCACCTGATGGTGTCGCCGGAGACCGACGGGCTGAAGTCGCGCAGGTCGACTTTGCGCGCGACCTCGTCGCGCGCCTCCGAAGTCTTCGAGGCGTCGCCGAGCTTGAGCAAGACGTTGTAGTTGCCGTTGCCCACCTCGGCGCGGGCCTCCTTCACGTCGTAGCCGGCGTCCTTGGCGGCCTTCTCGACGCCGGTCGCGGTGTTCTCGGCCAGCTTCTTGAAGTAGTCCTGCGCCTGCACCTGCATGACGAGGTGCGAGCCGCCTCGCAGGTCGAGGCCGAGGACGATGTTGTTCTGGAGTATCCGCTTGACGCCTGCGGCGGTGAAGTCGGAAGCCTGCGGCCGGCGCAGGTTTCTCTCGGAGTCGCGGGGCCAGAAGATGAGGAAGAGCGCGACGAGTGTGACGATGGCGATGACGACGATGCGTTGCGTGAGATTCTTCTTCATGGCGACAAAAAAACGCGCGCGCGCCGAGCGGTTTGCCCCGCGCGCCGTGTAAAGCTACTGCGGCCCCTCCGCGCCCTCGTAGAGCCCGGCGACCGCGCCGCGCGTGATCTCCAGCATCGACTTCTCGGCGGTGCGCACGACCAGGGTCTTCTCGCGCACGGCGGTGACGGTGGCGATGATGCCGCCCGTCGTGACGATGCGCGCGCCCGCCTTGAGCTCGGCGATGGTCGCCTGCAACTGCTGCTGGCGCTTGCGCTGCGGCATGATGATCAGGAAGTAGAAGACGGCGAAGATCAGGAAGAACGGCATGAGCGAGACCAGAAACGATCCCGCGCCGCCGCCCTGCGCCTGTAGGAGAGCAAGTGTCATGTTTGAAAGTGTGCGTGCCGGAGAAATCGGGTCTTTCGCGCGCCGCGGGGCGGGGGCGGTGCGGTTCCGACTCTCGCCTTCTAAGGGGAGCCGCGCCCGCAAAAATCGACGCCGGAGCGGCGCGAACGTCACCCGACGCCGGAGCTTAAACGCTCTATAAATTCCCGCCGAAATCGCGTGAAATCACCAGACCGGATAGCTTGCCTCACGCGCCGCATGGTGTCAAGGAAGAACGCCAGGTTGTGGTGCGTGAACAGCACCCCGGCGAGCATCTCGCCCGTCACGAACAGGTGGCGCAGGTAGGCGCGCGAGTGCCTGCGGCAGACCGAGCACGCGCAAGCCTCGTCGAGCGGTCGCGTGTCGGTCGCGAACCGCGCGTTCTTGATGCTGAGGCGGCCGCGCGAGGTGTAAGCCTGACCCGTCCGGCCGTTGCGGGTTGGCAGCACGCAGTCGAACATGTCGACGCCGCGCGCGACCGCCTCGACCACGTCTTCGGGCGTGCCGACGCCCATCAGGTAGCGCGGGCGATCCGGCGGCATGAGCGGCGCGAGCATCTCGATGGTGTCGTACATGACGGGCTTCGCCTCGCCCACACTCAGGCCGCCGATGGCGTAGCCGTCGAACCCTATCGAGACCGTGCGCGCCAGACTCTCCCGCCTCAAGTCGGCGTGCGCCGCGCCCTGCACGATGCCGAACAGCGCCTGCCCGCCGTTGACCGACGGATCGTGCCCCGCCGTGCGTCCCGCGTCCGCGTCCTCGCGCTGCAACTCGTCGAAGCGCGAGCGCGAGCGCCGAGCCCAGCGCGCGGTGAGTTCGAGCGACGCGCGCGCCTCCTCGTGCGACGCCTCGCCCGGCGCGCACTCGTCCAGAACCATCACGATGTCGGAGCCGAGCGCCGCCTGCACCTCCATCGAGACTTCGGGCGAGAGGAAGCAGCGCTCTCCGTTGACGTGCGAGCGGAACTCGACGCCCTCCTCCTTCAGCTTCCTGATGTTGCCGAGACTCCACACCTGAAAGCCGCCCGAATCCGTCAGCAGCGCGCGCTCCCAACCGATGAACTTATGCAGACCGCCGCACGCGCGAATCACATCGACGCCGGGACGCAGCCACAGGTGGTAGGTGTTGCCGAGGATGACGCGCGCGTCGAGTTCTTCGGACTCCAACGCCTCGAAGCGCGTCCCCTTCACCGTCCCCGCCGTCCCGACGGGCATGAAGACCGGCGTCTCGATTAACCCGCGGCGCGTCTGTAACAACCCTGCGCGCGCCTCGCCCTCGCGCGCGGCGATCTGCCAATTGAGCGGCGTGACTGTCATGCGTCGTCTGGTTGAGTTAGCGCGAGCCTTTGCGCTCGGAGCGGTGGCGTTCGATGAGGCGGATGGGCGTGCCGTAGAAGTCGAACTCTTCGCGCAGGCGGTTGAGCAAGTATCGCTCGTAGGAGAAGTGCAGTCCCGGCCGCCCGCCCGCCGTGAAGACGACGAAGCGGGGCGGGCGCACGCCGATCTGCGTGACGTACTGGATGCGCAGGCGCGACTGCCCGCCCTTCACCTTCGCGACCGCCGTCGGCGCGCCCGGCGCGTCGACCGCGCGCTCGAAGAACTGGTTGAGCTGCGAGGTCGGGATGCGTAAGTTTCGCGCCGCGTTCGCGCGCAGGGCGAGCGGCAGGACGTTCTGCACGCGCTGACCCGTGAGCGCGGAGATGAAGACGACCGGAGCCCAGTCGAGGAACTTCATCTTGTCCCGCAGCTCGCGCTCGAACTCGTAGGGCGTGCCCGTCTCCTTGCCCGGCACGGCGTCCCACTTGTTGACGGCGACGATGACGGAGCAGCCCGCGTCGACCGCGTAGCCCGCGATGTTGGCGTCCAGGGCGACGACGCCCTCGGTCGCGTCCACGACGACGACCGCCACGTCCGCCCGCTCCAGACTCCGGCGCGCCATCACGACCGACAGCTTCTCGGCCATCTCCTCGGTCTTGCCCTTGCGCCGGATGCCCGCGGTGTCGATGAGGCGGAACCGGTGCGTGAGAGATTGCGGATTGCGGATTGCGGATTGCGGATCGTCGTCTGAAGATTGCCGGGCGGATTCGATAGTCGCGCTCAAAGCACCCGCGGGCGAGGTCTGTGCGCGCGGGTCTGCGATCTCGTGCGAGTCGTCGGAGGCCGCGCCGTCGTCGCGCCATTCGAGCAGGGTGTCGATGGCGTCGCGCGTCGTGCCCGCGACGGGCGAGACGATGACGCGCTCCTCTCCTAACAGCCGGTTGACGAGCGACGACTTGCCCACGTTCGGTCGCCCGACGATGGCGAGCCGCAACTCCCACGGCTCGCGCGCGGAGGACTCCTCATCGCCCGCCTCGTCTGCGGCGGCGACTCGCTCGCCGCCCCATATTTTTTCGACGAGCGCGTCGAGCAGATCGCCGACGCCGTCGCCGTGCTCGGCGGAGACCGGGACGACTTCGTCGAAGCCGAAGCGGTGGAACTCGCCCGACTCGGCGTCGAGCCGCGCCGCGTCCGCCTTGTTCGCCGCGACGATGACCATCTTCCCCGTGCCGCGCAGCAGCCGCGCCAGCTCTTCGTCGAGCGGCGTGACGCCGGCGCGCACGTCCACCACCCAGACGAGCGCGACCGCCTGACCGATGGCCGCCTCCGCCTGCTTCAAGATGTTCGACGGGATGAGCGCGTCGTCGTCCGGCACGATGCCGCCCGTGTCGACGAGCGAGAAGCGGCGGCCGCTCCACTCCGCCTCGCCGTAGATGCGGTCGCGCGTGATGCCCGGCTCGTCGCCGACGATTGATCGGCGCTCGCCGACCAGCCGGTTGAAGAGCGTGGACTTGCCCACGTTCGGTCGCCCGACTATCGTCACGAGCGGCAGCCCCGTCCCACGCCGCGACTTCGCCCCCGATTCCCTGTTGCTCATAAGCTTCGTAAAAGTGGCGTCAGTCTAACGCGCGCGTCAGGGGCGGGCAAGGAGCGCTCCCGCCCGTCGCGCCGTAAAACAGCGGGGCGCGTTGTGTTATCATGCCGCCCGTCGCACATCCGCTGCGGGGCTCGCCCCGCCGTCAGCCACGCAGACAGCATAAAGATTCGTCCGCACTTCTCTCTATATATTTAAGACTCAGCTAAGGAGAGCCATGAGATCACGCCTGTTCCTGTGCGCGGCGCTCTTAATGATGCTGGCCGCGCTGCTCGCCGTGCCGCTTGCGGCGCAAAGTCTCCGCACGGACAGTTGGGCGTCGTTTCGCGGCAACCGCGCGGCGGGCGTCGCGGAGGGGCAGAACCTCCCCGAACGTTGGGACGCCGAGAAGGGCTTGGGCGTGAAGTGGAAGACGGCGATTCCGGGTCTCGCGCATTCGAGCCCGGTCGTCTGGGGCGAGCGCGTCTACGTCACGACCGCCGTCAGCAGTCGCGGGGGTGACAGCTTCCGCCACGGCCTCTACGGCGACGGCGACGCCTCCGCGGATCGCTCGCCGCAGCAGTGGAAGCTCTACGCGCTCGACCGCAGGAGCGGCCGTGTCGTCTGGGAGCGCACGGCCTACGAGGGCGTGCCGCGCGAGAAGCGGCACATTAAAGCCTCCTACGCCAACGCGACGCCCGCGACCGATGGGCGCCGCGTCGTCGCCTTCTTCGGCTCGCAGGGGCTCTACGCCTTCGACACGGCGGGGCGGCTCCTCTGGAAGAAAGACCTCGGCGTCCTGAACGCGGGCGCATACGACTTGCCCGAATACGAATGGGGCACGGCCAGCTCACCCGTCATATATAAGGACATGGTGATCGTGCAGTGCGACGCGCAGAAGGATTCGTTCCTGCTCGCCGCCGACTTGAAGACCGGCAAGACCCTGTGGAAGACACCGCGCGAAGAGCTGCCCTCGTGGGGCACGCCGACCGTCTACGACGGCAAGGCCCGCACCGAGATCGTCACCAACGCCTCGAACTTCATACGCGGCTACGATCCCGCGACGGGCAGGGAGCTGTGGCGACTCGGCGGCAGCTCGAAGATCACCGCGCCGACGCCCGTCTACAGCGGCGATCTCATCGTCGTCGCCAGCGGCCGCCGCCCCGAAGCGCCGATCTTCGTCATCCGCGCGGGCGCGTCCGGCGACATCACGCTCGGTAAAGACGAGACCTCGAACGCGCACGTCGCGTGGAGCCGTAGGCAGCGCGGCTCCTACATGCCGACGCCGCTCATCTACGGCCAACACCTCTACGTGCTCTCGAACCAGGGCGTCTTCGACTGCTACGATCTCAAGACGGGCGCGGAGCTCTACCGGCAGCACCTGCCGCACAAGGGCGGCGGCTTTAGCGCCTCGCCCGTCGCGGCGGACGGGAAGATTTATCTGCCGAGCGAGGACGGCGACATCTTCGTCGTGAAGGCGGGCGCGCAGTACGAGTTGCTGGCGACGAACCCTTCGGGCGAACTGCTGATGGCGACGCCGGCCATCGCCTCCGGCGCGATGTTCGTCCGCACGCAGCACCACGTCTTCGCCGTCGGCCGCTAGCCGCGCGCGGCGCTTCGGCCGGGCTCGATGTTGACAATCCGGCCCGCGGGAAATATCGTGCGCGCGCGTCAGGACGCCGACGCAGTCCGGGCGAACCTCGCCGCAAGGCAGTTCCCATACCCACTCGATTGGAGAATATTATATGAACGCGGCGGGACTAAAATTCACGCTCACCAGCGTCGCCTCAGTCATCAACTCAGGGCCATTCTTCGACGGCCTGACGAGCCAGGGGGTCAGCGCCGCCGAGTTGAGCGGCACGCGGGAGGACGCTAATGCCCTCGTGAAAGCCCTCAACACCACTCCCCCGGAGAAGATCGAGGCGATAGTGGCCCAGTACGACGCCGAGCTGACCCCCGCCCTCGAACGTTTTCAGGGCGATTGGGCGGCGAACCGTCTACAGGGCTTCCGCGACGCGCAGGTCATGATCGGCTTAGTCACGAGCGTCTTCAACAAGGCCGGCATCGACACCTAGGCGCGCGCGCACACACTTCGATGAAGCTGTCACGTCTCACCCGGACGCTTCTTTGCCGCGGCCGGAGCGCGGGCGGCGCACTCACGCGAGAGCGCGCCCCGCACCTCGCCCTCGGCGCGCGCGGCGAAAGGCTCGCCGCCGATCTCTTAGAGCGCGCGGGCTACCGGCTGGTCGCGGCGAACTTCAAGTTACCCGTCGGGAGAAATTTACGCGGCGCGGTCGTCAACGCCGAGATCGACTTGGTGGCTTACGACGGCGCGACGCTCTGCTTCGTCGAGGTCAAGACGCGCCGCACGGACGAGTTCGCCGCGCCGGAGGCGAACGTGGACTTGCGCAAGCAGCGGCAGATCACGCGCGCCGCGCGCGCCTACCGGCGCACCTTCGGCTTGACGGGCGAGCCGCACCGCTACGACGTGGTCGCGCTCGTGCTGCCGCCCGACGACGCGGGCGAAGGCGTCGAGCCCGCGCCGCCGCGCGCCGAACTGCTCAGAGACTTCTGGACGGACGCGAAGTTTCGCAAGCGTCGCTGGACGTGAACGGCAAGTAGGAAGGCGAAATTGTAGGGGCAGGGCTCGTCCCCGCCCGCGACTAACCGTGAGGTCGCTCAAAGCGTGACGCGGGCATTCGACGTCGAAT
>DATLMC010000040.1:0-5340 GCA_035537435.1 Pyrinomonadaceae bacterium | reverse complement strand
ACGGCGCGCTTGCGGGGGTCGGAGGGGGCGAGCGAGGTGCGCAGGTGGTCGAGCGAGAGGTTGATGTAGTTGAGCGGGTTGCGGATCTCGTGGGCGATGGCCGAGGCGAGGCGGCCCACCACGGCCGAGCGCTCCGCCTGGGCCAGCCTCGCCTCGACCTCTCGCGCGCGGCGCAGATCGGCGATCATGCCGTTGAACGTGGAGGCGAGTTCGCCCATCTCGTCGCGGCGGGCGGCGACCGGCACGCTGAAGTCGAGGTCGCCGGAGGCGATCCTGGTCGCCGCCGCGGCGAGTGCATCGACGGGGCGGGTAAAGCCCCAGACCAGGATGGCGCTCACGAGGATCGCGGACAGCATGAGGGCGAGCGTCGGCAGCAGCCTGCGGGCGATAGGGGTCAGGCGAGGCCCGCCCCCCAGCCAGGTCGACGATCCGAGCACGACGACGATGTAGTTGTTCCCCTCGGATGTTTTAAGTGCTATGGGGACGGCGCGCGGCTCCCCTGGGATGGGCTCCGAGTGGGGGGGGCGGCTGGTGAGAAAGTGCCCCAGTTCGTCAGCCGCCTGGCCGGGAACCAGCTTCGGCAGCGCGACCTCTGAGACTCGGAAATAATGGTCGGAGCCGTCATCGAGCTTCGTCGGCCTGTACCTGGGGTCGAGGCTATCGTCGACCCGCCCCTCGCCGTTGACGACCAGGACGTTGAGCACCCGATCCTTGTATTCCTCTAAGAGGGGGACGCCGCGCTCCTGGTCTAAGTCACCCAGGTATTTCGTCGAGCTGATGCTCTTGAGCGCGAGGGCGGTTCCCGCCGCCAGCGCCCTCTCCTGCGCCGTGACGCGATCCGAGCGTCGCCTCGCGGCGCGCTGGTTAAGGTAATACTGGACGGCGAGCGTCGAGACGAGTAGCGCCGCCAGCACGATCAGTAGCCGCGCGCGGAAGCTGTATATGATTCCGACTCCGTCCATGATGTCCCAGCCCCGGGGTGAGCGGCCCGCAGGTAAGAATTATGGCTCACCCCGCCAAGCGCCGTCACCCGCGTGGTGCCGAACTCTCAGATCGTACCCCCTACGTCAGCCGCCGACTTCGTTTTACGCCACCTCAATCCGCACCACCGGCTCGACAGCCTGAGCCCCCGACTCGGCCCGGCGCGTTTAATGACCAGCCCGCTTACCGACGCCGCGATAATTCACCCTCATGCCCTTCTTCAATGATACATCCACTCCGTGCCCGTCGCGGTATCGCAGCTCGCCCTTTAGCACGGACTTTACGAAGCAGGTTTACATGAAAGTGCTCCCTTCGATGCGCGAGGCGGCGTCGGTCAGCCTCGAAAGGCTCTTTTCCGAGGGTCTTCGCACGACGCCCGCACAACCGGAGCCGGGGCATCCGATGTAGCTCTTCGGTAACTCACACCTTTTTCTCACCCCCTCATTTAACACCGAGTTAACCCCGCGTTCAGGTGGCTGTAACAGCGTCGAACTATCCTGGAAACTTATCGACGGACGAAAAGTTTTCAGGAGACTCGACACAGATGCCCCCTCAAAAGATAACCGCGCGGCGCGCTATCCTCTTCGCCGCGCTCCTGAGCATAGCCTCCGCGCTCTCGCTCTCCTGCGGCGGCGGCAACAACAACGGCGCGGCGGGCGTCTCCGGCGCGGTGCGCTTGCAGGGCGCGGGCGCGACCTTCCCCAACCCGCTCTACCAGAAGTGGCTCTCCGAATACAAAAAAGTTAACCCGTCCGCCTCGGTCGATTACCAGTCGGTCGGATCGGGCGCGGGCGTCAAGCAGTTCACCGAGCGCACCGTCGATTTCGGCGCGACCGATCTCGCCATGACCGACGACGAGTTGAAGAAGGTTCAGGGCGAGGTCGTCCACGTCCCCACCGTGCTCGGCGCGGTCGTCGTCACCTACAACCTCGCGGGCGTCAGCCAGCCTTTGCGCTTCTCCCCGGACGTGCTCGCGGACATCTTCCTCGGCAAGATCAGACGTTGGGACGACGCGCGCATCAAGGCCGACAACCCCGGCGCGGGACTCCCGCCGGCCGACATCTCGGTGGCCTACCGCGCCGAGGGCAGCGGCACGTCCGCCGTCTTCACGGACTACCTCTCGAAGGTGAGCGCGGAGTGGAAGGAGAAGGTCGGCGCGAGCAAGACGCCGAAGTTCCCCGCGGGGCAGGGCGGCAGGGGCAACGACGGCGTGACGGCGATCATCAAGCAGCAGCCGAACACCGTCGGCTACGTCGAACTGATCTACGCCAAGCAGAACAAGCTGCCGGTCGCGCTCGTCAAAAACTCTTCCGGCAACTTCGTCGAGCCGTCGCTCGAAGCCGTCACCGCCGCCGCGGCCGAGTCGGTCGCCGCGACGCCGGAAGACCTGCGCGTCTCGATCACGAACGCGGTGGGCGCGTCCGCGTACCCGATTGCGAGTTACACATACGTCCTCGTCTACCGGGAGCAGGCGGACGCCGCGAAGGGGAAAGCTCTCGTCGACCTCCTCTGGTGGGGCCTGCACGACGGCGCGCAGTTCGCCCGCGCGCTCGACTTCGCCCCGCTCCCCGACCAGATTCGCGCGCGCGCCGAGGCGAAGCTCAACTCGATCACTTCGGGCGGCAAGACGCTGCGACAGGGATGAGGGATGAAGGATGAAGGATGAAGGATGATGAAGTAATGATGCGAGACGGCGAGACGAAGAAAGAGGCGGCGGCGGACAGGAGATTCGCCCGCTCCGTCTCCGCGTCGCCCGCTCCCCGCGTCTCTGCTTCATCCCTCATCCCTCATCCCTCATCCTTTCTCTTTCGCCGCGTCTTCGCGCCCACGGGCAACGCCGCCGACGCGGCGTTCCGCGGCCTGCTCTTCCTGAGCGCGCTTCTGATCGTCGCGCTCGCGGCGGCGATGATCTGGTCGATGGGATCGAACTCGGTTGCGGCGGCGCGCGAGTTCGGGTTCGGGTTCCTCGTGAGCCGCGCGTGGGACCCTTCGCGCGGGCACTTCGGCGCGCTGCCGTTCGTCTACGGGACGGTGATGTCTTCGCTCATCGCGCTCGCCTTAAGCGTGCCGCTCTCGCTCGGCGTCGCCGTCTTCCTCGTCGAGCAGGCTCCGCGACGCCTCTCGCGCCCGCTCACGTTTCTGGTCGAGCTGCTCGCCGCGATCCCCTCGGTCGTCTACGGCCTGTGGGGCATCTTCGTCCTCGCGCCCTTCCTCCGCGACTACGTCGAGACGCCCCTGCAAAGGCGCGCGGGCTGGCTTCCCCTGTTTCAGGGCTCGATCACGGGCATGGGTCTGCTGACGGGCGGCGTCATCCTCGCGATCATGATCACGCCGATCATCTCCGCGGTGGCGCGCGACGTGCTCGCCGCCGTGCCCGCCGCGCAGCGCGAGGCGGCGCTCGCGCTCGGCGCGACCCCGTGGGAGACGACGCGCGTCGTCTTAGCCAACGGCGCGCCCGGCATCGCGGGCGCGATCATATTGGGGCTCGGCCGCGCGGTCGGCGAGACGATGGCGGTCACGATGCTCATCGGCAACCGCGCCGAGATCAGCGCGTCGCTGTTTGCGCCCTCCTACACCATCGCGTCCGTGCTGGCGAACGAGCTGCGCGAGGCGACCGACGATCTGCACCTCAGCTCGCTCGTCCTCCTGGGGCTGATCCTGTTCCTCGTCACCTTCTGTATCAACGCCGCCGCGCGCCTCCTGGTCTGGGGCGTGACGCGCAAGACGAGCGGCGTGGCGCGCGCCTGAGAAAGAAGACGGCGCGGAGACGTTCGAGACGATGAGCACGCAAACGACGACGGACGCGACGACGATCCGGGCCGCCGGGGCGGCGCACGCGGGGCGGCGCGCGGTGAGCCTCTTGATGACGACGGCCACGTCCGCCTGCGCCGCCTGCGCCGCGCTCGTCCTCGTGCTCATCCTCGGCTACATCGCCGCGCGTGGCCTGGGCTCGCTCAGCCTGCAATTTTTGACGGACATCCCGCGCCCCGTCGGCGAGGGCGGCGGCATCGGCAACGCCCTCGCCGGCACGCTCATCCTGCTCGCGCTCGGCTCCGCGATGGGCTTGCCCGCAGGCATCGCGGCGGGCTTCTACCTTGCGGAGTTCGGCGCGGGCAGGTTCGCGGCGGTCGCGCGCTTCGTCGCCGACACTCTGACGGGCGTGCCCTCAATCGTCGTCGGCATCTTCGTCTACACGACGCTGGTGCTGCCGTTCAAACATTTTTCGGCCTTCGCGGGCGCGGTCTCGCTCGCGCTGATCATGCTGCCCGTCGTCGCGCGCACGACCGAGGAGATGATCCGGCTCGTCCCCGCTTCCCTGCGCGAGGGCGCGCTCGCGCTCGGCGCGCCGCAGTGGAGGGTGACGACGGGCGTGGTGCTGCCCGCCGCCGCTTCCGGCGTCGCGACGGGCGCGATGCTGGCGGTGGCGCGCGTCTCCGGCGAGACCGCGCCGCTCCTTTTCACCGCGCTCAACTACAACGACTACAGCCACCGGCTCGATCAGCCCATCGCCTCGCTCACGGTACAGATTTACAACTACGCCATCTCTCCCTACGATGAGTGGCACGCGCAAGCCTGGGCGGCGACGCTCGTCCTCGTCGCCCTCATCCTCGCCATTAACGTCGCGGTCAGGTTCCTGACGCGGAAGAGGTTTTGAAAGGCTGTCAGTTGTCCGTCGTTCGTAATGAACAAGTGATGACTCGAAGAAGATGATGGCGACGGACAACGGACAACTGACTACTGACTATTAACCATGTCTGCCCCGGTCACAGTGCCCAGATTCGAGACGAGAGTCCGCCCCGCGGACGGCGCGGGCGAGACGCTCCGCCCCGCGGGGGCGAAGGTCAGGGTGCGCGGGCTCGACTTCTACTACGGCGCGCAGCAGGCGCTACACAACATCTCGCTCGACATCCCCGAACGGCTCGTGATGGCCTTCATCGGGCCATCGGGCTGCGGCAAGTCCACGTTCCTGCGCACGCTCAACCGCATGAACGACACGATCCCGGGGACGCGCGCAGAGGGCGAGGTCTTAATCGACGGCGAAGACGTTTACGCGCCGGGGACGGACGTCGTTGCCCTGCGCCGCAAGGTCGGGATGGTCTTCCAGAAGTCGAACCCGTTCCCCAAGTCGATCTTCGACAACGTGGCCTACGGCCTGCGGATCAACCGCATGACGGAGAACAAGTCGCAGCTCGCCGAGCGCGTCGAGGAGGCCCTGCGCGACGCCGCGCTGTGGGGCGAGGTGAAGGATCGCCTGAAGTCTTCGGCGCTCGGGCTCTCCGGCGGGCAGCAGCAGCGGTTGTGCATCGCGCGCGCGCTCGCCGTCCGCCCCGACGTCCTGCTGATGGACGAGCCGGCGAG
>DATLMC010000039.1:0-45658 GCA_035537435.1 Pyrinomonadaceae bacterium | reverse complement strand
CGCCGAGCGGGCGGACACACAGCCGACGCAGATCGTCCTGAGCCTGCGCGCGGGCGAAGCCACGGCACGGCTCTTCTCCGCCGCCGCCCCCGGCCAGGGCGAGCTGGTCGCGAAGGCGGGCGAGCTGGAAGTCAGAGAGCGCGTGCGCTTCACCGCCGAGCTGCGACCCGCGATCCTGGTCGGGCTCGCGGAGGCTTCGGTCGGCCGCGCCGCGCCGGAGAACGCGCTGCGCGGCGACGACGCGCGCTTCCGCAGCCACGTCGAGTTCTTCTTCCGCGGCCCCGTCTTCGGCAAAAATCTGCTCACGCTCTCCTACGACAGCCAGCGCCCGCTGAACCGCACGATGGGGCGCGACCGCCTGTTCCAGTTCGATCCGCTCGACCGCCTCTACCCCGTCTTCGGCGACTCCTCGACGCGTTTCGACGAGATCGAGTCGAACTCCAAGCTCTACGCCCGGCTCGACCGCGGTCGCTCCTACGCGATGTTCGGCGACTTCGAGGCGGACATGAACGAGACGCAGCTCGCGGGCTACGCGCGCAAGCTCACGGGCGTCAAGCTCCACGTCGAGAACGCGAACGGCGACTTCGTCACGGTTACCGGCGCGCGCCCCGACACCTCTTTCGCGCGCGACGTGTTCCCCGCGAGCCGCTTCGGTCTGCTGCGCCTGTCGCACGGCGGAGTGATGCAGGGCTCCGAGCAGGTCTACCTGGAGGTGCGCGACCGCCGCAACCCCGAAATCATCCTCTCGCGCGAGCCCCTCGTGCGCTCGGTCGACTACAACCTCGACCCGCTCTCCGGCGAGCTCTTCTTCATGCGCTCGATCTCTGCGTTCGACTACGATCTCAACCTCGTGCAGGTCGTCGTCACCTACGAGCACCGCGCGGACGGGATGACTTCCGGCGTCTACACGGGCCGCGCCTCGAAGCGGATCGCGCCCCTCGGCCTGCGGCTCGGCGCGTCGTTCGTCGAGCAGCGCCAGGAAGAGTCGGGCGCGTACCGGCTCGCCGGTTTCGACGGCGAGAAGGCCCTGTGGAACCGCGGCGCGCTCAAGTTCGAGTACGCGAGGAGCAGCGGCGATCTCGAAACGAACGGCAACGTCTTCGGCGGCGAGCGGCACGCGGGCGGCAGCGCCTACAGCCTCCGGCTCACGCAGCCCGTCAAGCTCTACAACTCCGAGCTGCGGGCCGAGTACGCGCGCGCCGACGAGGGCTTCTTCAACCCGTTCGGCGCGACCGTCTCGCCCGGCTCGCGCCGCCTCTCCGCCTCGCTCGACATCAAGCCGCGCCGCACGCGCACCTTCCACCTCGGCTACACGAACGAGCGCAACCACACCTCGAACGTCGACAACGAGCGCGACACCTTCTCGTTCCTCTGGCAGGAGTCTCTGGGCGAGAAGTTTCAGGGCTTCCTCGGCTTCGACTACCGACGTTTGGCGGACGCGAACAGCACGACGGGCGGCGTCAACTCGCAACTGCTGACCGTCGGCGCGCAGTACCGCCCGACCGACAAGCTCGAACTCTCGGTCAAGCGCGAGCAGAACCTGTCCGACTCCGATCCGACCTTCCCCAACCAGACCACCATCGCCGCGCGCTACAAGTGGGACGAGCGCACCTCCCTCTTCTTCACCGAGCGGCTCGCCTCCGCGCCGATAGTTCCGATCAGCGACACCGCGCAGACCGGGTTCGCCGGCACCAGCTCGCGCCGCGAGACGGCCATCGGCGTCGAGACGCGCCTCGGCAGGTACACGAACGTCGTCAGCCGCTACCAGATCGACAACGGCATCAATGGTACGGACAGTTTCGCCGTCATCGGTTTGCAGAACCGCCTGCCCTTCTCGAAGCAGGTCTCGCTCGACTTCGGCTTCGAGCGCGGCTTCCACCTCGCGGGCGCGGGCGAGAGCTTCACCGCGGGCTCGCTCGGCGCGACGTGGATGCCGACCAAGGACGTGCGCGCCTCGGCCCGCTACGACCTGCGCGATCAGACCGGCGGACTCGGACAGATACTCTCGCTCGGCGCGGCGGGACGCTTAGGCGACGGCGTCACCACGCTCGCGCGCGTGCAGTGGGCGCGCACGAACTTCGCCGGGCGCGACAACGACTCCTTCCTCGCGACCGCGGCCATCGCCCTGCGCCCCGTCCACTCCGACAGCCACGCCGTCCTCTTCAGCTACACCGAGCGCTCGCTCACGCAGTCCGGCTTCGACGGACAAGCGCCCGTCACCGAGCGCTCGCGCACGCTCTCGACCGACGGCTACTGGCAGCCCTTGCGCGACACGGAGCTCTACGGCCGCTTCGCCCTGAAGTTCGGCGGCAACTCGCGCGAGGGGCTGATCGACGCCTCCGCGCTCACATACATCTCGCAGCTCCGCATGCAGCGCCGCATCCGCCGCGCCTTCGACGTGGCCGGCGAGGGCCGCATCCTCGCGCAGCCCTCGACCCACACCTCGCGCCGCTCGTTCGGCGCGGAGGTCGGCTACTGGATTCTGCCTGACCTGCGCTTCGGCTTCGGCTACAACTTCACCTCCGCCACAGAGCCCGCGGGCAGCCTCATAGTTTCGCAGCCGCGCGGCTTCTACTTCACCATCTCGACGAAACTTTCGAGCCTCTTCGATCTCTTCGGCACTTCGTCGCAGGGTCTCGCGCCCGTCGACGAGACGCAGGACGGGAAGAAGCCCGTCGAGAAGAAGGCCGAAGATAAAAAGACTGACGGCACGAGCCCCGCGGAGGATCAGGGCGCGCGGAACCCGGACGGGGGTGCGAAGTGATGAGCCTCGCGCCGCAGCCGGACTCTCCCTCGCGCGCCGCGCGCGCGTGTGTCGCGCGGTCGCTCGCGCGCCGGCTCTGCGCGCTGCTCCTGCTCGCGCTCTTCGTCTCGCTCTCGTGCCAGCGCGCGGGCGCGCAGACGGTCTGCGCCACGCCCGGCGCGCAGGGTCCGGCGAACTCGCCTGCCCTGTCGGGCGTCGTCAACACTTACTTCCCCGGCACGGCGAGCGTGGCGGCGGGCAACAGCAACACCTCGATCCAGCTCGGCACGATGAGGGCGGGCGGCGCGTCCACCTCGATCTCCATCGGCGATCTCCTCATCGTCATCCAGATGCAGGACGGCACGTTCAACTCGACGAACGGAACCGCCTACGGCGCGAACAACGCGTCGGGTCGCGGCTTGACCGCGGCGGGCGGCGCGGGCCTCTACGAGTACGTCATCGCGACGAGCGCGAGCGGCGGCAACGGCTCGGTCACTGTCCGCGGCGCGGGCACTAATAACGGCCTCGTCAACTCTTACACGAACGGCGCGGCGAACACGACGGCGGGCGCGGGCGCGCAGGGCGTGCGCCGCTTCCAGGTCATCCGCGTGCCGCAGTATTCCAGCGCGACGCTCTCCGGCACGGTGACCGCGCCGGTGTGGGACGGCTCGACGGGCGGCGTCGTCGCCTTTGACGTGGCGGGGCTCCTCAACCTGAACAATGGCGTGATCAACGTCACGGGCCTCGGCTTCCGCGGCGGCGGCGGTCGCGCGCTCGTCGGCGGCAAAGCCGTCAACGGCGGCGGCAACCCGAGCCCGGCGAATAACGACTTCGCCTACCTCTCCTCGTCGCCCTCGACGGCGACCAACGGCGCGCACGGCTCGAAGGGCGAGGGCACGCTCGGCACGCCGCGCTACGTCTTCAACCCCCAGACGAACACGGTCGACGAGTTGAACCCGACCGCCGAAGGCTACCCGAACGGCTCTTACGCGATGGGCGCGCCGGGCAACGCGGGCGGCGGCGGGACCGACAGCGACGGCACGGGCGTCAATCAGGAGAACTCCGGCGGCGGCGGCGGCGCGAACGGCGGCGACGGCGGGCGCGGCGGCAACACCTGGAACTCCAACGCCACCACGGGCGGTCTCGGCGGCGTGGCGACGGCGAGCCCCGGCGCGGGTCGCGTCGTCTTCGGCGGCGGCGGCGGCGCGGGCTCGCGCAACAACTCTGTCAACTACGATTCGAGCGGCGCGTCGGGCGGCGGCATCGTCCTCGTCCGCACGGACACCGTGACCGGCACCGGCACGATCAACGCCGACGGCAACGCCGCGTGGAACAACACGGCGAACGACGGCGGCGGCGGCGGCGGCGCGGGCGGCTCGGTCGTCGTCACCGCGTCGGGCAGCCTCGCAGGTCTCACCGTCAACGCGCGCGGCGGCCGCGGCGGCGACGCGTGGCGCACGGGCGGCACGACCACGGCGGACAGACACGGGCCGGGCGGCGGCGGCGGCGGCGGCTTCGTCGCGCAGACCGGCGGCGCGTTCGCCTTCGTCAACGGCGGCGCGCACGGCGTCACGACCACGCTGCTCTCGGCTTATAACTCGACCGACGGAGCTTCGGGGCAGACGCTCGGCATCACGCAGGCGCAGGCGCCCGGCGTCGGGTCGGGCGCGCAGTGCGTCGCCTCGCTCACGACGACGAAGACGACGACGACCGCCTCCGTCAACAACACCTCCGCGGGCACGACCGCCACCTACACGATCACCGTGGCGAACGCCGCCGCCCGCGCCGCGGCCACCACCCTCTCGATCTCCGACACGCTCCCCGCCGGCTTCACCTACGCTTCGACCACCAGCGTCACGATGTCCCCCGGCGTGACGCGCTCCCC
The DNA here is from genome assembly GCA_035537435.1 of Pyrinomonadaceae bacterium. Taxonomy (GTDB): domain Bacteria; phylum Acidobacteriota; class Blastocatellia; order Pyrinomonadales; family Pyrinomonadaceae; genus JAIVGV01. The sequence continues at coordinate 41,030 of DATLMC010000039.1, read as the reverse complement.
GACGACGAACCCCGCGGCGGGGGCCGCCGTGCCGACGTGGTCGACCTTTAGCATCCCCGGCGGCGGCTCGGTCACCATCATCTTCGCGGTCAACGTCGCCTCGTCGGTCGCGCGCGGAACTTACCAGAACCCCGCGGCCGCGACCTACCTCGACCCCCGCCGCACGATCACGAGCGGCACGGCGACGGCGAGCTACGACTCGGCTTCGAGCACCGGCGAGGACGTGACCGTGCTCTCGCCGCCCACCCTCGACATGCAGAAGCGATGCACGAGCCCCGCCGACTGCGAGAGCGCCGCGCAGCAGCCCAACACGGATTTGACCTACACCATCACCTTCACCAACATCGGCGATCAGACCGCGCGCAACATCGTCATCAAAGACATCATCCCGTTCAGCGTCAACGTCCCCGCCGCCGCCATCATCCGCAGCACGCAGTTCAAAGTCGGCTCGCTCTCCCTCGCCCCCGGCGCGAGCGGCCTGACGCTGCCCGCCGCCGGCATGAAGTACTACAGCGACGCCATCAACTACCCGCCTCCCACCCCGCCCTGGAACCCCGTCACGAGCTACACCCCGCCGGGGGCCGCGGGGACTTACGACGCGAACGTGACCTACGTCGCCTGGCAGCTCACCGGCACGCTCGCGCCCGGAGCCTCCGCCAGCGTCAGCTTCACGGTGCGCATCAAGTGAGGTCGTCGCCGACGGCTGGACGCGCGGCGCGAAACGACCTAACATCACGTCATCCCCTGCTTCTCCTGCGTTTGATCCCCCGATTCTTCGCTTCGGGTGGTGGTGTGTAATGATGAAGGTCTTAATCGTCGAAGATTTTGCGGACACGCGCGAGTTGCTGATGATGATCGTGCGGCTGCGCGGCTGCGACGCGGCGGAGGCGAAGGACGGTCAGGAGGCGGTCGAGCTCGCCGCGAGCGAGCAGCCCGATCTGATCCTGATGGACTTGAACCTGCCCGTGATCGACGGCTGGGAGGCGACCCGGCGCATCCACGCCCGCCGCGAGACGTGCCACATCCCCGTCGTCGCCATCTCGGCGCAGTGCCGGGGCGACTGGAAGGAGCGCGCCATCGAGGCGGGCGCGCGCGAGTGTCTGGAGAAGCCCGTCAACTTCGCCGCGATGGACAGCCTGCTCGACCGCTACCCCGCGCTCGCTTAAGCGGCGCGGCCCCGCGCTCCGACTCGACCGACGATGCCACGACGCGACGACTCAAGGCGGCTGAGCGAGCTGACGGTCGGCGACGCCAAGCGCATCGTCGTCTACGGCGCCGCCGTCCTGCTCGCCGTCTGGCTCTTCTTCCTGCTCGTCGGTCACGTCCTCGTCGCGCTGCTGCTCGGCGTGGTCGCCGCCGCGTATCTTTTGCCCGTGCAGGAGTGGCTGGAGCGCCGCCTGCGCGCGCGCGCCGGGAGCGCGCTCATCACCATCGCGCTCATCGTCGTCCCGCTCGTCTCCATCATCGGCTACGCCTGGTACGAGATGTCGGACTACTCGCGCCTCGTCGAGCAGAAGCGTGGGGAGATCATCGAGGGCATCAGCCGCGTCGTCACGACTTACGTGCCCGTCAGCCGTCAGGGGACGCGCGCCGGGCTCGAAAGGGTTTTCGCCGAGGCGGTCACGCGCTCGGCCTCCGCGATCCGCGAGCTGCACCAGCGCGCCGCGCTCCTGCTCGCCTCGCTCGCCGTCTTCTTCTTCACGCTCTTCTACGTGCTCACGCAGCGCGCGCGCATCTCTAACTACGTCAAGGTGCGCGTGCCCGGCGACTTCCTCGAACTCTACGAGAGGCTCTCGGAGAACGTCGGGGCGGCGCTGCGCGGCGCGCTCCAGGCGGTCTTCGTCGATCAGGCGATCAAGGGCGTCGTCATTTTCGTCCTGAACCTGGTCTTCGGCGTGCCGCTCGCGCTCGTGCTCGGCCTCGTCACCTTCATCATCGGCTTCTTCCCCGTGCTCGGCGAGTGGGGCGTCTACATCCCCGTCAGCGTCTACCTGCTCGTCTTCCGCCACGACACGACCGGCGCGCTTTTTTACTTCCTGATCGGCGTCGGGCTCACCATCGCCTCCACCCTCGTCATCCGCCCGCGCCTGGCCGCCTCCGGCGCGCGCGGCTTCAACTTCTACTGGATGCTCGTCGCGCTCGTCGCCGGCGTCTACGCCTTCGGCATCCCCGGCATCGTGCTCGGCCCCGCCATCCTCGGCTTCGTCAAGGCGGTCGCCGACACCGTCACCGGCAACGTGCGCTACGAGACCTCGCTACTGAAGGAAGAGAAGGATCAGCAGGCGGGGCGCGACGAAGAGATCGCGCGCGCGCAGGAGGGGGCTCGCGCGGAAGCGCTGGATCGGGCGTGACGACGGCCCGCGGCCCGCGCGAGACGTCACGGAGAGACCGGGCAGGGGGCGAGCGAGCACGGAGCGATTGATTAATCCGCGGGGCGCGATCCGGGTGTCGCGCCCCGCGCCTCTTTCACCGGTGTCGGAAGGTTGTCGTGAGTCTAGCCGGGGGGCCACGTCAGCTCGCGGCCGCCGAGGACGTGGACGTGCAGGTGTAAGACCGACTGGCCCGCGCCCTCGCCCGTGTTGATGACGACGCGGTAGCCGCCCTCGGAGAGCCCGTGCTCGTTGGCGACGCGCGAGGCGACGCGCAGCAGGTGGCCGAGCAGCGACTCCTCCCTGCGCCCGATGTCGTCGAGCGAGTCGACGTGCTCCTTCGGGATGACGAGCAGGTGCGTCGGGGCCTGCGGGTTGATGTCGCGGATGGCGAGCACCGCGCCGTCCTGGTGAACCACGTCGGCGGGCATCGTGCCCTCCACGATGCGACAGAAGATGCAATCTTGTTCAGCCATATTAGGTTTCCGAGGGTATCACAAAACGCCGATCTCCGCAGGCGGCGGCAGCTGCGACGTGACGGAGTCGCGCACGCGCTCGATCTCGGCCCCGACCGCGTTGAGCTTCGCCTCGATCTTCTCGTAGCCGCGGTCGATGTGGTAGACGCGCTCGATGGTGGTCTCGCCTTCGGCGACCAGCCCGGCGAGGACGAGGCTGGCGGAGGCGCGCAGGTCCGAAGCCTGCACGCGCGCGCCCGCGAGCCCGCGGGGGCCTGTGACCGTCGCGGTGTTGCCGCTGATCGAGATGTCGGCGCCCATGCGCTGCATCTCGGAGGCGTGCATGAAGCGGTTCTCGAAGATCGTCTCGGTGATGCGGCTCACGCCCTCGGCCTGCGTCATCAGCGCCATGTACTGCGCCTGCATGTCGGTGGGGAAGCGCGGGTGCGGCTCGGTCATGATGTCGCGCGCCTTCAACCCGCCCTTGCAGCAGCGCACGTGGAGCGTGCTCTGGTTGGCCTCCTCGATCTCGACGCCCGCCTCGCGCAGCTTCGAGATGACGATGGCCGAGTGCTCGGGGCGGCAGCTCGTGAGTTCGAGGTCGCCGTTCGTGATCGCGGCGGCGCAGAGGAACGTGCCCGTCTCGATGCGGTCGGGGATGATCGTGTGCTCCGCCGCGCCGAGGGATTCGACGCCGTCGACGGTGACGGTCGGCGAGCCCGCGCCGCGCACGCGCGCGCCCATCCGGTTCAGCAGCTCCGCGAGGTCCGCGATCTCGGGCTCGCGCGCGGCGTTGTTTAGAGTTGTGCGCCCCTCGGCGAGCGTCGCCGCCATCATCAGATTCTCCGTGCCCGTCACGGTCACCTTGTCGAAGTTGACCTCGCCGCCCACGAGCCGCCCGCGCTGCGGCGCGCGCGCGACGACGTAGCCCGCCTCCAGACTGACCTGCGCGCCCAGATGCTTCAACGCTTCGAGGTGCAGGTCGATGGGGCGCGACCCGATGGCGCAGCCGCCCGGAAGACTGACCTTCGCCTTGCCGAAGCGCGCGAGCAGCGGCCCGAGCGCGAGCACCGAGGCGCGCATCGTCTTGACGAGGTCGTAGGGCGCTTCGAACAGCTCGATGTTGGCGGCGGTGATCTTGTGCGTGCGCAGCTCGGGCCGGAGCACCTGCGCGCCCAGGTCTTCGAGGAGACGCCCCTGCGTGATGATGTCGCGCACGTACGGGACGTTGTGCAGCGTCACGCTCTCGGCCGTCAAAAGCGCCGCCGCCATGCACGGCAGCGCGGAGTTCTTCGCGCCGCTGATCGAGACGCGCCCGTTAAGCCGGCGACCGCCTCTGATGCGAAATTTGTCCATGAAAAGTGGTCAGCAGTCAGTAGTCAGTGGTCAGTTGCGATCAGTCGTGCTGATCGCCGACGGCTAAGGGTCTGGCTACTTCTTTGGGGCGCGTGGATTCTAGCACGCTGCGTCAGAGGCGTGCCAGGAAACGCCGCCGAGAGGCGAAAGGCCCGCCGACCCGTGAAGATCGGCGAGCCTCCCGCCTCTCCGGTGATCTGAGCCACCGCGCTTCAGTTGTTCTTCTTCAGCGGCTCGTCGTGCTTGGGCTCGCCCTCCCACCAGTACATCTGTTCGAGCTTGCGCTCGACGGGGTAGACCTCGTCGAGCGTCGAGGCGTTGAACAACTCGCCGTTGCGCATCACGTAAACAAGCGAGTTCGTGTTGCGGATGTTTGCGAGCGGGTCGCGGTCGAGCACGAGCAGGTCTGCCAGCTTGCCGACTTCGAGCGAGCCCAGGTCCTGCTGCAGGCCGATGGCTTCCGCGCCGTGGATCGTCGCCGCGCGCAAGACCTCGAACGGCGTCATGCCGCCGGACTGTAGCGCCCACAGCTCCCAGTGATCGCCCAGGCCCTGCAACTGCCCGTGACCGCCGAGGGTGACGCGACCGCCCGCGCGCACGACCTTCGCCGCCGACTCCGCCAGCCCCTTGAAGCCGTACTCCGACTCGCCGAACCACTGGCGGCGCAAGGTCTGCGCGTCGATCAGCTCGTGCGGGACGAAGCGGCGCAGCTTCTGATCATTGTGCACGTCCGTCGTCTCGTAGAAATAGTTCTCCGTCCACGGCGCGCCGTAGGCGACCAGGAGCGTCGGCGTGTAGAAGGTGTTGGTCTTCGCGAGCAACTGCACCACGTCGTTGTAGAGCGGCTGGATGGGGAGCGCGTGCTCGTTGCCGGAATATCCGTCGATGACCTGCGACAGGTCGAGCTTCATGTCGAGCGCGCCCTCGGTGGTCGGGGTGACGCCGTGCCGGCGCGTCGCCATGACGACCCACTGGCGCACCTTCCGGTCGCCGACCACGTACTCCTTCAAGGTCGTCGTGCGGTACGCCTCCTTGTAGCGCTTGATGAAGTTCGACGCCGAGTCCTTGTCCGTGATGCCGGAGGTGGCGAAGACGCCGGGGCCGGTCGTGTAGATGCGCGGCCCCGTGATCTCGCCCGCGTCCGCCAAATCCATGTAGCCGAACACGTCGGTCGTCGACGACTGCGGATCGCGCGTCGTCGTCACGCCGTAGGCGAGGTTGGCGAGGTACTGCCAGACCTGATTCTGGTGCACGCCGCGCGGGGGCCACATGTGCGAGTGCACGTCGACGAAGCCGGGCGTGATGGTCTTGCCCCGCACGTCGATCACCTTCGCGTTCGCCGGCACGGCGACTTTCCCCGTCTCGCCGACCGCCGCGATGCGGTTGTCCGTGACCACCACGTCGCCGCGCTCGATGATCTCGTTGCCGCGCATCGTGACGATCTTCGCGCCGCGCAGCACGACCGAGCCCTGCGGCTTGTAGCGCGGGGCGTCGATCTTGATCTCGTAGACTTCCGGCTTGTCGGAGTCCGCCGCCTGGCGGTAGAACTTGTTGCCCCAGGACCAGGTGACGTACTTGCCGTCGGGCGACCACGCGAGGTAGTCGCCGCCCTCGGCGGAGAACTTTTTGAACGGGAGCGCGGCCGAGCCCTTGCCGGCGACGCTGACCTCCAGCGTCTGCTTCATCGGCACGGGCAGCGTCGCGAGGTAGTGCTTGTTCTGCACGTCGGCGAAGACGCGCGTGCCGTCGGGCGAAAGACGCATGGCGGAAGCGCCGACGGGCCTGGGCGGGACCGCGCCGGAAGGCCCGCCCGTGATCTTGACGAGCGTCTTGCGGTCGTAGCCGTCGAGCCGGATCGAGGAGAGCCCTTCGCCGCTCGTGAGGTAGACGCGCGAGGCGTCCGCGGAGAAGTGTGGGAGGCGACCGCCCTGCGTGGGGGCGATGAGCTTGGAGTCGCCGCCCGCCGCAGGGATCCAGCGCAGGTCGAGGATGCCCGAAGGATCGACGCCGCCGATCTCCGACTCGTCCGCCTCGAAGCCGAAGCCGCTGCGCGAGTGCTCAAGCTCCATCCGGAGATCGGAGTAGACCTTGTCGCGGTGCGTGCCCGTGACGTAGACGATCTTCTGGCCGTCGGGCGACCACGCGAGGTCGGAGTAGTAAGCCGCGACGTTCGTCAATTGCTCAGACTTCCCGCCCGCCGCGACCTTCATGATCTGTCCGCCGCCGACGTTCCAGGTGACGTAAGCGATCTCGCGCCCGTCGGGCGACCAGACCGGGTAGAACTCTCCGTCCTTCGAGTCGGTCAGGCGCTTCGGCGTTCCCGAGGGGAAATCCATCACGTAGATTTTGCTGAGCGCGGAGAAGGCGAGCGTCTTGCCGTCCGGCGACAGGCTGGGGAAACGGATGAGGCGAGCGCGCACGGGCGATTCGTCCACGCGGTACTGGAAGTAGGAGCGCGCGCCCACGTCGAGCGAGACTTTCGCGTTGAAGGGGACGACCTTCGCCTCGCCGGTCGAGACGTTGAGGCGCTGAATCTTCCCCTCGTGCGTGACGACGAGTTCCTTGCCGTCCGGGGTGAAGCTGTAGCCGGGGAACGTGTCGCGCGTGGCGCGCGACTCCTGATCGTCGCGCGTGACGCCGTACTTGATCCAGCGCTCCTCACCCGTCGTCAGGTCTTTCGCCTTCAAGCCGGTTTTGGTGTCGTAGCGCGTGGCGAAGACCAGGGTCTTCCCGTCGGGCGAGACGGCGGGGCGCATGGCGCTCCCCTGCGCGTTCGTGACGGTCGAGGTCTCGCCCGTCTCGCGGTCGTAGCGCTTGACCTGCCAGAGCGGGAACTGGGCGTTGTAGCTGAAGCCGCCGCGCCGCTCCGAGAAGTAGACGTAGCGGCCTTCGGGCGAGAAGACGACGCCCATGCGGTTCGGCTGGTTCTGCTGGTCGCCGCCGCCCGCGGCCGCCGCCGCGCCCGGGGGCGTGTCCTTCTTATCAAGCTCGAAGCCGCTCCCGCCCTCGCGCGGGTAGACGTAGAGCGTGTTGGCGCGCAGGCCCGAGGCGCGCGAGGCGATGATGAACTGAGAGTCGGGCGTCCATTCGGGCGAGGCGAAGCTCTGCTCGTTACCCTCCGAGACGGCTTTCGGGTTCGTGCCGTCCGGGTTCATCGTCCAGAGGTTCTCCGCGCCGCTGCGGTCGCTGACGAAGACGACGCGCTTGCCGTCGGGCGAAAACCGGGGCTGACTCTCGAAGGCCATCCCGCCGCTGACGAGCTTCGCCTCGCCGCCCGACGCCGGGATCGTGTAGATGTCGCCCAGCAGATCGAAGACGATCTGCTGGCCGTCGGGCGAGAGATCGAGCGACATCCACGTGCCCTCGTCGGTCGTGAACTCGACCTTGCCTTCCGGCTTCAGGGGCAAGCCCTCTTCCTTCTTCTCGTCCTTCTTCTTCTCGTCGTCGGCCTTCTTCTCTTCCCTCGCGGGCTCCTGCGCCCGCGCAGGCAGCGAGGCGAAAGGCGTGGCGAGGAGACTCAACAGCAGCGCGAGCGCGAAGGCGCGGCGCAAGCTCGCGGGGGACGGGCTCATCGTCTTCGACATTTTTTAACTCCTGAGAATTCGTCTGTTTCGGGTTTAACTTACGAGTGTGCGGGCTTTCGTAGCGGCGGCGACAACTCTCTGGCGGGAGGGGGACGGCGACGGGCGAAAGCGGGCGGATTCTAACACCGCGCGCGGCGCGAATCTAGCGGCGGCGCGGCCGAAAATTTTAGCGGTTGAGCCGCAGCGCGACGGTGCGCGGGACGCCTTGCAGGTCTTTGTAGATTCCGAGAAGCGTCCAGACGCGCGCGTCGATTAAGCGTTCTACCGCCCCGTGCTGATCGTAACCGATCTCGAAGACGAGGCATCCGCCCCCTCGCAGGAAGCGCGGCGCGCCTTCGAGCAGGCGGCGGATGACGGAGAGCCCGTCGCCGCCCGGCGTGAGCGCCATGCGCGGCTCGTGATCTCGCACCTCGCGTTGCAGGGTGTCGAGATCGCCCTCGGCGACGTAGGGCGGGTTCGACGCGACGAGGTCGAATTTGTGAGCGGCATCGTCGAGCGCGTCGAAGCAGTCGGAGGCGACGAGCGCGAGTCGTGCGGCAACCGCGTGGCGCGCGGCGTTACGAGAGGCGACGCGGAGCGCAGCAGGCGAGATGTCCACGGCGACGGCGCGTGCGTCCGGGCGTTCGCGCAGCAGCGCGACGGCCACGCAGCCGGAGCCCGTGCCCACGTCGCACACGCGCGGCTCGCGTACGCCTCTTAAAAGTCCGAGCGCGGTCTCGACGAGCAGCTCGGTTTCGGGGCGCGGGATGAGCACCGCGGGGCCGACCTCGAAGTCGAGCCCGTAGAACTCCTGGCGACCCGTGATGTACTGCGCGGGCTCGCCCGCCGCGCGCCGGCCTACGCGCTCGCGGAAGAGCTTGTGGGCGTCGGGCGCGAGCGCGTCGTCGGAGTGCGCGATGAGAAAAGCGCGGTCGCGCGCAAGGGTTGCGGCGAGCAGCGTCGCCGCCTCGCGGCGCGGCTCAGCGACCGACGCGCCGCGCAGCGCGTCGGTCGCCTCGCGCAGGGCGCGCGCGATGGTGGTGTGGGTGTCGTCGCCGCCGGCACGCACCGGGTCGGTCGGATCGCCCTCGCTGTCGGGTTGTTGGCTCATCGGGTCTGCGGGGTTATAATACCCGCACCCCAAGCAGTCGGAAAAATTTCAGGGCCGGCACGCGCGCACGCTGTAGTGTCTTCGCCGACCGCGCCGCGCCGGCCGGGGAGGGACAGATGAACCGGGAGTTTCACATCAAGGGGATGCACTGCGAGTCGTGCGCGGTCGAGATCAGGGAGCAGTTGGAGACGACGGCGGGCGTTTTTAAGGCCGAAGTGACCTACGGCGGCAAGACCGCCAACGTCGAGTTCGACGACGCGGTCGTGCAGGAGCAGACGCTCGTCAAGAAGATTCAGGACTTGGGCTACCAGGCGACCGTCGCCGACGAGCCGCAGGCGGAGGCGCGCGGCGCGTAAAAATTCAGACGAGGGGACGATAAAACGAATGGCAGAGACGAACAATCCTTTAGACTCGCAGGGGCTGACCGAAGACAAGGGGCGCGACATCCTGCGCCGCCTGCGCGACGAGGGCTTCGAGGCGGACGATCAGAAGCTCGCCGTCGCGCTCGGTCGACCCGTCGAAGAGGTGCAGGCCTGGACTTCGGGCGGCGCGCCCGTCGACGACGACCTGATCATGAAGGCGCGCGGCATCGCGCAGGAGCGCGGCGTTAATTTGGAGTGACGAGAGAGAACCGTGACAGGTAAACCGTGACGGGTGACAGGTCGAAGCTAACAGCTAATAGCTAACAGCCCGGTCTTACCCGTCACCCGTCACGGTTCACGGTTCACGTCTTTTGGAATCCTGATCGTATTCACCGTTTCCTGTCAGTACAGGTAAGCGAGCTTCGGTTCCTCCCGTAGCGCGTAAACTGCGAACCCCCAGTCCGCAAGGATTGGGGGTTCAGTCGTTAAGGGAGGCGGTTAAACAAAGTTTGCCCGCGGGGGCGGTTGCAAGGGGGACTTCTCGGATGAGCGCCTTGACGAAGAGCCTGCTGCTATTCGCACTCAACCTGCTCGACGCGCAGTTGACGATCATCTGGGTGCGCTCCGGCGTCGCGACCGAAGGCAACGGCTTGATGGCGCGCCTGCTCGACGCGGGCAACGCCCCGTTCTTCCTGACGAAGCTCTTCATCGGCGCGTCGGTCGCCTACCTGCTCTACCGCTTCTCTTCGCTCACGGTGGCGCGGCGCGGGATGCGGCTCGTGCTCGGATTCTACCTCGCGCTGATGCTCGTCCACGCGGCGACCGGGCTCTCGGCGCTGCACATGGTCGGCTCCGGCGCGCTCGTCGCCTACGTCGCGCGGCTGCCGCACGCGCTGCTCGCGATCCTCTCTTAAACCCCTCCCCCGCTTCAGAGTTCCCGTTTTTCCGCCCAAACCTTCGCGCGCCGTTCTGCGTATCTCCAGCAGTGTAACCGGCGCGTGAGCGCCTGCGTCTAACATGGGTAGGGGCATCTAACGACGCGCGCAACGGGCGCGGCCGCGCGCGGCATCCTATAGTGGGTCGCGCCGTCTTCAATTTTGTCGAGCGGGTGAAAAATATGTTCAGAGTTACCGCACGCCAGATTCTGGCAATTGCCTTCGCGTCGGCTCTCTTCGCCGCCGGGTTCGTCTTCGTCTTCGACCGCTACGGCTCGCGCCTGTTGCAGCGTAACAGCAGCGCGGCCTTCACCGAGACGCCCGTCCCCGGCATCACGAGCCCCTCGGTCGCCTCCGACGAGCAGAACAACATCGAGGTCTACCGCGCGCTCTCGCCGGGGGTCGTCTTGATCACTTCCGTCTCTTCGAGCGACAGCTTCTTCGATCCGGGCGAGCGCGAGGGCACGGGGTCGGGTTCGGTCATCGACGCGGAGGGCCACATCCTGACGAACAACCACGTCATCGCGGGCGCGCAGAAGCTGACCGTCAGCTTCGGCGACAAGACGTTCCCCGCGCGCCTCGTCGGTCAAGACCCCGACACGGACCTCGCGGTGCTACAGGTTGACGCGCCGCGCGAGATGTTGAAGCCCGTGCCGTTCGGCGACTCCGACAGGGTCATCGTCGGGCAGAAGGTGCTCGCCATCGGCAACCCGTTCGGCTTCGCGCGCACCCTGACGACCGGCGTCATCAGCGGGCTCCAGCGCCCGATCCGCGCGCGCAACGGCCGCCTCATCGAAGGCGCGCTCCAGACCGACGCCTCGATCAACCCGGGCAACTCCGGCGGGCCGCTCCTCGACACTTCGGGCCGCATCATCGGCATCAACACGCTGATCTACTCGCCCTCGGGCGGCTCGTCCGGCGTCGGCTTCGCCATCCCCGTCAGCATCGCCAAGCGCATCGTGCCGCAGCTCATCACGGACGGCGGGGTGGTGCGCCCGAAACTCGGCATCGTGCCCTTCAACGTCGGCAACATCCAGGCGCGGCTGCCCGTCACGGAGGGCGTCGGGATCTATCAGGTCTACCCGAACACGGGGGCGGCGGCGGCCGGACTCCGCGGGTTGCAGCAGGACGAGACGGGCGAGGTGGTCTTGGGCGACATCATCGTCGGCATCGACGGCGACAAGGTCGCCAACGGCGACGACCTCTACCGCATCCTCGACAAGCACCACTACAACGACGTGGTGCAGGTCGACGTGTTCCGCGACGGCAAGCGTACCCGTGTCCCCGTCCGCCTCATACAGGATCGCAGCGCGGGGGGCAGGCGCAGGCTCGACGAGTAATCGCGACGCGGCCGACGCCGCCGCAAACTTCTTTCAGTTGTCGGATGAGCACAGCCGACCGCGGGCTCTTGAGTGATAAGATGCCCGCGGTCGGCCGCGTTTTTGTCGGGGCACTGTGATTGCTTCGCCCTCCCGCGTCGGTATCAAAAAACGTAGGAGAGTGTATGACCAAGAAAATTCTGAGCCTCGTCCTTGTCGTCCTGCTGATTAACTTATGCGGGATGGCTCGCGTCCACGCCGCAACGAAAGCCTTCGATAACGGCGCGAGCACGCAAGAGTCTGACGAGCAGAAGCGGGCTACCAAGGTTAAGAAGACGATCGCGAAGTTCGGCGCGGGGCGGAAAGAGTTCGTCATAGTGAAGATGCGTGACGGCGGGAAGAAGGTCGGACACATCACCGAAGTCAGCGACGACAACTTCGCCATCAGGGAGGACAAGACCGGCGCGGTGACGAGCATCGGCTACGCCGATGTCAAAAAGGTTCAACTCACTCCCTTCACGCCCAAGAACATGAAAGTCATCGGCATCGCGGCGGGAGGAGTCATCGCGTTGGTGATAGTTGGCTTGATATACGGACTCGCCCACGGGCAGTAGCGGGCATGGAACACTTCATCAACGAGGGCTTCGGCTGGACGTGCCGCCGCTGCCACGAGGAAACGAAAGCGCGCGAGTCTCAACCGGACTCGCGCGCGCGTTTTTTCACCGAGGGCGAAGCGGAAGACCGCGACCCCCAACTCTCCGCCCCCGCCCTCGCCCGCTGGCGGGACGCTTCACGCAATACTCTCATGTGTCCGCGATGCGGAATTGAAGAGCAAATACAAATTAGGTAATCATAATAGAAACTTATTCTTTACAAAATGAATTTACTCTTATAGTGCCTCTATTATGTTTGAGTAAGCTGGGCGGTCATTCTTAAAGCGGTCAACATATTCTTTGGCGACCAGTACACGCCTAACCTGATGGGGCTGAAAGCGTAAGTTGCCATATTTACGCCATTCGCGCTCCAAATAATAATTATCAGGGTGATCATCAGGCAATTCCGAATCGAACGGTTTGATGAACGCCAAGAAATGCTGGGTGAACAAGTCATCAACCGCTGCAATCGCACTTTCTGAGGAGTTTGGCTGAATGCCTAGAGTGCGAGTCCTTGTTCCCTCGAAATTAGCGTCAACTACGTGCTCGCGGAACCCTCTCCACACTTGCTCCAAATCATGTAGAAATGACCTTCCAATAATCGAAATATGGTCGTTTCTTTGTAAAGGTATATAGATTACAGGACGCGCGCCGTAGCTAATCAAGTAATCACGAGGAAACGAAAGACCGAAAAGTCCATATTTCTTCGTATGGATTTGGAGATGCTCAAGCGGAATGTCACAGAAGCATGTAACCGTCGGTATAATTAACTTCTCCGTAAAAATATTTTCATCCCAGTTGATAGTGTATTGATGCGCGCCCCAATCCGAAGTGTGAGGAGGGTGCGATATACACTCTGAGTCAAGCACTTGGAGTAGTGTTTGGTAATTTGCTTCATGATCCGTCGGACATGCACGTCCTACCAAGTGGAATAAATGGTCAGAGGTGTAACGAGCATTATCCATTCCCTTTAACTCCCTCAAGCTCAGCCTCCTTTCCCAGCTAACCTGCAATTAATCGACGCAACTCCGCGAGTCGCGTTTCGGGTGAGCCGTGGCGGGTGCGGTAGTCTTCGGCGCTGCGGCGGATCACGTCGGAGGCTTCGGCGCGGTCGTAGACGTCCGTGATCTCGACGCGGCGCGGGGCGTCGTCCTGCGGCAGTTGCTTGTAGCTCAGGAAGTAGTGGCGCAGGCGATCGATCAAGCCGGGCGGCGCTTCGGCGATGTCGGTGATGTGCCCGTAGGTCACGTCCGCCTCCAGCACGGCGATGATCTTGTCGTCCGCCTCGTCGCCGTCGATCATGCGAAGCCCGCCGACGGGCCGCGCGCGGACGAAGAAGTCGCCGTGGGCGGCGGGCCGCTCGGTCAGCACGCAGATGTCCAGCGGGTCGGCGTCGCCGCGAATCCCCTTGCGACCCGTGCGCGCCTCGCACAGTTCGGCCACGCGCTCGCCGCAGTAGGTCTGCGGGATGAAGCCGTAGGGCGTCGGGCACATCGAGGAGAAGCGTTGCGGTCGATCAACCCTCAAATGCCCCGAAGGCTTGTCCAACTCGTACTTCACCGCGTCGGTCGGGACGATCTCGATGTAGGCGTTGACCACCTCGGGCGACTCGTGGAAGGGCGCGACGCCGTGCCACGGGTGCGCCTGAAAGAGCAGCGCCAGCAGATCGCCGAGCGCCCTGTCGTCGTTAGGCATCGTTTCATTCCCTCGAAGAATCCCCTCGTTTACTTTGCGCCTCCGGCGCCTTGGCGTGAGAATTTAACCTCACGCCAAGGCGCCGGAGACGCAAAGGGGAGCGTTTTGCTGTGATAAAATCTGCCGCGCGAAATTATGAGACGCGGGCGCGGCGCGTGTCCATCCGCCGCGCAAGCGGATGCGCCGTAAATTTGACGACGAGAGTTTAGCCGCGAGGTTTTATGGCCGCCCCGACCGTCGAGACGACTCACGCCATGACAGACGTGCCGCGCGCCGTCAGCTTGCGTTGGATCATCAGCGCGCGCGAAGACCTCGTGTGGTTCGTCGGCTCTGTCGCGTCGAGCTATCTGCTGTTCGGGCTCTACGTCGCCGGGGTGCTGCCCCTCTTCCCGATGCTGCTGGCGTGGGCTGTCTTGATCGACGCGCCACACGTCTTCGGCACGTTCTCGCGCACCTACTTCGACCGCGAGGAGCGGCGCGCACGCAAGCGCCTGCTCTGGTGGTCGCTTCTCTTCTTCGCCGTCGGCCCGCTGATGGTGCTCGCCGGCCTCGGCCTCGTCTTCTTCTTCCTCGCCGCGCTGTGGGCTTACTACCACCTGGTGAAGCAGCACTACGGCTTCATGGTGCTCTACAAGAAGAAGAACGGCGATCTCGCGCCCGCCGATAACGCCGTCGACCGACTCTTCATCCTCGTCGCGATGACCTACCCGTTCGTCGCCTTCGTCGCGCGCGATCCGCGAGCGATGCAGCGCGTGCCGCCGCAGCTCGCCGGCGTCGTCGCCCATCTCTCGACCGCGCTGCTCGTCGCGACGGCCGCCGCCGCGGTCGTGTGGCTCGGCCGCCAACTCCAACGCGCCGCGCAGGGGCAGCCGCTGGACGTGCCCAAATACCTCCTGCTCGCCGCCGCGATCCCGATGCACTGGGTCGTGCTGCTGACGCCGATGCCGCAGCAGCCCGTCGCCGTCGTCGCGATCCTCACCGTCTATCACAACCTGCAATACCACCGGCTCATCTGGTTCCACAACCGGAAGTACGCGACTGACGGGGCGAGGGAGCGCCACGGCGCGGCGGAGCTGATCAGCCGCAGGCTGATCTATTACGTCGCCTTCGGCGTCCTCTTCGGTCTCTGGTATCAACTCCCGCGCCGTCTCGTCGGCGAGGCTTACGGTCAGCAGTCGACTCTCGCGCAGCTCGCCGCCTCGTTCTTCTGGGGCTACGCCTTCGTCCACTACCACCTCGACGCGAAAATCTGGCGCGTCCGCCGCGATCCCTCGGTCGGCAGGGCTTTACGAATGGACTGACAGCGCGACGCCGCCGTAGGAGTTAGTCCGCGCGCGGCGCGCGGGAGGAGGGGCGATGCTTTTCATGGTCATCGAGCGTTTCAGAAGCCGCGACGCGGCGGCGTCCGTCTACCGCCGCTTCGAGGAGCGCGGGCGGATGATGCCCGAAGGCTTGCGCTACGTTTCGAGCTGGGTCGCGGCAGACCTCGGACGCTGTTTTCAACTGATGGACTGCGACGACGCGCGACTCTTCGAGCAGTGGACAGTCCACTGGCGTGACCTGGTCGAGTTTGAAATAGTCCCCGTCGTCTCTTCGGCCGAAGCCGGGGAGGCGATCGCCCGGACGCCTTCGCCTTGAGACCTTGAGACGCCGCGCGGGCCGATCAAACTTCGCCGCGGCGGGCGGGCACGGCTGAGGCCGCCTCGCCCTCGCACCACTCGCGCGTGACCCGGTGGCGGTAGTCGAAGAGCTTTCTCAGTCGGGGCATAACGAGGAAAGGCTCGGCGAGCTTGCCGAAGACTCCGAGGGGAGGCTCGTATTCGATCTCGTCGCGGAGGGTCGCGCCCTCCGGGTGCGGCGAGACGACGTGGCGGTGACGCCAGCGGCGGAAGGGGCCATGCTCCTGCACGTCCTCGAACGAGCGCGGCGGATCGTAGAGGGTGTGGCGCGCGACCCAGCGGACGCTCAGGAGTCCGAGGATGCGCGTCTCGACCACGGCCTCCGAGCCGACCTCGGAGATGCGCGCCGCCCGCACCACGCGCGCACGCTCCCACGGCGGCGTCAAAAGCGCGAGCGCGCCGGGCTGCTCGTGGAAGGCGAAGACGCGCTCGGGCGTCGCGCGGATCAGACTCTCTTTAACGAACGTGCTCACGTGAATTTTGCGTGCGGTCGCCCCGCCACGAAATTTATGACGCTCGTAACTCTCGCGCCAACGATTCGCGAGAGTTACGAGCGTTAATGCTTGACCATGAACTTAGACGCCCCGACGCGGGCGCACGCCGCCCCGCGCCCGTGGCTCGCGCTCGCACTCTCGCTCGCCGCCTGCTTCGCTGCGGCGGGCGTGGCCTCGCTCTTCACCGCGCCCGCGATCCCGGTCTGGTACGCGCACCTGCGAAAGCCCGCCTGGTCTCCGCCCAACAGGCTCTTCGGCCCCGTCTGGACGCTGCTCTACGCCTCGATGGCGGTCGCCGCGTGGCTCGTCTGGCGCGCGGCGGGCTTCCGCGCCGCGCGCCTCGCGCTCGCCCTCTTCGCCGCGCAGCTCGTCCTGAACGCGCTCTGGTCGGTCGTCTTCTTCGGCTGGAAGCGGCCGGGGCTCGCCTTCGCAGAGATCATGCTGTTGTGGGCAGCGATCTTCGCGACGACCGTCGCCTTCTGGCAGTTCAGCCGCCCCGCGGCGTGGCTCATGATCCCTTACCTCTGGTGGGTGACCTTCGCCGCGTTCCTCAACCACTCGATCTGGAAGAACAATTAGAGCGATGAATGCGGGATGACGAATGACGAATCAGGCGCGCGTGCCTTGCCTCCAATTCATCATTCGTCATCCCGCATTCATCATGTCTCTTCAGTCTTCCTCGTGCTCCTCGCCGTCGTAGTGCATCACGACCGACTCGCCGTCGGCGGTCGTTTCGAGGTGGACGGGGCGGCCCCAGAGCGCGTGGACGTGCTCCAGAACTTTGCGGGCGTAAGGCGCGTCGAGTTCCGAGCCCTCGTACTGGTGCTTGAGGTACAGCTCGCGGTTGCCGTTGTAGTCGCCGTCGGCGACGACGATGTAGGGGAAGCCGAAGTTGGTCATGTTCGAGACGAGCTGATCGCGCACGCGCTCCCAGCGCTTCTCCGTCACCGTCCACTCTTCCTCCTCGACCAGTTCGTAGACGAACAGATCAAGCTCCTCGCACAGCCCCTCCGTGAGATAATTCCGCAGGAACGAAACGTCGGATTCGATCTCGCGCACTTCGAAAATCTTCTCGCGCCCCGCGCCGCCCGCGCGCCCGAACTTCTCGCGCTCCTCAACGGTCGGGTGGTCCCAGCGGCGCTCGATGTCCTCGAAGATTTTGTAGCCGAGGTAGTAGGGGTTCAACTGCCCCTTCTGCGGCGAGACGACGCCCGAATGCAGCTCCGCGAACTCCAACATCTCGGTGTCGGGCAGGTCGAGTTCGCGCATGATGCGCGCGTGCCAGAAGGAGTTGTGGTTGACGAACCCGTTGGCGACGTAGGCGTGCTTAATGTCAACCGTGATGTCGAAAACGTCGGCGCAGCCGTGCTCGATGGCGACGACTTCGTCACACATCCCTTCCTTCTTGAACCAGCGGCGGCGCTCGACGTATTCCCGCAACGCGCTCTGCTTCCGGGACAGACTGAAGCCGATCTCGTAAAAGAAGAGCGCGGCGGACGCGCCCGTGATTTCGAGGTGCAGGCAGCCGTCCCGCTGCCTGCGCTGGGTCGAAAGAATCCCGTAATTGAGCAGGACGGTCTGCACCGTGCGGATCAGTTCTTCGCTCGACGACGACAGCTTGACGCCTTCGCGCCCGGCGTAAGCGTCGGCATCAAAATAGCCGCGTAGGAATGCGGAGACGACCGACTTCGGCGAGCGCAGGACGACGGGCGGAATCTTCTTGGCGGGCGCTTTGGCTCTCAGGTCAACGCCGACGAACTCCAGCCATTTCAGAAACTCGCGCGAGTGGACGACGACGCGCCATCTCCCGCCGCCCTCGGTCGCGTCCCATTTCACGAGCGGGCGCAAGCCGAAGACTGATCGCAGCGTCTCGCTGAGCGCGGTCGCCAGCTCCTCGTCGCCGGTCGTCAGGCAGACGCCCGACTTCGTCCGGTTGCCGTCGCCGACGAAGTAGCCGAGCAGCCACGCCGTCTTCTCGTCCAGCGCGGCGGGCGATCTCAACGGCGTGCGTGTCGGGAGCACCTTCCCGGCATACCCTGGTTGATAGGCGACGGCTTTCAGCGCCGCGTCTATCTCGACTGCGCCGAGCGTGTGTCGTCCTTTCGTGTGGCGCATGACCGTCCAAGTGGAAACTCCCGCGCCGGCGGCGACGGCGGCGAGTGTCGCACTCGGGTGGGTCGCGGCGAAGGGCAGCGGCTGATACTCGGCCGACCAGACGTTTGTGCCCGCCCCTAAAGCGAGACGGTCGCCGATCTCAATCTCTTCTAGATGCCGCCACGCGCCGCCCGCCAGCATGACGCGGTGTTTGAGCGCACCTTCGAGCCGGAAGCCGCGCCGCGTGCGGACGCGGATCGTCGGCACGCGCTCCTCTTTGTGAAAGTCCGTCACGCGGTGAAGCTCTAACGCGCCGCCGCTCGCCACTCGAACCTTGCGCGCGTCCTCGAACAGCCGGTCGAAGCGCACAATTCCCTTTTCGGTCGGCACGAGGCTGTCGCCCGTCGCGCAAGCCCATCCCTCATTCATGACCTTCGTCTGCATCTGCGGGACGAAGTATTCCATCTCCTCGCGGATCATCGCCATCGCGTCGCGCTGCCACTCGGGGAGCGCGGGCGAATTTTTCATGATGTAGTAGACGAGGTCTTTTTCGGGGAGGTGGAGTTGGCGCGGCGCGGGCGCGGGCGTCTCGCCGGCCTGCGGCGGCGCGCCGGCGCCGATGTTCCAGAGATCGTCGTAGCGGCCCGCGGGCTTCTGCGCGGGCGCTTTCGGATCGCGCGCCTCTTCGCCGCGCTCGCGGCGGATGAAGAAGTTCGGGTCGATGTGCTCTTCGATGGAGAGGACGGCGTCGAGGAATTTCTCGACCGTCTTGCGCCCGTAGCGGAACTCGTACTCGGCCATCCGCCCGGCGTGCGTCGAGACGGACTCGACCATCCGCCGGTTCGTCTTCGAGAAGTAGGCGTTGTTCTTGAAGAAATCGACGTGCCCGAGGACGTGGGCGATGACGAGCTTGTTCTGGATGGGGCTGTTCGTCTCCAGCAGGAAGCCGTAAGACGGGTTGGTGTTGATGACGACCTCGTAAATCTTCGAGAGGCCGAAGTCGTACATCGTCTTCATGCGGTGGTAGGCCTTGCCGAACGTCCAGTGCGAGTAGCGGCCGGGCAGCGCGTAACTGCCGATCTCGTACATCACGCTCGCCGGCACGATCTCGAAGCGCGTGGGGAACGGGTCGAGACCGAATTTCCGCGCGATCTCCCAAATCTGTTCGAGCGCGCGTTCGAGTTCCTTGATCTCGCGGTCGTCCTGCATGAGTTACATTGTCCGATTATTTGCCGTCGCGTCGCAAGACCCGGGTGCGATATACTGCCGGAAAGCTCTCCCCTGATGGTGCTGCCGCCGTCCCGCGGCGCGAACGCAAGAAAGGACTTCTTCCCATGCCAGGGCCAAGGCGCGCGTCTGCGATCAGTCTCCTGCTTGCCATTTCCTTGTTCGCCGCGGCATTCGGACAGAGCCCCCGGGGGCAGGCCCCGGCTCAGCCCCGCCCGCAACAGTCCCCGCCGCCCGAAGGGGACGAAGAGGTGGTGCGGATCACCACAAACCTCGTGCAGGTGGACGCGGTGGTGACGGATAAGGGCGGCAGGCAGGTCATCGATCTCAAGCCCGAGGACTTCGAGATTCTCGAAGACGGCAAGCCACAGCGCATCACAAATTTTTCCTACATCTCGACCGCGCCGCCCGTAGCGCGGGCCGCAGCCCCTCCCACGGACGAGAATACGCCCCCCGCGCCGCCGACCCGTCTCCGGCCCGGTCAGGCGCGCCGCACCCTCGCGCTCGTGGTCGACGATCTGCACCTCTCCTTCGAGAACACGGTCGTCACCCGGGATGCCCTGCGGAAGTTCGTCGACCAACAGATGCAGCCGGACGATCTCGTCGCCATCTTCATCACGGGTAAAGAACTCGGAGTGCTCCAGCAGTTCACCTCCGACAAGCAGCAGCTCTACGACGCCATCTCGCGCGTGCGTTACAACCTGATGGCGCGCTCCGACGTTGACCAGTTCGACCCGGTCGAGCCGTACCTGCTGCCGGAGGGGGGTGCGAGGGGCGGCCCCATCCCCAGGCAGAGGGCGGCCGAGAAAGACGCGGCCCTGGTAAACTTCCGCAGACAGATGTACACGCGGGGAACCATGGGAGCCCTCCAGTTCATCGTCAACCACCTGAGGGCACTGCCGGGGCGCAAATCCCTGGTGCTCTTCTCCGAGGGCGACCCCTCGGTCTTCCCCGCCGAGATCGACACGTCGGGCGACAGGGATAGCTCCGGCGGGCAGGAGATGCTCAACTTCGCGCACAAGTTGGTCGACGCGGCCAACCGCAACTCCGTCACCATCTACAGCATCGACCCCCGCGGTTTACAGGCTCCACTCGACATCCGGGACCAATTTTCGGCGAGCGCCCCGGAAGCGATTGCCGGGACCATACAAGCGCGTACCAGGGGCGTCTTTGTCAGTCAGCTCGGGCTGCGCGAACTCGCCGAGAAGACGGGCGGCTTCCTCGTTAAGAACACGAACGACATCACCGGCGGTTTCCGGCGCATCATCGACGATCTCAAAGGCTATTACCTGATCGCCTACCGCCCAGACGAGTCGACCTTCGATCCGGCGACGAGACGCCCGCGCTTTCACAGCCTCAAGATCAGAGTCAAGCGCCCCGGCTTGCAGGTGCGCTCGCGCAGCGGGTTCATCGGCGTCTCCGGCAAGGACGGGCCGCTCGCGCGCGACGCCGACATCATCGGGGCGCTCGTCTCGCCTTTCGCCAGCGAGGGCGTGCGCGTGCGTCTCACGCCCCTGTTCGCCAACGACCCGCAGCTCGGCTCCTTCATGCACTCGCTGCTCCACGTAGACGCGCGCGATCTCACGTTCACGCAGGAGCCCGACGGCTGGCGGAAGGCGATTCTGGACGTGATGGGAGTGACCTTCGGCGACAACGGTCAGATCGCCGACCGCCTCGTCAACAGCACCTACACGCTGCGCGTGCGCGAGAAGAACTACGAGCGCCTGTTACAGAACGGCTTCGTCTACACGGTCGACTTCGCCGTTAAAAAGCCGGGCGCTTACCAGCTCCGCTTCTCCCTGCGCGACGCCGCCTCGCGCCGCGTCGGCTCCGCCGGACAGTTTATCGTGGTGCCGAACCTCGGCAGCGGCCGCCTCGCGCTCTCCGGCATCATCGTCCGCGGCAGGACGGGGGAATCTGACGGGCAGGCGCAGACGCCGGGTGGCGCGCCGCCGGCGTCTCCCCCCGCCGCGCCGGGAGAGGGGCAGGCCGACCAGGACGTGCTTACGTCAGACGTGCGTAGCAGCCCCGGCGTGCGGCGCTTCCGCCCCGGGATGGTGCTCGATTACGTTTACATGATCTACAACGCGCGGACGACCTCTGCCTCCCCGCGACCGCGCCTGACGGCGCGCGCCCGCCTGTTTCGCGAGGGCAAGCTGCTCTACACCGGCGAGGAGACGCCGGTCGGGACTGACAGGCAGGAGGATTTAAAGCGGCTCGGCGTCCTCGGTCAGTTGCATCTCAGCGCGAACGCCGAGCCCGGCGAGTACGCGCTACAGATCGTCGTCACAGACCTGCTGGCGCCCGAGAAGCACCGTACGGTCTCGCGGTGGATCGATTTCGAGATCGTTAAATAGTTCCCGCCCAACCGGCCGGGCGAGCGGCGGCGGATCAAGGCGCACGTCGCCCGCCCCGGACTCCTCGTCCGCTCACGCGCCGGCCATGTCGTCGCCGCGTCGTCGCCGCGTCTGCGAAAGGCGCGTCGACGCGCCGAATAGCCGTTCGCGCCATCTCGCCGGCCGCCATACCTTCTAAAAAAAAGGGGCGGGCTGTTGTGACAGCCCGCCCCTGCAAAGTAGCACCTGCTTCTCTTTAGAAGATCGCGCGGATGCCGAATTGGGCCTGGCGCGGGTTCTGGAGGAGCCCGCGGACCTGCGCGTCGAGGTCGCCGCGGTCAGCCGTGGTGTAAGGGAAGTTGAGGTTCCCGAACACCGTGTGGTTCAAGCCGGTGTAGGTCCCCTTCGGGGTGTTGTTGAAGAGGTTGAAGATCTCCAGGTAGGGCTCGACGGTGAACCGCTCCCGGAACTTAATGGGTCGCGTGATGCGCACGTCCGCGTTGAAGCGACCCTGGAAGGGCCACGGGTTGCTTTCGGGCACGGGCTGGATCGCCTTGACGGTCGCGCCCAACGCGACGAGCTGAGCCTCGGTAAAGAGGCCCGACTGCACGAGCCGCTGACCGGCCGGCGTCAACTTGCCGGCGAAGTTGCTGTTGAAGTTGGCGATGACTGCGTTGACTTCGCTCCAGGAGCCGAGGCGGCTGCCCAGATCGCCGATGTTCGTGCCCGGGAGCACGTCGCCGCGCGTGGTGCCGCTGCCGCCGTCGCCGTTGATGTCCGTGGTGAAGAGGTAGTTGGCGCCCGCGAAGGTGTCGGTGAACGGGACGAGCAGGTTGACGGGCGGCGCCGAGCCGAACCGGATGGAGGGGTTGATGTTGAACCCGCCGATGGTGCTGATAATGAGGCCCGCCCCGAAGAGGTGCGTGCGGTCATTAGCGGTCGGGCCGAAGTCGCGGTTGTAGTGATCGTTGTTCCTGGTGGTGTTAGTAATGAACTCCGAACGCCCCGAGCCGCTGGTCGCTTCGGAGCGAGACAGCGCGTAGGAGATCGTGTAATCCACCCCGCGGAGCAGACGCTGCTCGCCGAGGTGCAGGAAGGACATGGCGTCCGCCCCGTAGCGACCGTTCAACTGCACCTGCAAGCCGTTGTAGAGCGAGTAGCCGCCCTGGATCAGGCGCGCGCGAAGGAGATCGGGCGACACGCCGGGCCAGATGGTGTCGTTCGCCAGGCTGAACGTGCCGATGTTGGTCGTCTGACCGGCCGCCGTCCGCGCCGCGATGAAGGCGCTGATCGCGGCCGGGTTGACCGCCGCCGGCGCGACGCCCAGCCTGGTGCCCAGGCTCGTGCGCGCCGCCGCCTCGTTGAAGAACGCGGCGTCGCGGCGACGCTCGTTGTCGACGAGCATGTAGGGGAGCCCGATGCCCTTGATGCGGACGTAGTCCACCGAGAGGATGTGGTTCTTGGCGAGTTCGCGCTGGACGCCGATGTTGAACTGAATCGAGTACGGAATCCGGTAGTCGCCAGGGAACTGACCGCCGAAGGTGTTACCCAGGGAGTTGGCGAACTCCGAGATGCCCTTGGTCGGATCGTAGTTCGGGAAGAAGCTCGCGTAAGCGGTCTGCACCGCGTTGTTAATGCGCCCGAGGTCGGCGAGGGTCGAACGGATGGGCAGACCGAGCAAACACTCGTAGTTGCCGTGGGCGGCGTCCGGGCAGGCCGTGGCGCTGATCGGAACGACAATCGGGGCGCCGGTCGGCCCGACGACGGAAGCCTCGGTCAAGACCGTGGGGCCGATGCCCGTCGCGATGCGTGCGAACTCGTCGAAGAGCGCGTTGTTGAAGATGTTCATCTCGTAGGCGAGGTAGAAGCCGCCACGGATGCTGGTCTTACCCGATCCGGAAGGATCCCACGCGAAGCCGACTTGCGGACTGAAGGCGGTGTTCGGGAATTTCGCGACCTGACCCCTTCCCGCGCCGTAGCGCTCCAACTGGGGTATCGCGGGCGCGCCCTTGGCAAACATGTTGCTCTCGCGGTTGTGGCGGATGCCGAGGTTGAGCGTGAAGTTGGGGCGCACGCGCCAGGAGTCGCCCACGTACCAACCGGTGCGCCAGTTCTTGTGTCCGCCGAACGGCAGACCGTGCGCCGGCTGCGCCGTGAAGAAGCCGGAGTTCGGACCCGTCGAGAACGAGAGGAGCGGGTAGTTGAGCGGGTCGCTCGCCGCGCCCACGGGCGTCGCCGGGAAGTCGCCGTTGACCGTCAGCGGGCCGGCGAAGTTGGCGAAGCCACCGAGGAGGATGCGGTTGATCTCGCCGCCGAAGCGGAGCGTGTGGTTGCCGCGTACGTAGCTGCCGTCGTACTTGAACTGCTTGTTGTCCTGGTAGGTCTGCTGCGGCGCGAGGCTGTTGGGGCCGATGGAGAGGTCATTGATGTTGAGCTGGAAGGGGGTGCCCTGCGGGGTAAGCAGGAAGGGCACTCCCAACTGACGGCTCTCGATGCGGTTGTTGAAGTTGACGTAACCGAAGCGGAGGCTGTGCGTCAGCCGCTTGGCGGTGATGTCGGCGCCGACGACGTGTACGTTAGTCCAGTCGACGTTCTGGAAGGGCGAGATGACGGTGCCGCCGGTCGAAATGTCGTCGTTGTAGCGGTGGCTGTAGAAGATCTTCGTGTTGTCGCTGACGGCCCAGTCGACCTTCGCCGTCCAGTAGCGGGCGCGCAGCGGCAGCCCCTGGGAGGCGCTGAACTGCGGGAACGGCGGGTTGATCTGAACGACGTTCTGGCCCAGCTCGCTCGAATGCTCGCCGTTGATGAAGAAGAAGAGCTTATCCTTGAGGATCGGGCCGCCGAAGCGCCCGCCCTGCTGCGTGCGGCTCGACTCCGGCTTCTCCTCCAGGTCGAAGCGGCGCGCGCCGATCTTCTGGTTGCGCCAGAAGTAGAAGGCGCTGCCGTGGTACTCGTTGCCGCCGCTGCGGGTCGTAATGTTGACGGCCCCGGTGGTCGTCAGCGAGGTCGAGAGGTCGAAGGAGGAGCGCGAGAGCTGGAACTCGTTGACGGCGTCGGTCGAGATGTTGGCGGTCGTCGTGCCGACGGTTTCGTCCGTCACGTCGATGCCGTCGATCTGCACGCGCGTGCCCGTGCCGGAACCGCCGTTGACGCTCACGGCGCGGTAGGCGTTCGATTTCGTCGGGTCGATGACGCCGCCGTCCTGGACGCGGACGCTCGGCTGGAGGCCGGCGAGGTCGAGGAAGTTGCGCCCGTTGAGCGGGAGCTGCTGAATCTTCGCGGCGTTGACGACGCCGTCGACCGTCTGCCGGGTCGTGTCGACCTGCAACTGCGCCTCGGTCCCCTGCACGGTGACCGTGTCGCCGACGCTGCCGAGCTTAAGCGCCACGTCGGTGGTCGCGACCTGACCCGTCTGGACGGTGATGTTTTCGAAGGTGGTGCCGGAGAAGCCGGACTGCTCGACCCTGACGCTGTAGTTACCGGGGGGCAGGTTGCGGGCTTCGTAGAAACCTTCACTATTGGTCGTAGTCGTGAGTTCACGGTTGGTAGCCTTCTCCGTGATCTTCACGGTGGCGCCGACCACCGCCGCCCCGTTCGGGTCGGTGACGGTGCCGTTGATAGATCCCGTCGGCGTCTGGGCGCTGACCATCAAGGCGCAAGTCACCGCGAAGATGACGCCTAATATTACTCGAAAACCTTTTCTCATTGGTGGGCTTCCTTTCCGAGTTGAAAGTAGAGATTTGGACTGCGTTGTTTGGACTGCGTGACCGTGAATGATAAAGGCAAACCTGATGCCGCCTCAAAGGAGTCCCCGTTGAGTCCGTATCTTCAAATATGAAGCAGACTTACAGACGGCGACGGCGACAGGCTGATGAGCCCATCCACGGTTTCTCTCCAATTTTTTGGAGAAGTGTTCAATCAGTTGGATAATTTGCGGTTTGGAAGGTCAAAGCTTGGACTTCAATTTTGCGATGGCGCCTTGGACGCCCGCCGCGTTCCCGGCCTTCGGATTCTCTCGCAAGTACGCCTCTAACTCGTCGATTGCCTGGCGGTTTTGCCCGCGCTTGCTGTAAATCGAGGCGAGATAAAGCCGCGCCGAGGTGGACTTATTGCCCCCCCCCAGTCTGAGGGCTTCCTTCAATGATTTCTCCGCCTCGTCCAGGCGGTTCAAATCGATCAGCGCGAGCCCCAAGTAAAAGTGGACGCGGAAGGACTTGTTGTCCAGGCCGCGGGCGCGCACGAGGGCGTCCTCGGCGAGGTCCGGGCGACCGAGATTCACGGAGGCGATCCCCAACGCCGTGTAAGAAGGGGAGGCTTTGGGGTTGACCTCGATGGCCTTGACCAGGGGGGTAATGGCCTGCTGAAATTTCTCGCCCTCGACGTAGATGAGGCCGAGTTGCTGCGAAGCCAGGAAATAGTTCGGGAAGATCTGGAGCGCCCGCTTGAGCTGTTCGACCGCCTGCTCGTTATTCTTCTTGGCGAGACTCTCCATCGCGCCCTTGTACTCCTCTTCGGCGGCGGGCGGCACGTCCTGCGCGAACACCGTCGCCGCCGTCGGCGGCGCCTCGGCCTTGCGCGCGACCGCGCTGAGCGTGATGTCGGCGCGCTCGACGGACGAGCTCGTCCCGGAGCGGGCGGAGTTAATCAACTCGATGCGGTAGACGGCCGATTGCAACTGCCTGTCGTTCGGCCTGACGACGATGTAATAGACCCCGGCCACGACGCGGCTAAACTGATAGCGCCCGTCCGCGTCGGTGATCGATTGCCCGACCCGCGCCCGCGTCTGATCCTCCAGGAAGACGGCGATGCGCCCCAGCGGCTGCATGCCGGGGGCGTAGATCGTCCCCTGCACCTCGTAGAAGCTTTGCGCCAGTGCCGACGTGCCGCCCCAGAAGCAGAGTATGACGAAAGAGGTGGCTAAGAGTGTTCGATGGGCGAATTTCATTGCGAGCCTCTCGTTACGCGGAGAACCTTTGAGGACGAGGAGGGGGATTATAACGACAAACGGCCGCCCCAATCCATATTTTTGCCCCAATCCATATTTTTATTGACTCCCGACGCCCGCCCGCCGCCTCGTCAGTCGCCCCTCAGGCCTCAAGGCCGCGCCGCCCGAAGAACTGCTTGAGCGCGGGGTAGACATCGTCTTTCTCGTCGATGCGGATGCCGACGAAGCGCTCCTTGTGCTTGAGACGATCTTTGAAGATCGAGAGCAGCGCGCCGGAGGAGCGGCGGTAGCCGGAAGTCCCCTCCTCGCCGATCTCGCCGTAGCCGAAGAGGTTGCAGGTCGTGATCAGCTCGTCGGCCAAACGCACGGCCTCCTCGTTGTCCGAGTAGTAGTTGTCGCCGTCTGAGAAGTGGAACGGGTAGACGTTCCAGTCCGAGGGGCGGTAGCGCGAGGAGATGATATCGAGCGCGAGCTGGTAGGCGCTGGAGACGACCGTGCCGCCCGACTCGCCCTGCGTGAAGAACTGCTCCTCGGCGACCTCGCGCGCCTCCGTGTGGTGCGAGATGAAGACGATCTCGACGTTGTCGTACTTCGTCCTGAGGAAGCGAACCATCCAGAAGTAGAACGAGCGCGCGATGTACTTTTTGAACTCGCCCATCGAGCCCGAAATGTCGATCATCGCGATGACCACCGCGTTCGACTCGTACTTGTGCGTCTCCTCCCAGGTCTTGAAGCGCAGGTCTTCCTTCTTCACGTCGCCGAAGCGCGCGCCCTTGTTCTCGCGCGCGTTGCGGCGGATGTTCTCTAAGATCATGCGCCGCTTGTCGAGGTTCGCCATCACCCCCGTGCGGCGTATCTCGTTGAAGCGCGTCGTGCGCGAGGGGATCGCCTTCTTCGCCTTCTCTTCGAGGAACGGCAGGTGCAGGTCTTCGAAGATGAGCGCCGCCAGCTCGTCGATGTTGATCTCGGCCTCGTAGTATTCCGCGCCGCCCTCCGCGCCCGCCTGACCGCCGCCCGCGCCCGGCCCCTTCCCCGGCTGGCTCTCGCGCGCGAGCACGTCGCCGACCCTGGTCTTGCCGTCGCCCTGACCGACGTGCCTGCGCTTGCGGTGGTCGTAGCGGAACTTGTACTCGTCGAGCGAGCGGATGGGGACTTTGACCGTGCGCTTGCCGTCCGAGAGGATGATCGCCTCGTCCGACACGATCGAGCCGAGGTTCTTCCTGATCGCGTCGCGCACGCGCTCCTTGTGCCGCTCCTGATCGATGATGCCCTTGCGCTGCAAGGACCAGTCGTTGCGCTGGACGGACATGACTACCCCTCCCGAATCGTGACGGGTGAACGGTGACGGGTGACAAGTAAGAAAAAGCGTTTTGCTCTCTCTCGTCACTTGTCACGGTTTACCCGTCACGGTCTTTGCAGAAGTCCGCGACGAGCCGGGCGAACTCCGCCGGTCGCTCCTCCTGCGGCAGGTGGGCGCAGGTCTCGAAGACGAAGAGGCGCGCGCCGGGGATGAGCGCGTGCAGTCGCTCGCCGAACCTGAGCGGCACGTCCGTGTCGCGCGCGCCCCAGACGAGCAGCGTCGGCTGCGTGATGCGCGCGGCTTCGCGCTCGACGCGCGAGGCGTCCCACTGCCGCAGCGTCCTGAGGATCGCCCGCTGCGTGTTCGCGGCCTTGAGCGGGCGCAGTTGCGCGCGCACGCGCAGATCGTCGTAGTCGCGCCCGTCGCGCGCGGTCTGCGCGCGGAGCCTGCGGCGCTTGCTCAGGTGGCGCGCGTCGAGCACGAACGGCGCGAAGACCTCGCCGACGCCGCGCAGCGAGCCGAGCCTCGCGACGAGACGCCGCTTGACCTCGTTGTTCGAGATCGCACCGACGAGCACGAGCCCGCGGACGCGCTCCGGGTAGTCGAGCGCGCAGACCGCCGCGACCGCGCCGCCGTAAGAGCTCCCGACGAGTGTCGCCCGCCCGATGCCGAGCGCGTCCATCAGGCGGACGACGGCGCGCGCCTGCGCCTCGATGGTGTACTCGCCGTCGCGCGGCTTCTCAGAGAAGCCGAAGCCGACGAGGTCGGGCGCGACGACGCGCAACCCCGCCCCTGCGAGCGGCACGAGCGTGTCGTGCCACACGAAGTTCGACGCGGCGAACCCGTGGACGAGCACGACCGCCGGGGCGTCAGCCGCGCCCGCCTCGATGTAGTGGACGCGCACGCCCCCGACCTCCGTGAAGCGCGAACGCTCCGCGTGCCCCAGCCGGGCGCGCTCCCCGTCCCACGTCACGTCGCGCGGGCGCGCTAACAGCCGCGCGGCCACCGCCGTGCCCACGAACCCGGCCGCCCCCGCGAATAAGTATCGTTTCCTCATCATCCCCTTCGACCCGCGATGAAATCGCCCGCGCCTTCCGAGGGGAAAAACGCGGGCGGGTGCGATCCCGGCTCAGATTGCGGGAGCGACGCGGCGCCCCGGTCAGCGCGAGAGCAGCGTGCCGACGTAGGTCAACAGCTCGTTGGCGCAGACGGGGCAGTAGCCGTGCTCGCGCACGAGTCGGTCGACCACGTCGTTGATGCGCCGCGTCTGATCGGGGTCGGGCGTCTTCGACGAGGTCGTGATCTTCACCACGTCCTTGAGGTCGGCGAAGATCTTCTTCTCGATGGCCTCCTTCAGGCGCTCGTGCGAGTTGTACTCGAACTGCTTGCCCTTGCGCGCGTAAGAAGAGATGCGGATCAGTATCTCCTGCCGGAAGGTGTTCTTCGCGTTCTCGGAAATCCCGATCTGCTCCTCGATGGAGCGCATCAACTGCTCGTCGGGCTCCATCTCCTCCTCGGTGATCGGGTCCTTCATCCGCTCCTTGTTGCAGTAGGCCTCGACGTTGTCGAGGTAGTTGTTGCAGATCGTGCGCGCCATCTCCTCGAACGAGTAGACGAAGGCGCGCTGCACCTCGATCTTGGCGAGCTCGTCGTACTCCTTGCGCGCCGACGAGATGAGGTTCAGGTAACGCTCGCGCTGCTCGGCGTTGATGCCGGTGTGCTGCTCGAAGCCGCTCTTGATCGTGCGCAGCGCGTCGATGGGGTTGATGCAGGTGACGCCGTCGCGCACGAGCGCGGAGGACAAGCGGTTGATGATGTAGCGCGGGCTGATGCCGTCCATCCCCTCGCGCACCGTGTCCTCTTTCAGCTCGCGCACGTCCTTCGACTTGTACCCTTCGACGTCCTCGCCGTCGTAGAGCTTCATCTTCTTGACGAGATCGACGTTGGCGCGCTTCGGGTCTTCGAGCCGGGTCAGCACCGCGAACATCGCCGCGACCCGCAGAGTGTTCGGCGCGATGTGGACGTTGCGCAAGACCTCCGACTGGTTGAGGAGCTTGTCGTAAATCCTCTCCTCCTGCGAGACCCGCAGGTTGTAGGGCACGCGCACGAGGATGATGCGATCCTGTAGCGCCTCCGACTTGCGGTTGCCCGCGAACGAGACGTACTCGTTCTCGTTCGTGTGCGAGAGGATCACCTCGTCGGCGTAGATCATGGCGAAGCGCCCGGTCTTGATGTTCTGCTCCTGCGAGAGGGTGAGGAGCGAGTACAAAAACTTCTCGTCCACCTTCAGCATCTCGACGAACTCCATGATGCCGCGGTTGGCGATGTTCAACTCGCCGTCGAAGCGGTAGGCGCGCGGGTCTGATTCGACGCCGACCTCGCCGATGGTCGAGAGATCGATAGAGCCCGTCAGCTCCGTGATGTCTTGTGATTTCGGATCGCTCGGCGTGAAGGTCCCGATCCCGACGCGCTCCTTCTCGGAGAAGAGGATGCGCTGCACCCTCACGTCCTCGTGGCGGCCGTGGTAGGTGTGCTCCAGCGTGTAGCGGCACTGCGGGCAGAGATCGCCCTCGATGTAGATGCCGTAATGCTTCTCGATCTCGGCGCGCAGCTCCTGCGGGATGAGGTGCAGGGGCTCTTCGTGCATCGGGCAGTCTTTGATCGCGTAGACCGCGCCCGCGTCGCCCCGCGTGTACTCCTCCAGGCCCCGCTTGAGCATCGTGACGATGGTGGACTTGCCGCCGCCGACAGGCCCCATCAGGAGCAGGATGCGCTTGCGCACTTCCAGGCGCTGCGCCGCCGACTTGAAATACTCGACGATGCGCGCGAGCGGCTCCTCGATGCCGAAGAGTTCCGCGGCGAAGAAGTTGTAGCGCGGCGTCTCGTCGCGCGTGCCCTCGTTGAGCTTGTCGACGCCCGCCGAGTGGATCATGTCGTTGACGCGCGCGTGCGAGAGCTGCGCGAGTCGGGGGTTCTGCGTCACGCGCTCCCAGTAGTCCTGGAAGGAGCCCTCCCAGTGCATCGCCTCGCGGTCGCGCCGCAGGGATTCCAGACGCTCGCCTATGTCGAAACGCTTTTTGCCATCCTGCTCTTCGTGCATCGCCTTGTACCTCTTGATCGGCTTCGCGCGCGTGGACGGCGTGGGGGTTGGTCACGCCCTAGTGTTGTTAGATTGGTCGGCGGACAGGTCGGCGGCGTCAGCTCCCGGCGATCCCGAAGTGACTGACGCGGCCGAAGTGCCGCTTCTCTCGCGTCCGGGGACAGCCTCGATGCGTCGGTCAGGGCGCGATGCGCGCTCCTTAGTGTAGCGTCCGACTGATGCCGTCGAGCCTTCCTTGCGACTCCCGAACGGGTTGCGGAATTTCAAACCTCGAAAGCGACGGCTCGCGGTGTGACTGGTCAGAGGCAACGCCCGCTCCCCTGCTTTGAGACGAATTATAACACACGAACCGGAGGCGAAAATCAACGCTTATTTCCCGCCCCCCTCGTCGCCCGCGAGCATCACCCGCGGCCGGACGTGTCCCCGCGCCGAATCGTAACCGCCGACCGCCAGCAGCCGCCCCGCCGCGTCCTGCATCCTCACGCTCGCGCCGTCGGCCCACCCGGCCGCCCCGGCCGGCGCGACGACGGCCGCGCCGTGGCGCACCCTGCGCGCCTCGTCGCCCGTTAGATGCGCGACGGGCAACTCGGGGAGCGCCGCGTTCATGTCGATCAGAATTTCCGACGCGCGCCCGCCCTCCGCCAACTCGCTCAGTTCGTCGAGCGTGACGGACTGGCCGACGCTGAACGCCCCCGCGCGCGTCCGCCTGAGCGCCGAGAGGTGTGCGCCGACGCCGAGCCGCGCGCCGACCGACTCCGCGAGCACGCGCACGTAGGTGCCCGCCGAGCAGACGACGCGCGCCGAGAGGTCGCACGTCCCGTCTACGTTCCTTCGCAGCCACGCGCCCGCCTCCTCGGGCATGATTTCAAGCTCGATGATTCGGACGCGAACCGCCTCGCGCTCGATCTCTTCCCCGCGGCGCGCCAGCTCGTAGAGCTTGCGCCCCTGAACTTTCTTCGCCGAGTACATCGGCGGCACTTGATCGATCTCGCCGCGCAAAGGCCGCAACGCCCCCTCGATCTCTTCCGCGCCCCACGCGCCGCACGCCGCCTTCTCGCCGCGCGGCGCGCCCGTCAAATCTCCCGTCTCGGTCGCGTAGCCGAGCCGCACCGTCGCCTCGTACTCCTTCTCCGCGCCGGACAAGAACTGCGCGAGCCGCGTCGCGCGCCCGACGAGCAGGACGAGCACGCCGGTCGCGAACGGGTCGAGCGTGCCCGTGTGCCCGACGCGCCGCTCCCGCAGGACGCGGCGCGCGCGCGCCACCACGTCGTGCGAAGTCCAGCCCGCGGGCTTGTCGATGATGAGTACGCCGTCCACTTGAATAATTTGATTTCTGATTTTCGATGGCCGCGCGTTAATCTTAAGCCCGAAACGGGGAATCGGAAACTTAGAGCGTGTCTGAGAACCTTCTGCCTTCTGCACCCGGCTTTGCGCCTCCAGCGCCTTCGCGTGAGAATTTAACCTCACGCGAAGGCGCTGGAGACGTAAAGAGAAGCCAGCGAACGCGGGCAGGGACGAGCCCTGCCCCTACAATTATCGGGTCAAGTATTCTGATCTCGTCAGAGGCTCCAAGATGTTCGGCAAACGAAAGCAGCGACCGAAGTTTAAGCCCCGCCCGCGCCCGAACGACCGCCAACTGCGCGAGCCGGAGGAGGCGAAGCCGCGCCGCCCCGTAGACCCGGAGAAGTCGCGCACGCGCACGCTCCAGCGCGCCGTGAAACTCCTCGCCGCCAAGCCGCGCTCGGTGGCGGAGCTGCGCGAGCGTCTGGCCGAGAAGGAGTCGGCGACCGCGGAGGCAATCGAGTACGCGATCGGGAAGCTGAGCGAGTACGGCTACCTGAACGACGAGCAGTTCGCGCTCTCGTTCGCGCAGGCGCGCGTGCGGCAGAAGCCCGTCGGCCGCCAGCGCCTCGCGCGCGATCTCAAGACGAAGCAGATCGACAAGGAGCTCGCCGAGCAGACGCTCGAAAAGGTCTTCGACGAGACGCCCGAAGACAAGTTGATCGACGAGGCAATCGAGAAGCGCGTGCGCCTGCGCGGCCGCCCACAGACGCGGGCCGAGACGAAGAGTCTCTTCGACCACCTCCTGCGCCGCGGCTTCTCTTACGATCTCGTCATCAACAAAGTCCGCGCCGCCTCGTCCGCGCCCCCGGAAGAGGACGCGGACGAGGCGGCGCATCAGGAGTAGCGCCGCGCGGGCGGCACGGGGTTTACGCCCGCGCGCCGACGACCCGTTTGGGCTTTCTTCAGTCGTCGGCGCGCGGGCGCGTGCGTCTGTGCCCCGCGCCGCTAGAGCAGGCGGGAGCTTTGCAGGATGTACCAGTTGCTCTCGGACGGTCGGAAGACCGTCACGTCCGCCTTGCCGTCGCCGTCGTAGTCCTCAGGCACGGGCACGTCGCCGAGGCTGCCGCCGCCCCAGCCGCGCACCGTCCCGGTGTTCGTGGCGCTGTTGATGACGTACCAGTTGCCTTCACTCGGCCGCCACACGGCGAGGTCAGCCTTGCCGTCGCCGTCGTAATCGGCCTGGACGGGAATATCGCCGAGGCTGCCGCCGCCCCAGCCGCGCACGGTGCCCGCGCCGGTCGAGCTGTTGATGATGTACCAGTTGCCCTCGCTCGGCCGCCACACGGCGAGATCGGTCTTCCCGTCGCCGTCGTAGTCCGCCTGCACGGTCACGTCGCCGAGACTGCCCAGGCCCCACTGGTGCGCGACCGTCGAGTTGTCGGAGCTGTTAAGGATCCACCAGTTTCCGTCGGACGGTCGCCAGATCGCAACGTCGGCCTTGCCGTCGCCGTCGTAGTCGGCGGGCACGGGCACGTCGCCGTTCAGGCCCCAGTAGGCGACCCTCATGGTGTTGTTCGAGCTTTGCAGGATGTACCAGTTGCCTTCCGACGCGCGGAAGACCGCGACATCCGCCTTGCCGTCGCCGTCGTAATCCGCGGGCACGAGCAGGTCGTCGCTCAAGCCCCAGTTCACGACCTGCATCGTGTTGGTCGAGCTGCGGAGGATGTACCAGTTGCTGTCGGACGGGCGGAAGACGGCCACGTCGGTCTTGCCGTCGCCGTCGTAGTCGGCGGGCACGAGCTTATCCGTGCTGAGCCCCCAGTTGACGATGCGGACGGGGCTGGCGTTTAACGTCAAGCTCCACCCGCCCGCGAACGCGCCGCCGTCCGCGCTGAAATCGTCGACGACGTAGAGGCTCCAGGCGCCGTTCGGGTCGGTGTCGTTGAAGACGGAGAGGCTGCTGTTGGCGGGGGAGCCGCCCGGCGCTGGCGGCGGGAACGAATCGACCCCCAGATCGGAGTCGGAGTCGGTCGGCCTGAAAGCGCCGCTGCCGAGCGCGCCGTTGTCCGGGAGCAGAGTGGCGGCGTCATCGTCGAGTGTGAGCGTCACGTCGCCGACCGGCGTGAAGCCGCCCACGTCCGACATGAGCAGGGCGCTCTGCCCGGCGGGGCCGACGAGCAGCACGTCCACGTCGTCGGGGAAGGTGTGATTGAGGTTGTGCAGCGTGACCGTCACTTTGTTGACGCGCCCGTTTACGCCGGAGACGTTGATCGTCGAGGGGTAGGGCGTGGCGGGCGTGGGCGGCGAGCCGCCGTCGTTGATGTTGATGGGAGTCGGGTTGGAGAAAGTGCCCTGCGCGAGGGCGCTCTCGCCGGTCGCGCGGAGACTGTTGAGGGTGAGCACGGCGAGCGCCGTGAGACAGAAACGTGAGAGGCGCATGCGAATCCTCCTTGTTACGGCACGGACGGTGAGTCCCAGAGATCGGCAGTGAGTCCGATCCCCCTTGCTAGACACTGTTTCGGGAGGGCGGCAACTTAGCACAGGCGTGCGGGGCAATCAACGGTTTCTTTCCGCCTCGCCGCGTTCGTCAGGCGGCGCGTCGGCGCACGCCTCGCGCGGGGATTTTCGCGGCGCGGCGGGTCGCTCCGCCGCCCCGCGCGGCGCGTCGAGTTGACGGCGGACGGCTTTCGCCAACGAGCCGAAGTCTGCCGACGGAGGGGCGACGACGAGCGGCGTGCGCGCGTGGTGCGGCAGCGAGCGCGCGAACGCCGCCGGCTCCTCGCCGGTCGCGTCCGGCAACTCCGCGTCGAGCAGCAGGAGCGCGTAGCGGTTGTGGCTCTTGATGAGAATGCGCGCGATCACCGCGTCCGGGCAGCGCACGAACGCGCGGTTCTGTTGTGCGAGCGCGTGGCGCAGGAATGTTAAGAGGGCGAGGTCGTTGCCGGCGTAGAGGATTCGTTGCTGCGTCTCAGGTGAGGGCATGAGGCGGTGCGCGGCGGGCGCGCACTCTGGTATGATGCGCGCGCTCTAGTCTTTGACAACCGGCGACGGCTAATGCGCGGCTCACCCTCACGGATCGACGAGTGATGAGCATCGCCGTTGAGTAAGAAAGGTTCACACTCACGGCGAGACGGTTACGCAAGACCAGTCTATTGCAGTTTAGCGATAGAGGTAAGTCATTTGCCGCCTTTGCTCCATCAGGAGGTCGCGCCTGATGGGAGCAAAACCGCGACCAAAACAAGAGCGACTCGGCGGGAAGCTGTTGCAGATAAGAGATGCGCTAGAGCTTTCTCAGACGGCAATGTTAAAACGGCTCGGCGTCGAAGACCTCATCCCTTATACGCAAATCTCCAAGTATGAATCGGGAGTGAGCGACCCGCCGTTGATAATTCTCCTGCGATATACCTACGCGGCCGGCGTCCACATGGAAGCCCTCGTTGACGACGAATTAGACCTGCCCGACAAGCTACCCGGCATGGCGAAGCACGACGAGATCAGACGCGCCCACGCGACCCGCCGCAAAAAAAAGCGTTAACAGAAACGAGCAACATCGCGGATTAATGTAGGGGCAGGGCTTGTCCCTGCCCGCCGCGCGACAGCGCGAATCTCATCATTCAACGTCGGATGAGGGCGGATCGTGTGAGCGAGCTGCCGCTCGCTGCGGGCAGGGACAAGCCCTGCCCCTACATCTTCTCCGGCGCAAATTTGCCGGCCGTAAATTTCCGCCGGCGGGTTCTCCGCCGCGCAGAGTTTCCGCCCGTTTCGCCCGCCCGCGCCCCGCGTGTTAAACTTTCGGTTTCCGACGCGCCTGAAATTCGCGGTCTTGCTTTGTGACTTATGACTATGACGGGAAACGAACTCAGAGAAACCTTCCTCCGCTACTTCGAGCAGCACGAACACACCCGCGTGCGTTCGAGCCCGCTTCTGCCTGCGAACGACCCGACGCTGCTCTTCACCAACGCCGGGATGAACCAGTTCAAAGACGTGTTCCTCGGCAACGAGCGGCGCAACTACGCGCGCGCCTGCTCGTCGCAGAAGTGCATCCGCGCGGGCGGCAAGCACAACGACCTCGACGAGGTGGGCAAGACCGCGCGCCACCACACCTTCTTCGAGATGCTCGGCAACTTCTCCTTCGGCGACTACTTCAAGCGCGAGGCGATCCAGTACGCCTGGGACTTCCTCGTCAACGTCTTGAAGCTCGACACCGAGCGGATGTGGTTCACCGTCTTCGGCGGCGACGACGAAGTCCCGGCGGACGAAGAGGCCGAAAGGTTGTGGATCGAAGCCGGCGCGCGACCTGAGCGCGTGCTGCGCTTCGGGCGCAAGGACAACTTCTGGCAGATGGCCGAGACGGGTCCTTGCGGCCCCAACTCCGAGATCAACTACTACCTCGGCGAGCGCCCGGAAGACCCCGAGTTCAACCGCGCCGATCTCGTCAACGGGCCTGGCGACACGACGATGGAGATCTGGAATCTGGTCTTCATGCAGTACAACCGCGTCGAGGCCGGCGCAGGTCAGTACAGACTCGAACCGCTCCCCGCGCCTTCGGTCGACACCGGCGCGGGGCTCGAACGCCTCGCCGTAGTCCTTCAGGGCGTGAAGTCGAA
This sequence comes from Pyrinomonadaceae bacterium, assembly GCA_035537435.1. Lineage (GTDB taxonomy): Bacteria > Acidobacteriota > Blastocatellia > Pyrinomonadales > Pyrinomonadaceae > JAIVGV01. Next base: position 4,146 of record DATLMC010000039.1, on the reverse strand, counting down.
CTACGACACCGATCTCATCAAGGACATCGTCGAGTTCACCGCGAAGCTCGCCGACCGCGCCTACGAACCTGACACGCAGGAGGGCTTCGCCATGCGCGTCATCGCCGACCACGCGCGCGCCACCGCCTTCTCCATCGCCGACGGGATTCTGCCCGGCAACGAAGGGCGCAACTACGTCTTGAGGAAGATCATGCGCCGCGCCATCTACCACGGGCGACACACGCTCGGCTTCGACGGCCTGTTCTTCAACGAGGTCACGAACTTCGTCTGCGATCAGATGAACGAGGCTTTCCCCGAACTCGAAGCGCAACGCGGCTTCATCGAGAAGATGGTGCGCTTCGAGGAGGAGCGCTTCGGCGCAACGCTAACAGTTGGGTTGAAGAAGCTTGATGAACTTATTGCTGCTAATTATCGTGAAGAAAGAGGCAAAGTTATAGTTCATCTCGTGGAGCTTGCAAAACTCTACGACACTTTCGGAACTCCGGTTGATTTGATGTATGTGATTTTGTCACAAGGTAATCATCTGTTCTGGCAAAGATGGGAAACCGATCAAACTACTTACAGTTCTGAAAGCTTTAGAGCTATCACCGAAGACGAGTTCAGAAAATTGATTGAGGAGCAATTAAAAGACCTCCAGCAAAACAAATCCGAAGCGCATACATCAGAGCGCAAAAAATCGAAGCCGGTTTACGTCGCGCTCTCACGCCGCACGGATACGCGCTCAGAGTTCAAAGGTTATGAAACAACGTCAGTTGAAGCTTCAAAAATCGTTTCCTTGATCAAGGGCGATGATGAAGTCAGAGCCTTGAACGAAGGCGACGAAGGCGAAGCCGTGTTGAATCACACGCCGTTCTACGCCGAGAGCGGCGGGCAGGTCGGCGACGTTGGCGTCTTCATCGGCGAGGGCGCATACGCCTCAGTCGAAGACACTTTCTCGCCCGCGCAGGGGTTGATCGTCCACAAGGTCAAGGTCGAAAAGGGTAGCTTGAAGGTCGGCGACACGGTCTCCGCGCGGGTCGATGTCGAGAAGCGCGACGCGACCAGGCGCAACCACACGGCGACGCACCTGATGCACGCGGCGCTACGCGAGGTCTTGGGCACGCACGTCAAGCAGGCGGGCTCGGTCGTCGCGCCGAACTTTTTGCGGTTCGACTTCACCCACTTCCAGCCGCTCTCCCGCGACGAGATCGCCGAGGTCGAACGTCTCGTCAACTACCACGTCCTGCGCAACGAGCAGGTGCGGACGGACGAGCTGGCGCTCGAAGAGGCGATGCAGTCGGGCGCGATGGCGCTCTTCGGCGAGAAGTACGCCGAGAAGGTGCGCGTTCTCTCCGTGCCGGGCTTGGAGGGCGTCTTCTCGAAGGAGCTGTGCGGCGGCACGCACGTGCGCTCGACCGGCGACATCGGTCTCTTCAAGATCGTGAGCGACGAGTCCATCGCTTCGGGCACGCGCCGCATCCGCGCCGTCACGGGCTGGGACGCGCTGACGCGCTTCCGCGAGACCGAGGCTCTGGTCGATCAGGTCGCGTCGAACCTGCGCGCGACGCGCGGCGACCTGCCGGCGACGGTCGAGCGTCTTCAGGACGAGCTGAAGCGCGCGCGGCGCGAGGCCGAGGAGCTGAAACAGAGGCTCGCGAGCGGGGCCGTCGGCGCGTCCGCCGGGAACGGCAACGAGGCGCGCGAGGTCGCGGGCGTGAAGGTGCTCGCCCGCGAGGCGAGCGAGTTGGACGCGGCGGGCCTGCGGCAGTTGTCGGACACCTTGCTGGCGCGCGTTAAATCCGGCGTCATCGTGTTGGGGCGTCGCGACGAGGGCAAGGTCTCGATCATCGTCCGCACGTCGAAAGACTTGCAGGGGCGCGTGCCCGCCGGGCAGGTGATACGTGAACTCGCGCCCATGGTAGGCGGGCGCGGCGGCGGCAAGCCCGACATGGCGGAGGGCGGCGGCTCGCAGCCCGACAAGCTGGCGGACGCGCTCGCGGCGAGCTACGGCGTCGTCGAGAAGATGCTGGCGCAGGCCGCGAGTTAAAATGTGACGGCACGGATGGCGAGTCCGTCCTTCGTGAGAAGGTAAGAGAGCGCGGCGACTTGGTGATAACCATCAAGTCGCCGCGCTCTCCTGTTGTATCGAGCCGAACGCCCGCGAGCCTATTTCGTGTTGGCGTTCGCCGAAGCCTGAATCTTCATCCAGGTCTCCTTCTGCTTGTCGGTCATCTGGATGTTCATCTTCTCGACCGTCGCGCCGTTAAGCGTGCCGGTCACTTTCATGCTCTCGGCTTGCTGGTACTTTCTGAGCCCCTCCCGCGTGGCGTCGTCGAGTTTGCCCGTGGCGTCGCCCGCGTAGAAGGCGCGCTGCTTGAGGATGGTCTGCGCCTGTTTGATCTGATCTTTCGAGGCGCGGAAGATCGGCGCGTACTTGCGCGGCGCGCGCGCGTTCGAGTTCGCGGGCTTGGCGGCGGACATGGAAGTGTTGGTGTTCTGTGCGAGCGCGCCGCCGCCGAAGAGCAGGGCGAGCAGGGACGCGGACAGGATGAGGTGTCTCATGTGCGTTAGCTCCTTAATTTTTTGAGCGCGTGAGGCGCTTGAGGGTTGTGTGACCGTGAGGGGTCACAGGGGTTAAAACGATAAGCATCATACACCCTCCGTCAAGAGGTTTGCCGGGGGGTTGCGCCGGGCCGCCCTTTTTACGCGTTTTTACCCACATTTTCGCGGGTTTCCGCGGCGCGGCGAAACTCATTGCCGCCCTTTCGAGCCGTGTGATACTCTGCTTGTGCGACCTCTTTTCACAGAGGGCGCGCCCCAAAATCGGGACGACGCGAAAGCGGCGCCCGCCTCACCTCCGATAATTTCCAGATGAAAAGTTTTCCGAGCGACGACAGGCGCGCGCCGCGCGCCGAGCCGTCCGCGGAAATCTTTACCGACCTCGATCGCCGAACGATCCGGGGCGTCTTCAGACCTCGCTAGTCTTATGAAAAAGTTATTCCCCCTCGTCGCCTCCGCGCTGCTACTGCTCGCCTGCGCTTCCCTCTCCCAGGCGCAGACTACGCCCGCGGCGCGTCCCACCCTCGACAACTTCGCCTTCGAGAACGGCGTGCGCGTCGAGCCGACGCCCGCGCCCGCCGCGCGCAACTTCCGCCTGACGCCGCTCCACCGCGCCGAACTCGCCCGCTCCGCCCCGCGCGTCAGACTCACTTCTTACGCCCACACGGGCTCGCAGAGTCTGCCGATGACCGCGAGCGATTCGCTCGACGGCTTCACGACGGGCGACTCGAAGGTGGATTCATACATCGTCGAATCCGGCAAGCGCCACGGCGTCGATCCCGTCCTGCTCTATGCGACGATGCACCAGGAGTCGTCGTTCAAGCCGCGCGCGATGTCTTACAAGGGCGCGCGGGGCCTGATGCAGTTGATGCCCGCGACCGCCGCGCGCTTCGGCGTTCAGAACATCTGGGATCCGCGCCAGAACATCGAGGGCGGCGCGCGCTACATGCGTTTCCTCCTCAACCGCTTCGGCGGCGACGTGCGCCTCGCGCTCGCCGGCTACAACGCTGGCGAGGGCGCGGTCGACAAGTACAGCGGCGTGCCGCCCTACCGCGAGACGCGCGATTACGTCCGCCGCATCGGCGAGCGCTACAGCCTGATGCGCAACCCTGAGATCGCGCGCGTCGCCGTCCCCCGGACGCTCGCCGAGGCGACCGCCGCGAACAGCACGGCGTCGGCCGAACCCCTCTACGAGCGCAGCGCCTACGCCGTGCGCCTGCCCGACGGCAGACTGATCCTCGTCAGCCAGTGAGACGATTAGCGCGCACGACCGGGGCGCGCGTTGAGGTTCGATTGACGGGCGGCTCGCGCACTGACGGCGAGCCGCCCGTCGCCGTTTTCGGCGCGGTGAATGTTTAGGTATGATGGCGCGCGTCGGGCTAGACGGGCGCGCGACGCCACGCGCCGCGCACGCTTCGAGACTTGTGAGCCGGTCGAAGACGCGATGCCGAACGGCACAGTTCCGGGTCAGACGCCGCGCGAGGCGGGCCGCGCGCCGGCGCGGCGCGTGCTCGTCTGCGATTCGAGCGCGGCGGGCGCGGCGTTCGCCTCCCGCCTCGCGGGCGCGGGCTACGAGGTGCGGCGCGCGCTGTCTGACGCGGCGCGGCG
>DATLMC010000038.1:0-14820 GCA_035537435.1 Pyrinomonadaceae bacterium | reverse complement strand
TTCGAGCGCGTCGTATTTCTCGCCAACGCCGACGAACTTCACCGGCTGCCCCGTCACCTGTTTGATCGAGAGCGCCGCGCCGCCGCGCGCATCGCTGTCCATCTTCGTCAAGACCACGCCCGTCACGCCGACCTGCGCGTGAAACTGCTCGCCCGATTTAACCGCGTCCTGTCCCGTCATCGCGTCCGCCACGAACAGGACTTCTACGGGATGCGTCTCCGCCTTGATCTGCTTCAACTCGTCCATCAACTCTTCGTCGATGTGGAGTCGTCCGGCGGTGTCAATCAAAAGCGTGTCGTAGCCCGTTTGCTGCGCGTGCCTGTAAGCCTCGCGCGCGAGTTCAACCGGATTGTTCGACTCCGGCATTTCAAAGATCGATTGCCCCGTCGCACGCGCGATCACTTTCAACTGTTCGCGCGCCGCAGGGCGGTTCACGTCCGTCGAAACGAGCAGGGGCTTGCGCTCCTGATTCTTCGCGAGCCAGAGCGCGATCTTGCCCGTCGAGGTCGTCTTGCCCGAACCTTGCAGGCCGACGATCATCACGACGTTCGGGCTCGTCTTCGTAAAGACCAGCCGCGAGGAGGTGCCGCCCAGAAGCTCCGTCAGCTCGTCGAAGACTATCTTGACGACCTGCTCCGACGGCTTCAGCTCCTGCCAGACCTGCTGCCCCTCGGCCTTCGCCTTGACCGCCGCGATGAAGTCCTTCGCGACCTTGTAGTTAACGTCCGCTTCGAGGAGCGCCATGCGGATTTCGCGAAGCGCCGCGTCGACGTGCTCCGGGGTGAGCACACCTTCGCCGCGCAGGTTCTTCAGGGCGCGCTTCAGCTTGTCGGACAGTGACTCGAACATGACTCTCTACGGTGACAAATTCGGGCGTGAGCCGAAACTCAGATGATAAAGGCGCGGGTTTACAGAGTCAAGGAACGCCCCGGCGGCGAGCCCCTTCGGCCCTCCCCAGCGCGGGCTGAAATCTCCGCAGAAAATCACTCCCGACAACCTTTTCGGGCTCGGTTACGTTTATAATCTCGACGCGCCCGACCGGACTGATCGCAGCCACCAACGGAAGAGTCTTTTTCACGCAGGGTCGCGCGCACGCGTTCACCAACGCCGAGTCTCCCCCGCTATCGTCCGTACGTCGAGAGGCGGTCTCCCCGCCCGACGGGGTCTTTCCGAGTTGAAGAAGGAGATCGATATGAGAATCCTGTTCGTCAAGACCGCGCTGTGCGCGCTGTTCGTCGTCTCGTGTTGCGCCGCCGCAGCGGCGCAGGCGGGTGAGTGGAACCAGTGGCGAGGCCCGAACCGCGACGGCGTCTCGAAGGAGACGGGGCTCTTGAAGCAGTGGGCGGCGGAAGGCCCCCCGCTCGCGTGGAAGGCGCAGGGGGCGGGCGCGGGCTACTCCTCGCTCGCCGTCTCCGGCGGGCGCATCTACACGATGGGCCTGCGCGGTGATCGCGAGTACGTCATCGCCTTCGACGCCGCGACGGGCAAGGAGGCGTGGGCGACGCCGCACGGCACGGCCTACCGCGACAGCCGCGGCGACGGCCCGCGCGGCACGCCGACCGTCGACGGCGAACGCCTCTACGCGCTCGGCGGCAACGGCGACCTCTCCGCGCTCGAAGCGAAGACGGGCAAGGTCGTCTGGACGATGAACGTGCTGAAGAAGTTCGGCGGCGAGAACATCGGCTGGGGCATCAGCGAGTCGCCGCTCGTCGTCGGCGAGAAATTACTGGTCAACGCGGGCGGGGCCGGGGCTTCGGTCGTCGCGCTCAACAAGCGCGACGGCACGCTCCTCTGGAAGAGCCAGAGCGACGCGCCGGGCTACTCGTCGGCCATCACGGTCGAGGTCGGCGGCAAACCGCAAGTCGTCTTCTTCACCTCGCGCCGGGCCATCGGGCTCGACCTGAGCGACGGAAAACTTCTGTGGGAGTACGGCCGCGCGTCGAACGGCACCGCCAACGTCGCGACGCCGGTCGCGCGCGGCAACCGCGTCTGGATTTCGTCGGACTACGGCACGGGCGGCGGGCTCGTCGAGATCAAGGCGGACGCGAAGGGCGCGACGACGGCGCAGGAGGTCTACTTCACCAGGGAGATGCGCAACCACCACAGCAGCTCGATCCTCGTCGGCGATCACCTCTACGGCTTTTCGAGCGGCATCCTGACCGCGATGCGTTTCGACACGGGCGAGGTCGCGTGGCGCGACCGCAGCGTCGGCAAGGGCTCGCTCGTCTACGCCGACGGGATGCTCTACGCCTTCAGCGAGAACGGCGTGGTCGGCCTCGTCGAGGCGACGCCCGCGGGCTACAGCGAGAAGGGACGCTTCCGCATCCAGCAGGGCTCTCTGCCGACGTGGACGCACCCCGTCATCGCGGGCGGGCGGCTCTACCTGCGCGATCAGGACACGATCTACGCCTACGACGTGAGGCAGAAGAAATAAGAGCTCGTCGCAAAAGCTTTGTGCGTTTATCTTTGCGTCTCCAGCGCCTTGGCGTGAGAATACAGCGTTTTGCAGTTGAGTGCGACCGATGCCGATGACCGTAGGGGCAGGCTCGTCCCTGCCCGCATGAGAGCGCGAGCGCGAACGATGGAGTCGCGCTCATTAGGCGTCGGGTGATCGTGGATCGGTTGAGCGAGCTACAGCTCGCTCGCGGGCAGGGACGAGCCCTGCCCCTACAATTAGCTCGTTCGCAAAACGCTATATTCTCACGCCAAGGCGCAAAAGGCTGGAAGCTATGCGACGCATTCCGGGTTCGAGTCACGCAGCGATGCGACTCACGAGGCGGGTTCTTTGACGAGCTTGTCGATCATGTCGCCGATGCGTTTCAGTTCCGCGGGGCTGCCGCCCACGCTGATCAGTCGCACCGCGCCGCGGCGGTCGATGAGCACGGAGGTCGGGAAGATCGAGACGCCGTAGGCGGGGATGTTGTCGGCCGCGCCCTCCGCGACCGCGAAGCCGTAGGGCAGCCGCTGCTCGCGCCTGAATTTTCGGAGGAACGCGAGCTTGTTCGCGGCCCCTTCGCCGCCGCCGTTCGTCGCCTGCAAGTCGGTCACGCCGATGACGACGAGCCCCGCGTCCCTGTACTTCTCGTGCCAGCCCGACATCACGGGGAACGCGGCGACGCACCAGCCGCACCAGTCGTACCAGAAATCAACCAGCACGACCCGCCCGCGCAACTCCGACAGCTTGACCGGCTGTTGCTCGATCCATTCCGCGACCTTCAACTCCGGCGGCGTCGCCGTGCTCTCCCGCGCCGCCTCCTCGACTGCCCGGTCGATCTCGCCCGACTTGTCCGCGTACCTGTGCCTGATTAACTCGTGGAGGTTCGCCGACGGCAGTGCGAGCGCGATGCGGTACAGCTCGACGACCGTCGCACGAGCTTCCGACGCGCGACCGGCGGAGGCTTGCGCCGAGGCGCGCGCGTCGCCCGCGTTGAAGATGAGCGCGTCGATGCGCGCCCCGGCCGGCACGTCATCGGGTTTAAGCGACTTCGCCGCGCGGAGGGCTCCCGCCGCGCGCTCGGCGGCCCGGTCGTACTGCTTCGCCTTCAAGTAGGCCGCGCCGAACTCAAGCTCGATCTGATAGACCTTGAAAGGCGTCTTCGGCTCGGCGGCGAGGAAGTCCGCGCGCGCGCGCTCGGCCTCGTCGAAGCTGCCGCGCTGCGCTGCGTAGACGGCGACGAGCGAGCGGGCGAGCTGCACGTCCGCGCCTTCGCGCGGCGCGCGTTCGTCCGCGATGAAGCGGCGCAGCGCGTCGAGCGCGTCGTCGCGGCGCTCGGCGTAGTTGTAGAGTAGCCCGAGGTAGTAGAGATCGCCCGCGGCGAGATCAGGGCGCGCGGCGAGGTGTGCGGCGTGGCGCGCGGCGAGGTCGCGCCGCTCGCGCTCGATCTTGTCGCCCGTCTCGCGGTCAATCCGTCTGCCCTGCGCCCGCAGCTCATCCCGCCTGCGCTGCGGGTAACTCTCGACCTTCCGGAAAAGTTCCGCCGGCGACTCCGAGCCCGCGATCTGCTGCGCCGCCGCGCCGCCCCACAGACCGGCGGCGGCGGCCGACGCCAGGAGCGCACAACAGATTGCCTTCCTCATCCCAGACCTCCGAAATGTTTCGAGTCGCGTGGCGGCGCGCGATGTTAACGCATCGGTCTCAGCCACCCGTCTTACGGCTGCGTGCGCCGCAGCCGTAAGACGGCGACTTCGGGTCGCGCGCCGATGCGCACGGGCAGCCCGATGACGCCCGTGCCGCGCGTGACGTAGAGCTGCCTGCCGTCGCGCACGAAGCGGCCGCGCAGGTACTTGAAGTCCTCGCCCATCAGCGCGGCGGGCGAGCCGACGACGGGGAGGCGCACCTGCCCGCCGTGAGTGTGCCCGCTCAGGATCAGCGAGACGCCTTCGGTCTGCGGCAAGTCCAGCACGCGCGGCTGGTGCGAGAGCAGCAGCGAGGGGCGCTGGCGGTCGACGCCCTTGAACGCCTGCTCCCAGTCGGTCTGGTTCCAAGACCAGTCGTCGACGCCGACGAGCTGAAGCTCCTCGCCCCCGCGCGCAAGCCGCGTGTTCACGTTCGTCATCACATTAACGCCGCGGCGTTCGAGCGCGCGCCGCGTCGCGAGCCCATTCGTGTTGTGATCGTGGTTGCCGAGCACCGCCCACACGCCCGCGGGCGCGGTCAGCCTACTCAATTCTTCGGCGCACGGCTCGATGAACCTGCGCTCCTTCGTCGTGTAATCGCCCGTCAACATTATCGCGTCGGCATTCGTCGACTGCGTGAGCGCGACCGCGCGCCGCACCTCCGCCAGCGGCACGAGCGAGCTGTGATGCACGTCCGACAACTGCGCGACGCGGAAACCCTCGAACGCGGCGGGCAATCCGGGGATGAAGACCTCCGTCTCCGTCAACTCGTAGTCGAACGGGTAAGCGACGCCCACGCCCAACCCCGCCCCGACGACCGTCGCCGCCGCCAACCCCTGCAAAAACTTTCTCCGCGTCAGACTCAACTTGGTCATTACCCTACCATAAATATCAGAGTCCGCTGCAAAGTCTCGATGCGAGCCCTGCCCCTACAATTTTGTGATGCGCTCTAAGTATCCGTCGAGCCCTCACACATCTTACTCCGCGCTCACCCCATTCCCCGCCCCGAACTCGTCCGCCGGATCGATCTCCACCTCCGGCATCGGCTCAAACTTCGACTCATCGAACGCCGGCATCTCCGGCTCCCCCGCCCCCAACTCCTTCAACAACGCCCGCGCCTTCTCCAACCCCCAGTGATACGCGAACGGCGGCCCATCACACCACGCCAACCGATACGCCCGCCCCGCCGCCTCAACCGCCTTCACGCGCTCGCCCGCATCACGCTCGATCTGCGCCAGTACGTTGCACGCGTCCGCATGAAACAACGGATACGGCCCCGCTCCGCCGCTTCCCACACATCATCCAGCAACTCACGCGCCGCCTTCAAATCCCCCTGCCGCCGCCGCAACTCAGCCAACGCCACGAGCGCGGGGAGTTCTTCTTCAAGAAACGGCGACGACGTTGAGGACGTGTGCTTTGTAAACTTCCGAGTCAGGCTTGGCGATCCAGTCGGTCAGCAGGTTGAGTTCGGGCTGGCGACCGACGAGCCGGTGCGTTTGCAGCAGCGTGTAGGGGTGCGCGATGAAGGCTTCGGGAGGCGCGGGGATGTCGCTGACGTAGTGGAACGTTTCAAGGTCGGGCTGACGGTGCTGCGACAGGCTGTTGATGACGTGGGCGCGCAGGTCGGCGGGCGAGTTGAAGAAGTTGACGATGTTCTCCGTCTGCACGCGCTCCTTGAACGCCTTGAGCTTGACCGCGCCTTCGCCCTGCTCCACGTCGTCAATCGTAAGCGGGTGCGTCTTGTCCATCACGAAGATGAGGCGCGGGATGTTGCGCTCGACGGCGCGGTCGTATTCCATCTCGGTGACGGATATCTGGCGCGGGTTGTTCCCCTTCGGCACGTAGCCGTAGCGGTGCGCGAAGACGCCGACGTAAATGTCCGCCTCGTCCACCAGCTTGAGCGAAGCCGAGATCGCTTCGGCGTCGCTGGCGGGCAGGTGTTCCATCATCAGGGGGAGCATTCCCTGCCGGAGACACGCGTCCAACACTTCCTTACGGTGCTCCGGCAAGTCGCGCGCGGTGCTGCTGACCATGACGACGGTCTGGGTTTTCGATGGCTTAGTCATGTGAGGAATCTCCTGCTGACGGATGATCGCCAAATGACAAACATATCGGGCATAAGAATTCTACCACTGCGCCGCGAGGGGTCGCGCACAGGTTTTTCCTGAGAGACGGCGGTTCGAGCCCCTGCTTGACAATCGAGGTTCGCGGGCTAGAATATCGTTTCGCCTGAAGGGGCAGTAGTCTCGCGCGGAGATGTGGCCGAGTGGCTGAAGGCGGCGGTTTGCTAAACCGTTATAGGTCAAAAGCCTATCGCAGGTTCGAATCCTGTCATCTCCGCCAGTTATCATGCGCCCGCGAAGACCGGGAGGGTTACTTGGATTGCAACGGTTCAAGTAACCTTATTTTATTTGGCGCGACGGCCGGTCGTTGAAGACGCGAGACGCAACGACGCCTCCGTCTCGCTTGTTGAGGTGGCGGCATGATCTCGTCCGCCGCGCCGTGGCTGTGGGATCAGTCGCTGTGGCGCAACATGTTCTGGCTGCACGCGCAGGACTCCGCCGTCTCGGTCGCGGAGAAGGTCCTGCGCACGCTCGCCGTCTACGCGCTCCTGGTCGTGCTGCTGAGAGTCTTCGGCAAGAGAGAGCTGGCGCAGCTCAACCCGTTCGATCTGGTCGTGCTGCTGCTCTTGTCGAACTCGGTGCAGAACGCCGTCATCGGCGCGGACAACTCCGTGACGGGCGGCATCGTCGGCGCGGCGACGCTGCTCTCGGCGAACTACCTCGTCGTGCGCTTCCTGTTCAAGCACAAGCGTCTCGATCAGATTCTCGAAGGCTCGCCCGCGACGCTCGTCGCGGGCGGCGTGCTCGACCGCGAAGCGCTCGCGCGCGAGCTTTTGACGGAGTCGGAACTGCTGACGGTCGCGCACCGACAGGGCTTCGACGCCCTCGAAGAGATCGAGACCTGCGTGCTGGAGCCCGGCGGCGTCTTCTTCATCAAGGGCAAGACGCCCGACGCCGACACGCGCCAGCACCGCGAAGTGCTCGCGCGCCTCGACGAGCTGAGCCGGCAGATCGAAGAGCTGAAAAAAGGAGTGACGGGTGACAGTTGACGGGTGACAGGTAAAGACAAGCTCTCGGATTTACTCGTCACCTGTCACGGTTTACCTGTCACGGCTTTAACATGTCCGTCCGCGTCCGCTTCGCACCATCACCGACCGGCTACCTGCACATCGGCGCGGCGCGCACCGCGCTGTTCAACTGGCTCTACGCGCGCAAGACGGGCGGCACGTTCCTCCTCCGCATCGAGGACACGGACGTGCAGCGCTCGACCGACGAATCGACGCGCTCGATCCTGGAGGGGCTCTCGTGGCTCGGTCTCGACTTCGACGAGGGGCTCGTCTTCCAGTCCGCCAACGCCGACAAGCACCGCGCGGCGGCGCTCTCGCTGGTCGAAGCGGGCAGGGCGTACCGCGACTTCACGCCGAAGGAGGAGCGCTCCGACCGGAACGTCAAGCAGGAGATCGCCGAGCGCGCCCGCCACGCCTCGACCGAAGGCACGGATCACCGCAGTAACCCGTTCCGCGATCTCTCGGCGGAAGAGTCGGGGCGCCGCGCGGCGGCGGGCGAGCCGTTCGCGGTGCGCCTGAAGGTCGCGCGCGAGGGGCGCTCGCGTTTCGCGGACGCGGTCTACGGCGAGCAGGAGCGCGACTACTCGGAGATCGAAGACCTCGTGCTCATCCGCTCCGACGGCCACCCGCTCTACAACCTCTCGGTCGTCTGCGACGACATCGAGATGCGCGTCACGGACGTCATCCGCGGGCAGGATCACCTGACGAACACGCACAAGCAGGTTCTGATCTACGAGGCTCTGGGCGCGCGAGTCCCGCGCTTCGCGCACCTGCCGCTCATCCTCGCGCCGAACAAGGCGAAGCTCTCGAAGCGCAAGCACGGCGAAGTCGTCTCACTCACGACCTACCGCGACCGCGGCTTCATCCCCGCCGCGTTCCGCAACTTCCTCGCCCTGCTCGGCTGGTCGCCCGAAGGCGCAGAGCAGGAGATCATGTCGCTCGAAGAGCTGGTCGAAGAGTTCACGCTCGAAGGCATCCACCGCTCGCCCGCCGTCTTCAACTTCTCCGACGCGGACCCGCGCCAGTGGACGGATCAGAAGGCGCTCTGGATGAACGCCGAGTACATCCGCACGCTCCCGCTCGCGGAGCTGCTGCCGATGGTGCGCGCCGAGTTCGAGTCCGCCGGGCTGTGGCGCGACGAGTACGAAGGCGCGCGGGGTGAGTGGTTCGCCAAAACCGTCGACCTGATCCGCCAGCGCTTCTACACGCTCAAAGATTTTTCCGGCCAGGGTCGCGCCTACTTCTCGGACGACATCGAGTTCGACCCGGCGGCGGTCGCGAAGAATTTGAAGAAGGAGCCGCGTCTGAAAGAGCTGCTGCCCGCGCTCGGCGACCGGCTCGAAAAGCTGGAGGCGTTCGACGCCGCGTCGGTCGAGGCCGAGCTGCGCGCGTTCTCCGAAGAATCGGGCGTCAAGGCCGGGCTGCTCATCAACGCCTCGCGCACGGCGCTGACGGGTCAGGCGGTTGGGCCTTCCATGTTCGAGGTCTTCGAGGCGGTCGGGCAGTCGCACGCCGCGCGCCGCCTGCGCGCCGCCGCGAGCCTCGTCTGAAACATTTAACCGGCGCGGGTGCGAGTCGCAGTCGCGTGCGAGTTGGTTAGTCGTGAGGTAGTCCTGGTGAGTAAAAAATTTTCAGCCTCGCTCGCGCTGGCGTTGGCGCTTGCCGCGAACGCCGCCGCGCAGAATACGAACAGCTCGACGACCCGGAACACGAACGCCGCGCCGCCGCGCCGCCCGATCCCGCGTGCGACCCCGCGCGCGCGCGCGACGCCGACGGCGACGCCCGACGCGAGCGGGGCGCGCGAAGAGCAGACGCCCGCCGCGGAAGAGTCCGCGCCGCGGACGCGCTCGCGCCGCACGGGCGCGGCGGCGGGACAGGCCCGCGCGGCGGCGGCGGAGCCGGGCGCGCAAGCCGTCCGCGCCGTCTTCGACACGCTCCTCAAGAACATCGAGCGCTCGGACGTGGACGCAGTGATGTCGCTCTACTGGAACTCGCCGCAGCTCACCGTCTTCAACAACAACGGCACGGTCACGCGCGGGTGGGCGCAGGTGCGCTCGAACCGCGCCAGTTCGTACCCCGAAGCGAAGGACGTGAAGATCGAAGCGCGCGACGTGAGGGTTCAGATGCTCGGCCCGGCGGGCGCGGTCGTCACGTGCCTGTGGCGTCAGTCGCAGGAGTTCCGCGGCGCGCAGGAAGCCTCGACGGGTCGGCTGACGGTCGTCTTCCGCCTCATCAACAACGGCTGGAAGATCGTCCACACGCACAGCTCGCCCGAAGCGCCCGACCCTTCGCGCCTCGCGCCGTCGGAGCAGACCGCGCCGCCCGCGGCGAGAACCGCGGCGACTCCCCCGCCACGCTAGACGCGGCCTCGCCGAAGAGTTCGCGCGCGGCGCGTGATCGGAGTAAACTTCCGAGCGTTCCCCGGCCCCCTTAGATTCCGCACGGCGTTCGTGTCATCGCACGACCGCCGCCGCTACTTTTTTTCTCTGACGAAAGGTGACGACCGATGAGCTGGATGGATCAGATAGGCAACCTCTTGCAGCAGTATTCGGGCGCGGGCGCGCAGGCCGCGCCGGATCAGGCGGAGGATCACTTCGACCAATTCGCGCAGGCCGCGCCGCACTCGGCCGTGGCGGACGGTCTCGCCGCGGCGTTCCGCTCGAACGACACGCCGCCGTTCCCGCAGATGATCTCGCAGCTCTTCGGTCAGTCGAGCGGGTATCAGCGCGCGGGACTCCTCGGCACGCTCATCAGCGCGGCGGGGCCGACCATCGTCTCGCAGATACTCGCGCGCCACGGCGCGTCGGGTCTCGCGGGGCTGCTCGGCGGCGGCGGGCAGGAAGTGTCGCCCGAAGTGGCGCAGCAAATCCCGCCCGAAGCCGTGCAGGAGATCGCGCAGCAGGCGGAGCAGCGCGACCCTTCGGTCGTCGACATGGCGAGCAACTTCTACGCGCAGCACCCGCAGCTCGTTAAAACGCTCGGCGCGGCGGCGCTCACCGTCGCCCTCGCCAAGATCGCCTCCGCACAGCAGGGACGTTAACGAGTCGGAACCGCCTGCCGCAAGCGAGCGGGTCACAGGCATGCGGAATGCGGATTGAAAAGCACCCAAGCTCCCTGCTTATAGCGTTTTGCACATGAGTGCGACCGGATGAATGGCTGTAGGGGCAGGGCTTGTCCCTGCCCGGATGCTGCCGGACCCAAGCGGGCAGGGACAAGCCCTGCCCCTACAGTCTTCACACGCCGGTCGCATCCAACTGCAAATCGCTATAAAATCCGCAATCCGCAATCTAACAATCGGTAGACCCGCCCGCTTGCGGCAGGCGGTTCCGACAGAGACGCTCACGGCAGCAACGACGAAGAGCCCGCGCGAGACGCGACTCTCGCGCGGGCTCTTCGTCTGTTGATCACGCCGGCGCGCGCGGGCCGTCGTCAACTGCCTTTGACGAACTTCAGCGCCACGCCGTTCATGCAGTAGCGCAAGCCTGTCGGGCGAGGCCCGTCGTCGAAGACGTGGCCGAGGTGCGCGTCGCAGCGCGCGCACAAAACTTCCGTCCGGCTCATGCCCAGTGTGTTGTCCACGTGCTCAACCACGTTCCGCTTGGAGATGGGGGCGAAGAAGCTGGGCCAGCCCGTGTGCGAATCGAACTTCGCCGCCGAGTTGAAGAGCGGCAACTCACAACCCACGCACTCGAAGACTCCTCGGCCGTGCTCCTCGTTGAGCGGGCTCGAATACGGCGCTTCCGTCCCCGCCTGCCGCGTCACGCGGTACTGCTCTGGCGTCAGCACGCGCTTCCACTCCTCGTCCGACTTGATGATCTTCGTCAACGGCTCACCCTTGCCCTTCCGGCTCTTCTGGTCGTTCGTCGCCAGCGCGAGAGCCCACTCCGGCGCGAGCGCGGCGGCCCCCAGCGCCGCGGCGGATTGCAGGAAAAAACGTCTGTCCATTCTACGCCTCCCGATGCCTTCGGTGTCTCGCCGGAAATACGTATCTTTGGATGCTTCGGATTGCGAAAGCAGTCTACAGCAGTGAGGAAAAGCCCGCGAGAGCCGCAACGCCTGCGAGAGCTTTTTGCCAGAGACACTCCGGGAGTTAGCCCGCCGCCCGCGTCTATTTGAACGGTCAGCCTGACCCCGCCCGGTCAGGCGAAACCGGGCGGGGCGTCGGCTCCCTCACGTTTTTCCACTTCCAGAAGACTTTTAAACTCCCGCGCACGCGGCACGTCGTTTGTTTACTTGACGATGCCGCCCCCACTTGTTCCGCCCCGGCGGATCGAATCGGCTGCGAACTTTATCACCCCGCTCGTCGAAGGAGTTCATTAATTTAATGCGTCGGACTTCCCCCCTGTCCCTTCTGCTCGCCTGCTCGCTCCTGTCGCCCCTCGCGGGGGCGCTGGCCCCCGCCGCGCGCGGCAAAGAGCCCAAGGCCTCCCGCCCGAACGTTAAGATGACGGACGCGCTGCGCGCACGCGCACGCAAGTCGCAACAGGAGGGCGGCGAAGAGCGAACGCGCGTGATCGTCCAACTGCCCCCCGGAGGGGCGACCGATCAGGCGCGGGCCGTGTTGCAGGGCACGGGCGCGCGCGTCCGCGGGCAGTTGGACGCGCTCGGCGTTCTGGTCGCGGACGTGCCCGTGGCGCGGCTCGAAGAGCTGGCGGCGAGCGGCGAGTTGTCCTGGCTCTCGGAGGACGCCGAGGTTCGCACGCTCGCGACCGACAACACCAGCCACGTCGAAGTGGCGACGGGCGCGAGTCAGGTCTTGCCCGCGGGCAACGAGGGCATGGCGAACGGCGGCGCGGGCAACGGCGTCGGCATCGCCGTCCTCGACAGCGGCATCAGCCCGACGGACAAAGCCGAGTTCGCCGGCTACCAGTGGCAGTACGGCCTGCTCGGCCTGACGCGCGCCGTCTCGACCTACGACCGCATCCAGAAGGCCGTCGACTTCACGGGCGAAGGCTCGACCGTCGACACTTACGGTCACGGCACGCACACCGCGGGGATCGCGGCGGGGACGGGGCAGTCGAGCGAGGACTACGCGGCGCAGCACGCGGGCTCGCAGACCTACGGCGGCGTCGCGACGGGCGCGCACCTCGTCAGCGTGCGCGTCCTGAACAAGCTGGGCGTCGGCACGGTCTCGAACGTCATCGCCGGGATCGACTGGGTCATCAAGAACAAGAGCACTTACAACATCCGCGTCATCAACCTCTCGCTCGGCACGGCGATCACGCAGAGCTACAAGACCGACCCGCTCTGCCAGGCGGTGGGGCGCGCCGTGGACGCCGGCATCGTCGTCGTCGCGGCGGCGGGCAACTGGGGCAAGGACTCGAACGGTATGACGATCTACGGCGGCATCCTCTCGCCCGCCAACTCGCCCAGAGTCATCACCGTCGGCGCGACCAACACGCAGCAGACGAACCGGCGCTCGGACGACGTGGTGGCGAGCTACTCTTCGCGCGGCCCGACGCTCGTCGACGGCATCGTCAAGCCCGACCTCGTCGCGCCCGGCAACCGCACCGGCGCGGCCGAGACTTCCGCCTCCTCTTACAACGGCGATTCGGGCGGCGGCCTGATCGGCGGTCTCGTCGGCTCGCTCGGCCTCATCAGCGACTCGACGCCCAGGGCCAACGGCTCGTACCAGATCCTGAGCGGCACGTCCTTCGCCGCGCCGGCCGTCAGCGGCGCGGTCGCGCTGATGCTCGAAGCCAACCCGTCGCTCACGCCGCAGATCGTGAAAGCCGTGCTGATGCGCACCGCCCAGCGCCTGCCCGCCTACGAGGCGATGGTGATGACCGGGCAGATGACGCCCACCGAGCGCCTCATCACGGAGGGCGCGGGCGAGTTGAACGCGAACGCCGCCAGGCAGGTGGCGAAGGCGATCCGCAAGGACGCCAACCGCGCGGCCGTCGGCGAGAACCTGATCACCGCGAAGAACACCACCTACTCGACCGTCCCCGGACTGACCTCACCAATCGGCGGCGAGTCGATCCCGCTCAACAACGGCGTCGTCTGGGTCGAGGGCGTGGCGTTCACGGATCGGCTGCAACTCACGGGCGGCTACAGGCTGTCGAACGGCCAGGTCATCAGAGACGGCTTCGCCGTCGCCGACGGCTACATGATGTCGGACGGCACGTACATCTTCTCGAACGGCATCACCATCGCGAGCGGCATTACCATCGCGAGCGGGATCACCATCGCGAGCGGCATCACGATAGCCAGCGGGATCACCATCGCCAGCGGGATCACCATCGCCAGCTCTTACACCTCGGCCGACGGCACGCTCACGACCGGCGTCGCATACGGCTGGAGCTTAATCAAGCAGTCAACCTGGGGCTCGAACGTCATTGACCCCACTTCCGCCAACGGGTTTAACGAGGAGTTGGTGATGATCCAGGGCGAAGAGGCCGTCCCCTTCGGCGTGCGCCGACTCTCGACGAGCAGCCCCCTCTACCCGCACCGATAACCGCAGGCACCGGGCGGGGGCGACTCCCGCGCTCCCGCCCGACTCTCCCCGAAAACCCCTACCGAGCATGGAGCAACAGCAGACGACCAAGCACCAGACGCGACTCCGCGCCTTCCTGACGGTGGTGACGGCGGCGGGACTCCTGCTGTGGCTCGTCGCCGCCGCCTCCGTGTCGCTCGACTTCACGCTCCGCGACCAACTAATCTTCCTGGGCCTCGTCCCGCTCGTGGTGAGCGCGAGCCTCTTCCCGAACATCTTCCCCATCCCTTCGAGTCTGAAGCTCACGCGCGAGAAGGTGATCTTCACGCCGTCGGACTCGATAGTCCTGCTGGTCGCGTGCTGGTACGGAACCGCGCCGGCGATCTTCATCGCGGGCCTGGAAGGCTTCATCTCGTCGCGCCGCGCCGTGCGTCGCGCCTCCAGCAACATCTTCTCCTTCGGGATGATGGGCGTCGTCACCGCGCTCAGCTCCACCACGCTCGGCGCGGTGCTGCGCTACGTCTTCCACGACGCGGCGGGCGGCAGCCGCCACAGCTTCCCCGCCGCCGCCGCCGCGCTGCTCGCGGCGAATCTCGTCCACATCGTCGCGAACACCGGATTAGTCTCGACCTTCTTCGCGCTGCGCAAGGGCGACGCTGTTCTGCGCCAGTGGAAGAAGAATTTCTTGTGGGCGGTGCCGAACTTCCTGCCGACGAGCGCCGTGGCGAGCGTGCTCTACATCACGCTGCAATATAACGCCCTGGTCACGTTCATCATCGGCGCGCCGATCCTCGTCGGTCTCTACCTCGGCCACCGGCAGTACCGCAACAGCGTGCAGGAACGGCTCGACGCCATCGAGCGCGCGCAGCAGGAGCGCATCTACATGATGGACAAGGCGCACCGCGAGACCATCGAGGCGCTGGCCGTCGCCATCAACGCCAAGGACGAGGTCACCCACGGGCACGTGCTGAGGGTGCAGATCTACTCGGCCGGCGTCGCCCGCCTGCTCGGCTGCGCCGACGCCGAGGTCGAGGCCCTGCGCGCCGGCGCCCTCCTGCACGACATCGGCAAGATCGCCGTCCCCGACTACATCCTCAACAAGCCGGGCAAGCTCACCGCCGACGAGTTCGAGCGGATG